>NZ_JAMPKG010000007.1:0-206380 GCF_039962015.1 Trichocoleus sp. AS-A1 | reverse complement strand
TATGAACTTCGGCTCAGTCAAAGGTAAGATGAGTAAAACTTATGACCGGCAGCTAGCAATCGCCTAATTTTAGACCCCATATTACCCCAGCGACGACTTTTGCAAGAGGTCTAGTAAAACTTATCCCATTTCAGCAACTTATTCGTAATCACTAATCCCCCCCGATCCCCAAATTCTTTGTCTACCGCACATCATCCTATTCAGAGTAGAAGGGGGTAGGGGGGATAGAATATTTAGCCTGAAAATGTTGAATGAGTATTGACTAAATCTCTGAAGTATTTTTTTTACGAAGCGTCTGCAAAAAAAAGCAATCCCCCCAACTTTTAGTTTTTAAGACTACAGTACCTCAGGTTGTTAAAGGTAGAAGGGGGTAGGGGGGATAGAATATTTAGCCTAAAAATAGTGAATGAGTATTGTCTAAATATCAGAGAAATTTGTTTGCGATTAATTTCTCTGTATAAAGAATGATGTATTTTGGGAAACTATCGATAAGGGTTCAGCAGATAGGTAATAGCGAGAGGGAGGAGGAAATTTGAAGCGATCGCTTCCACAACCCAAGCTGAAATTGAGAAAAACGCGATCGCCAAACTTGAACTTGAGTAGCTCAAGATGCGATCGCACTGATGAATTACTACCGTGCGTTAGCGAAGCATACCGTCACGCTTATCGCATTTCTACAGAGTATCGGGGTCAACTCCCATCTGCCGCAGTCGCTCTGCCAAACGCTCTGCCCGTTGACGCTCCTGCCTAATTATTTCCTCTGGTGGAATAAGTCGATTGCCATTCTCGTCGTACCAGTACAGCCACTCCCGCGTCCAAGCCCGATAACTACCCTGCGCCCTACCAATTCCTAAGCCAATCTCAGGTATCCACACTGGCTCGCCCGATTGCAGCACATACTGCCCATCCACCAAGCGATAAACCTCAAAGGGATTGTGCTTGTCACGCCTATGGTACTCCGGGTTGTAGATCGCATAGTACGACACGCCAATACTGGCATACTCATTTTTCTTGGTGTCGTACTCTTGACCGTAAGTTTTAGAGACATACTCAAGTGCCAGAAGAGGAACCTTGTCTTCTTGCCAGATAACATAACTCAACCGTCCCCCAGCACGGGTTAATCGTTCAACTTCCAAGCTTAAGAATCCATCAGGGACAATTGCAGATTTTCCAGGGTCATAATAAACCCCCATGTTGATGCCCCAAAACCAGTAGGTACGGTTCTGCCAGAGCCAAGCTAAGATATCTCCTAATAAGCTGGGGACGAGAATTTGCAGTTCGCTATCCACAGGTTTATGGTCAGTTTCAGGTAGCTCTTCAGCGGTGGGAAGATGCTGAAACGGGTTGTACTGTACCATAACGATTCACAGTAGTAACTTTCTGCTTGTATCTTAGCTAGGCAGGGCAGTCGAACCCAGGTTTTTGATAGACATCACGGCTTGAAAAGTGTACTGCGCTACTGCGGCACTTGCACAAGTCGAGCCATCACAATATATAGGACTCCTGGTATCAAACAGGGTTCTCACTGCTGGTAATAAATTCCCTGATTCGTTCTTCCCATACTTCTTCCAGTGCCGTCTCTAAATTACCTGTTGGCTCTGATCAACGACTAATGACGTGCCTGAATGATAAACTTTTGACTCTTGGGGCAAAGGCTCCAGAATCAGCTTACCGTCTTGAACGGCTAAAGTGAACTGCGTGGTGCTGGTCAATCCGAGTTGTTCTCGTATCTCGTTGGGAATGAGAAGACGACCAAATTGGTCAAGAGTGAGTATATCCATATTCAGTAAGGTGATTTGGGCGCATAGTATTATATTGGGGGAAATATATTGGGAAAAAATCCAAAAACATTGTAGGACTATGCTTGGATCAAATGACATCAGCAATAGAGAAAATTTATGGAATTTGGATGGAGAAGCAAAACAGCCTGAATCAGCAGTAATGCAAAATGGTATAAAAAATTATAATTTCATGAGAAAAGTAAAAAACAGGCTATCTACTTATTTAGGGGAGGTTAGAGAAATTGGCTTAATTAATGAAGGTTTAGATATCTTAGTATCTCCCTGTAATAAAATACTCATACCTAGAGTTAATTTAACAATTAAATCAGTAAATGATTTAAGTTTAGAAATTAATTTAAATAAATATGATTTCTTTAAAAATATTAAAGAATTAGGGTTTATTCCTATAAATACGTTTGCAATAGGAGGAGGTTATGCTGGACTTTATTTGGATCTTATAATAACTGGAAATCTAAATTTTAATAACCTGCTTAAACAAGCTATCGATCAGGGCTACAGTTTAGCAAAGGTTTTACAACTTGATTCAGATACAAATATAATAACTCTATATCTTCTTGGTGAAAATAAAGAGTTATCTAATCTTAATCATAGGGTTTTAAAACAAACAGAGCATTTACAGCAACCTGACAGATATAAAGGAGTTCCAGAATTAAAACATGAACTAGAACGCGAGGGCTACATAATTTTTACTCCTAGGAATTTTGTCAGCCTAAAAGATGAAGACAAAAATCAGTTAATCTTGGCATTTAGAAAATCTTCTATAAAAGTATTTGCAGATCGTTTCAAGAAAACAACTAATTTTAAAAGCTTAGTTCAAGATGATGTGAACAAAAATCTTGAGACGGAAAATTTCGATTACAACTTTAGGATTGTTGCTAACGGAAACAAAATTGTTGCTGCTGTATTTAGTAACAGAGATAGCTATTCTAATTCATTTTGTCCTGAATTTATGCTAGCAAACAAAAGTGTTAAAAAACCTAAGGGCATAGCAACTTATCTGCTACATGATTTAGTAAAGGATATTCGTAAAAAAAATCCGGAAGCAATAATTCATGCTGGGTTTGAATTGCATCCTGATTATAATTTAAAAACAGAAGTCATAAATCCAGGATGCGGAGTTTTCACTGCAATAAATGCTGGATTTTTGCCTTTGAATCAAGAACTTACAAGGGAGTTTAAAATACCTAATGGGGTTATGCCTTTCTTCTATAACAGAATGGTTCACAGGGATATAATCCCCACACATGCTGTTTGGATGGAGTATCCGAAACAGTAAAGGGTTGCTCCCCATTTACTTCTAGTTATTTTTTGACATCTACTCGCTGTTGATGGCGATCGCGATCGCGCGTTTCTCACTACGAGCTGACGTGGCTGGAGCCTTTGATTTGCTTGCCTGCTTGCCGCAACTGGCGTGTCAGTTGCAGGTTCAAAAATACCAGTATTCGTCCCAGACCTGGAATTAGCAGAAAAATTTTCTCCGAGCCTAGTAAGAGAGCGAAAGGAGAGACAATAGACAGCGACAGCACCACCAAGGGATCGAAATGGTGAATTCTCAGTACCGCAAAAATAGTTGGTGGCAATACAATTAGTGCCCCTAGCGTTCCCGCTGCTCAGAGCGTCCGTTGCTGAGTTCGCATGAATAATCGCAGTTGGGCTATGCTTGCGTAAATTAGGATTAAGCTAGCCACTAAAGTAAGACCAAACAACGCCCCAGTTCTGCTCTCATTTACTTTTACAGCAGCATTTATACCAGTAGCCGATTGTGCAGGGGACAGTAAAATAAATAAAGCCAAGGGGATGATCGCAATCACTACATTCAGCGCGATCGCTACTACCGCTGGACTTTTTTCACCCCAAATTAAATCCTTTACCAACGAGCTATCAGCGAATCTCTTGCTATTAGAACCCCTCTTGGGTCGAGCGCTTACCCAATCCTGTAGAGTTTGGCGATGAGGCGTCACAGCAGCAATTAAACAGAGGTATAGCAACAGATTCAACAACGATAGTGCCAAGAGGTTTTCTAACAGCGGCGCAGCGTAAACGCTACGATTTTCTATGGAGTTGTAATTGGCACATCCTAGAGTCAAAACTGTAAAGCAAGCAGTTAATAAATAACTCTGCTGCTTACTTAACATAGTGGCATTGGGATTACGAAAACAACGCTGCCAAGCTTGCCAAATAAACCAAATCAAAATGCTGTAGTTTAACAGCACAAAGCCTACGGCAGTTAAAACACTGTCACCCAATGGTAAGCTAAACCACTTAAACCCTTCTAACCCTGTGGCAAAAGATTCATTAAAAGAACTAGCAGACAAATGTGGGATTAGGCAAAAGGGGTTAAGCAGCTTCAGCCAAGTCGTTGAATTATAGTAACTGGTCGTACTTATCCCCTTAGTTAGCATTAGTAAAGCCAGAACCGTACCACTGCCTAACCAACCTTGAAAACCGCCCAGCCAAGAACTGACAATGCCATATAACAACGCAGCACTGTAAAAGAAAATACAGCTACCAACGAGAACCCCATAGAAACTCAATAGTTGTCCCAAAGAAATTTTGGCGGCGAGTCCAGCCCACAAATGGAAAGGAACTGCAACGACAGCTACCAGATAAATCAAAATCGGAACCCCCAGCAGTTTTCCCGTCAAAATACCCGCAGTAGAGTGAGGGCTGAGCCGAGTAAAATTTAGGGTGCCGCGACGTTTTTCAGTAGCCAAATCGCTAATTAGCAAATAGGTTCCTGCTAGTAACAGGATTAAGATGCCAATAATGCTCAGGGATATAAATCGGTCTAATGACCATAATTGCGAGTTGATAACCAAATTGCCCAATCCATCCAACAGACATAGCGGTTCTTTACTATTAGGAAGGGGCTTGCCTGTGCAATATTTATTGTAGATATCCGCGATTCGGTTAATAGGATTCGGCAGCTGGGTTTGAAAATACATGAATATTCCAAATTGACCCAGCACAGAGATAACACTTGCCAACAGAATGTTGCGAGGTTTAAGACGTCCTTTGAGTTCCCGCAACAGTTGGGGATTCCAGTTACCCAGCGGTTCTATAAAATTGTGCATTATAGGAAAAATTTCCTCTTGAAAGGATGTTTATAAATACCCACTGCGATTGGAAGGATAAGGGTATCCTGTAAGTTATGGATATACAGACGAAAGACGAAATCTACTTTCGCAGGTTTCCAAACTTGGGTTTTTGGTGAGTCGGCGTTAGCGTAGCGTGCCGTAGGCTAGAGAGACTTAGCTTGGGTAATATTTTCCCCGGTCAGAGTATTTAAATCGAATATCACTGACTTAAAGGAGAATTAGTCATTCTTTGAGAAACTACAGAGTAGAGGCAATTCATTCGCCCCTACAAACAACCTATGTTCCACTCAATTGAGAACCGCAATATTCGCTGCAATCTTAAAATATCCGCATCGGCATTTACAATTTGCAAAGCCTTTTTGCAGATACGCACTAAATATCAAGGATCACCATTGCTGTCCAACCGTCATCGGTTTTTTCCAATTGGAACTGGTGTAAAGTAACCGCTTTGACATCTACTCGCTGTTGATGGCGATCGCTATCGAGCTTTTCTCCCTTCGTAACCGCACTTAGCTGATGCACTCCATCTTTCTCCTCAATCTCAACCTGTTGCGCCCTCAGCAGTAGTAACTCACTGTCTTTGTAGTAGATGAATTCTTGCAGGAAATTAAACAGCAGCATATCCAATTCATCATTTTCCAAGCTGAAGGTGCGCGTCTCGGTTAGCGCGATCGCATCCAGATTATCAATCATCACGTTAAGGGTTGCATCACCTGCCGCGATGAAAAGCTTCTCTAAATCCTTTCCCCAAGCGTGAAAAGCAATATCAGCAGTGGCAACATCTTCAAGAAACTCATAAGGCATAGGACTATTGCTCACACGTCTTTAACTGACTAATAATTTCTTCCTTGCGATCGCTTACCTGTTTGCCGATAAAAACTAGCTCCGTGCCCTCTTGTTCAAATGGCTCCAGATCCCAACGTCCAGCCACGAAATTAAATAGATAGTTTCCTTCAGGAAATCGTACAAAACCTTTCGCCCGGTAAACATCTGTCCCAAGTGAGTCGGCAAATTCTCCAAAACATTGGCGATCGAAAGTCGCAGGACTTGTCGTGCTAAAGGATTCAAATTCAAGTTGGTGAACGTGGTGAGGTTGCGGTTGAACTCGCTCTCGACCAATACCAAATAGTAAATCTGGGTCTACTTGGCATCGCTTAGTATGCAAAATTGAGGCGACTTCGTTGAAGGAGCGCAATTTATCTTCTATCGCCTTTAACTCGCTTTCAGAAACCAAATCAACTTTGTTCAAAAGGAGGGTGTCTGCTGCTTCAATTTGTATCCTAGTGGTATGTCCCACAGACGGATATTTCACCATTGCATCGGCATCGATAACCGTGACAACTCCATCCAGTCGCACTTTAGTTAAGCTTTCTTGAATGTCGAACACCAGCGCATCTGGTTCTGCAACCCCTGTTGTCTCCACCACAATATTATCCGGGTCAACGCTATCAATGATTTCATTGACAGCGGCTTCAAACTCGCCTAACAGCGAACAGCAGACGCAACCACCACCGAGATCCGCCATTTGGACATTTTTGCCTTGAATGATTTTAGTATCAATACCAATTTCGCCAAATTCATTCATCAAAATGGCAATCTTTTTAGGAAAAGAGTCGAGAATGTGACGAAGCAAAGTTGTTTTTCCGCTTCCGAGTGGCCCCGTAATCACTGTTAATGGCGTGCGTACCTGCATAAACTATCCCTTTGATGGAACTGCACTGCGATGATTGAAGAAATTCCAGCGAGAATACATTTACTTCCAGCGAAAGGCTCGCCCTACGTCGCTGTAATCAGACGAAAGCCGTCAAAAGTTTTCCACATCATTCGTTGGAATACAGAAGACGATTGCCTAGAATATGGGTCTTGGTTTAACGGTAAGTTATATCCAAAAAGATGCGATATATCTTTCGATGGAAAATGGATGGTTTATTTGGCGATGGGGGGGCGTAATGGCAACACCTGGAGCGGGGTTTGTCTGTTGCCTCGGTTAAAAACCCACTTGGAGGCAGACAATATGGGAACGTGGTTTGGAGGAGGCTATTGGAAAGATGAGAAAGAACTGTTATTGAATGGTTTGGGACAGCCAAAAGGCAGCATCCCTTTTAAATTAGGACAGTTGAATTCCCAGTTTGGAGGAGAAGATTTAGGCGTACTATATCCCCGGTTGGAGCGGGATGGATGGACTAGAGCTGGAGACAATTACGGCAATAATGTGAAAGTTGAGAATTCCAAAACGTATACGGTCAAGTGCGAAAATGACGACGGCTGGTATTGGCAGCCGAGTCGAGAGCATCCGACATTAAGAATGTATTACACAGGTTTTTTGCAACGTGGCTATACTTTCAAGTTTAGGTTAGATGAATATCCCGATCTTCTTGATTCTATTGACTGGGCTACTTGGGATTTTCTGGGTAATTTAGTGTTTGCCAAACAAGGAACCCTCTACAAATACAAGCTTAGTGACTTCAAAAAAGGTAAGCCTAGTTTCTGTAAAGATTTGGAATTTTTAGAGCAACCTAAAAAGCCAGAATTTTAGTAGGAGATGGCGATCGCGCAAATGTTAAATTTGCTTCATCCTTTAATATTTCCAATCGGTGTTAACCGCACCACCTTTTTGCTAATCCCCGCTAACTCCGCCGCTTCAATCACATCATCGATGTCTTTGTAAGCCGCACCCGCTTCTTCTGCTAGTCCAGACATTGAGGTACTGCGGACATAAATACCCTTCTTCTGCATATCTTTCAGGAGTGTTTCTCCCTTCCAAGCTTTTCGCGCCTTGGTACGACTCATTGTGCGTCCGCTTCCGTGTGCAGTGCTGAAGAAAGTCTGATCGCCAGTGGGTACACCGACTAATAAATAAGATCCGGTTTCCATACTGCCGCCAATAATAACTGGCTGACCAATGTTCTTGTAGCGTTCCGGAATATCTGCCATTCCTGGTGCAAAAGCGCGAGTTGCACCTTTACGATGGACGAGGAGCGATCGCTTTTTCCCATCCACAATATGACTCTCTAGCTTGGCGGTATTGTGTGCCACATCATAAACCATGTGCATCCCCAAGTCTTCCGCCGAACGTTCAAAGATTTCCGAAAATACTTCGCGAATCCGATGCAGAATCACTTGACGATTGGCATAAGACATATTAATGCCGCATTTCATCGCAGAAAAATAGGCTTGCCCTTCCGGAGAATCAAAGGGCGCACAAGCTAATTCTCGGTCAAGTATTTTAATTCCATACTTGCTATCCATTACCTTTAAAAATCTTTGCAGATAGTCGGTTGCCACCTGATGACCAAATCCGCGACTTCCACAGTGGAACATCACCACCACCTGATCTGGCATGGTAATTCCCATCGTCTTAGCTAACTCTGGATCGAAAATATGTTGCTTTCGAGCAACTTGAATTTCTAAATAATGATTGCCAGATCCTAAAGTTCCAATTTGATTGAAACCCCGGTCAATTGCCTTGTCACTAATCTTTGCAGAATCAGCACCTTTAATGCAGCCGTTTTCTTCAATCAATTCTAAATCTTCTTCCCAACCATAGCCATTATTAACGCACCACTGAGCGCCTTGTTCGACGACTTTGCGAAAGTCATTCCGCGATAATTTTACAAAACCGCTGCTTCCCACTCCGGCAGGAACCCTTTCGTAGAGCCTATCTACCAGCTTTTTGATATAGGGTTTGACTTCATGGTAGGTGAGGTTTGTAACCATCAAACGCATTCCGCAATTGATATCAAAACCGATACCGCCGGGGGAAATCACGCCTCCCTTTTCCACATCCATCGCCGCCACGCCACCAATGGGAAAACCATAGCCAAAGTGTCCGTCGGGCATACACATAGCATATTTGGTGATTCCTGGCAGCGTCGCTACATTCGTAACTTGGTCGTAAACCGCTTCATCTAATTCGGAAATTATCTTTTCTGTCCCATAAATCCGGGCGGGAACGCGCATCCCTTCCTTGTAGGAAACCGGAATTTCCCATACCGTGTCAGAAATTTGTTCTAAAAATTCCTTAATAGGCATCTCGGTTTTACTCCCAAAAGGTGATGTGGAAAATAGAGGCAACCATCTCAAACCGTATCGTTTCCAGACTCTACCTGAGCAAGAGCTTTTGGAAGTTCTGGTCGCCCATTATTGAGAATGGGGAAAGAGATTAGTGGTAGAAGCGATCGCATCTTCCCCACCAATAGAAACAGTAAAAGTCCTTGCACCACTAGCAGGTTCGTGATTAAAAAGAATGTCGCCTCTTCAATCGGCAACCCAAACGGCTTAAATCCAATGCTATAGGTCTCAGAAATGCTCCAAATGCCCTGTCCGATGGCAATGCGGTCGGCTATCCACAGGTAAACTGTGGGGATTAGAGTGCCAATCAGCCAAGCATCTTTTCTCGCCCAGAGTTGCTTTGCTCCAACTCCCCACTGTAGCGCCAGTATGGGGCATGCCCAAGCTAAAATTAGCCCCATGTACACAGTCTTCTCCGACTGCAACATAAAAGCTCCCGCAATGCTGAGAACGAGCCAGAAAACGATGCCAGATGCTCGCAGCCAAGGAGAATCCTCCTCCTGTGCTGGCTCAGTTGTGAGAGGAAACAACCAGTACAGCCACAGACCTGTTAGAAGTGGCTGAAGGATGAAGAATAAATATTCCTCAACGGGCACGTAGCCAATCGTACCCACCACCCGATCCGTGCCATAGTTCCATACGTCGTGCCAAACCAGGTAATTGTCCCACGGTGTCGTATAAATCAGGGCAATCAGCGCAATCAGGGGTAGCCCTAACCACGCTCTCAGTCCTCCGATACCAGCTAGAGGTTGGCGTTGAACCCATGCTAGAAAGAGGATTGGTGGCAGGATAAAGACAAGGTGAAATGCAAAGTAGCTCATCTTGCTAGCAATACTCTAAACATTAATGATGCCGAAGTAAAAGCCAAAAAACAGCAACACAATCGCCAGAGTTGCTATCGTCAGGCTGATGCGAAATGCCTTCGGAGGCAAGTCTTCAGAGGTAATTACACTATCTCGTTGTACCTGAGTAATTGGCTTGGAGTTCTTGTCTGCCAGTTTTTGGGATGGATTGGTTTCTGTTGGTTCCATAGACTTTTTTTGCGTTTTGCATGACCTGCCTGCTGTCTATGTTGGAGAAACCGCTCTCAGCTTACCTCGTTCTTAAGAACTACCTTCGTGGCGGGTGAAGTTCTGCCAGAGGGGTTAGCCCCCATAAAGTTAACTTGTAATTAGGAATACATGGAACCCTAGCCATTTTTCTAGGGTGAGTTCTCCCCATTTCTCTGATGCCGCCCGTCTTTTGAAAACGGCACGATATCAGCAGGAAGTGGCAATTCGGTTTAAATCGGGCAGACCTCACCCCCGAACCCGCTTCTCTACCCCCGCGAGGAGGGTTAGGGAGAGATGGAGAGGGGTTGAGGGAGTTTACCGAACCGGATTGGCAGCTGTCCCGTAAAAGCGATCGCATTGGAGAAATGGAATGTCTTTATCTTCATCGGAATCTTCATCGGAGATATCCAGCACCTTGCTGGCTCTATCCAACAATTTAGCCGATACTGTTGAGCGAGTCGGTGCCTCAGTTGTTGCAGTCAATGGGCGAACCTCCTACGGGAGAAGAGGATGGCTAAGGCGGAATTCCTCCTCAAGCGGTATCCACTGGCGACCCGGTATCATCGTCACCTCTGACGAAACCATCAAGCGCGAAGAGGAAATCACCGTCACCTTACCCGATGGTCGGACAGTCCCCGTTACCATCCTGGGGCGTGACGCTAGCACCGATGTCGCTGTCCTAAAGCTAGAAAACATCGAATTCCCGGTTGCGGAAATTGGCGATGCGGCAACGCTAAAGGTCGGTCATCTGGCACTTGCACTCGGACGAGGGACTGAGAACGGCGTCAGTGCCTCTATGGGTGTGGTGAGCGCGATTGGGGATGCTTGGCGTAGTATGAGCGGTGGTTCGATCGATCGATTTGTGCGTCTCGATTTAACCCTCTACTCCGGATTCTCCGGCGGGCCGATGGTCGATGCAGCCGGTAAAGTTGCAGGCATGAATACCTCCGGGCCTCGCAATATGGCTTTAACCATTCCCGCCTCTACGGTGAACCGGGTAGTCAATCAGTTGCTTTCAAAAGGACGGATTGCACGAGGCTACCTGGGTTTGGGAATGCAGCCGGTTCGCTTGCCGGATACGCTGAAGAGGGCGCTTTCTCTGGCTTCTAATGGTGGGGTAATTGTTGTCAACGTTGAGCCGAATGGCCCTGCGGATAAAGCTGGGGTGCTGATTGGCGATGTGTTAGTCGCAATCGATGGCAATCCGGTCAGCGACACAGAGAACGTGCAGGCGATGTTGGGGGCGGAAACCGTCGGAAAAAGCTTGAAAGTGCAGCTGATTCGAGGGGGTGCGCCCCTGGAAATCACACTCACCGTTGGCGAACGACCGGCGAGGGAGGATTAAGATGGTGAACTTGACAAGTCAGCGCTTCGCGATCGCAACTCTAGAAAATACAGGTGCAAGTGCAGAGATTGCCCTGGAGTTGTCGCAAATCGCCGAACAACTACGCCGTTGTACCGTACAAGTCCGCAGCAGTCGCGGGGGTGGCGGATCGGGTGTAATCTGGAATTCTCAAGGTTTGATTATCACCAACGCTCATGTCGCCCCTTTCGACCGGGCGATTGTGGAACTTTGGGATGGACGAGTCATTGAGGCTATCCGCACTGATATCGACTCCAGACAGGATTTAGCAGCACTCCAGGTTGAGGCAACTGACCTTCCCGCCGTCACGGTAGGCGATTCGGAGAGCCTCAGAGTCGGCGAACTGGTGCTGGCAGTGGGAAATCCGCTAGGTTTAGTTGGCGCACTCACTACGGGAATTATCCACGCGACTAACGCCACCGATGACTTCAGCACTCAAAGATGGGTGAAGGCTGATATTCGGCTAGCACCCGGAAATTCTGGGGGTTTGCTTGCCGATGCACGGGGGCGAGCGATCGCAATTAACACGATGATTGCCAATGGGTTAGCGTTGGCAATCCCCAGTAAGAGAGTCGAACGGTTTCTCAAACGCGATCGCCCACTCTCTCTGGGTGTCACTCTCCGTCCCGTGCTGCTTCGGTTAGAAAATCAGCGTGTTTTGGGCTTATTAGTGTTGGAAGTTGCTCCGGGGAGTTTAGCTGCCTCGGTGGGTCTTCAAATGGGCGACGTGCTAATAGGTGTGGGCGGTGAATCTTTTCAAACCCCGGATGATCTGCTGAGCATTCTCAAGTATGCCGAACCCGGAAAGCCCCTAGCGTTGGAATTTCTGCGTTCTGGGAGACGGTGCTACGCGATCGCATCTGCTCCTCAAGACACTATCGAACCAACCTTTCCAGAGGTGAAGTCAGCGTGATTTCGGTCGTGGTGACAGCCGAAAATCCCATCGTGCGTGCGGGGTTGGAGAGCATCATCCGCACCTCTGAGTTGCTGGAAATCGTCGGTAGTTCCTCTAGCACAGACACTCTGGTGCAGCTGCTTGAGGAACGACAACCCGATGTGGTGTTGCTGGATTATTCCTTCTCAGATGACGATCCGGCTGAAGAGAAATTACTCGCGCTTGGTGCAGAATCTCCGGCACTTGTCATCTTAGCGAACAACCCCCACAGCACTTGGCTAGAGTCGGTTTTGCAAGTCGGCGTGCGGGCAATCTTACCGCGAACGGCAACGGCTGAGGAAATTGTCGCAACTGTGGTGACAGCAGCGCTGGGGCTGATGGTGCTGCATCCAGACTTTATGGATTCTCTGCTGCCTCTCAAAGAGTCCTCCGCACGCCGACTCCCTGCTTCCCCGATTCAGGCGCTGACACCACGGGAGATCGAGGTCTTAGGGATGCTGGCGCTGGGAATGGGGAACAAGAACATTGCCAAGCAGTTGAGCATTTCTGAGCATACCGTCAAGTTTCACGTATCATCAATCTTTCAAAAGCTCAACGCTTCCAGCCGAACTGAGGCGGTGACTCTGGGTGCGAGGTTGGGTTTGATTATGTTGTAAGCAAATGAGGTCGTGGCTATCAACTTAAAACGCCATGCTTGGCAAATCGAATTTCCTAGCCCCTTCCCTAGCAGGGAAAGGGGCTAGGGAGAGGTTAGATCGGGATGCCAACCGTATCCTACAAGTGGGGCGGGTCATATGAAGACGGAACTCGTCTAGCTCGGTTTACTTCCCTCCTGGTGGTCCGTCATGTCTATTCGGATCTTTCTTCTGCTTCTTAGTGCCGTCAGATTCCTTTTTAGGCTTTTTGGCTTCTTTGCCACCCTTTTCCTTTTCCTTGCCCATAACAATTCCTTAATAGAGGTTCCCTTAATTGTGGAACAATTTACAGATTTCGGAACATGGAAAACTGTAATTTTATATTTCGATTTAGGGGAGCAATGGTGGTTTGGAGACCGATAGTTAGCGCTGGGACAACAAGGGCGGAAAAAGTCAGTTCGCCAGATTAAAGTTGCGATTTTCTCTCTTCAGCTACATTATTCGCTGGAAAGTCCTCTTCTCGGATCGGTAGCACGCCAGGATATTGGCTCATTTCACATGGGTTCGATTAAACCTGCACCGCCTTGTGTCAGGAGTTCTTTAAAGGTATCGAAGGCACTGTGTCCGTCAGCAAGCCGCACCTAAGAGGGATGCGGAATCTGGTTTGCCTTTGGTTTCCGAACGCTGAGATAAACTGCTATCCAGGGGCAGCGCTTTTTTTGTAATGCTGACGGCAGGCCCAAAATACAAATAGCGATCGCACAATCATTAGCTTAGGAATCGCTAACCAGACTGGCTCTTTTATATCAGTCTAAAAATTGATATAAACCAATAAGATTGCCATCAGGATCTCGAAGATAGGCTGTCTTCATTCCATAGTATGGGTTGGTCATCGGATCTGTAGTAAATTCGATGTCTTTATGTCTTAATTCGTGATAGGCTTCGTCCAAGTTAGGTACTGTGAAAATTAATACAACTTTGTCTTGACATTCGGCACTGGAGGGCTTATGGTCGCTGCCTATCATCTCTGCCATTTCCTTGCGCCTGAATAAAGCCAGCTTCATATCTCCCGCTTCAAATTCAGCATATCCGCTCGTGAAATCTTCTACATTTACCTTGAATTGCATTACATCTCGGTAGAACAGAAAGCAAGCTTCAATATCAGTAACCAGAAGCCTTGTATATGCAGATTTAACTTTCATGGCAACTTCACCTTATTTAAGCGATACATTTTTGTGGGAGATTTAAAATCGTTTCGTTCTGGATTTTGCAACCTTAACATTACAGATTCTCGCTCCAATTCCCCCAAGCATTCCTGATTCTCTGGCTTTAGCGTAAATTCTGCAAGGTGAATTAGATCGCCATTGGAAATTATCAGGAAATAGCATGGGTTTATTGATTTATTCCTTACCCTGGTTTCAGCTGCGATGATTGTCGATTAAGTTGAATGTGCCGCCATAAAGGCGATCGCGGATCGTGTCATTACTCAGGAAGTCATGGGGGAAGCCCAGATCGATCTGACTCACCTCATTGAGGCGTTGCAAATGCTCTGGCGTCAGATGGACATCTAGGCAAGCCAGATTATCTTCGATCTGGCTGACCTTCCGAGAACCGATAATCGGGATGATGACGCTGCTTTGAGCGCTTAGCCAAGCCAGCGCCACCTGTGAAGGCGTGTGCCCAATTTCTTCGGCAACTTGACACACAACGTCAGCGATCGCTAAATTCCGCTCGGAAATATTCCCCCCTATCGTTCCGATTCGCCCCTGTTCGCCCCCCTGTTCGCTATTGTTGCTCTGGGTGCGCTGATTGTACTTGCCCGTTAGCACACCGCCACCCAAGGGCGACCACGGCGTAATTGCCAAGTCGAATGCCTTTGCCATCGGTAACAAATCCCGTTCTGGCGTCCGCTGAATCAAACTGTACTCGACTTGCAGCGCTACAAACGGCGTCCAGCCGTAACACTGCGCCAGCGTGTTTGCTTGGGAAATAATCCAGGCGGGTGCGTCAGAAATGCCAATGTAGAGAACCTTGCCAGAACGTACCATGTCATCGAAGGCACGCATCACTTCCTCTACAGGCGTCATAAAGTCCCAAGCGTGCAGCCAGTATATGTCAATGTAGTCAGTTTTCAGGCGTTTCAGACTGCCTTCCAACGACTGCATCATGTTCTTGCGATGATTGCCACTGCCATTGGGGTTGCCCGCGCGATCGCTCATGTGCAAGGGAAACGAGTATTTGGTAGCAACGACAAAGCGTTCCCGTTCTGAGGCAATGAACTCACCAACCATTTTCTCGCTGGTGCCCTCTGTGTAGCCGTTGGCAGTGTCAATAAAGTTACCGCCTGCTTCCACAAAGGCATCAAATATTTGGCGGCTTTCATCTTTAGATGCGCCCCAACCCCAGTCTTCACCAAAAGTCATTGTGCCAAGGCAGAGTTCGGAAACTCTTAATCCACTCTTTCCGAATAGCTTGTATCTCATGGTTTTCCTCGTAGAACGAAGGGAGTTTTAGCGCGGACAAAAAATCTGATGGCTCGGAATTAACCGTTTTCAGGATTGCACGCAGTAACTTTGACCTGTCACAAGCATCTTTGTAGCAGAAACCGTCGCTCAAAAATGTCAGCGGTTTACCATGCTCATCATCGATTCCGGATAACGTCCGCCGCTAGCGACGCCTTTGGGGGCCACTTCGTCAATGCGCTGCAAATCTTCTGGCGTCAGATTCACTTCCAGCGCAGCGGTATTTTCTTCCAGATATTGCCGCCGCTTAGTTCCGGGAATCGGAACGATGTCTTCACCCTGCGCCAGCACCCAAGCAAGAGCCAGCTGCGCTGGTCGGCACCCTTTTTCTTGGGCAATTTCGCCAATCCGTTGTACCAGTTCCAGATTTTTCTGAAAGTTCTCGCCCTGAAAACGCGGTGAGTTGCGGCGGTAATCATCAGCAGCCAAGTCATCAAAGCTTTTGATCTGCCCGGTCAAAAAGCCCCGTCCGAGCGGGCTATAGGCAACAAAGCCAATGTTAAGCTCTCGACAGGTGGCAAGAATGTCGTCTTCTGGATCGCGGCTCCACAGGGAATACTCGCTCTGCAATGCGGTAATTTGATGTACGGAGCAAGCACGACGCAAGGTTTCCGATCCGGCTTCCGAGAGTCCTAAATATCTGACTTTGCCTTCTTGAACCAGTTGCGCCATCGCACCGACGGTTTCTTCGATGGGAGTATTTGGGTCAACTCGATGCTGGTAGTAGAGGTCAATCGTCTCTACACCCAGACGACGCAAACTCGCTTCGCAGGCTGAGCGAACATACTCCGGTTTGCCATTGATACCGCGAACGTTAGGGTCTTCGCTGCTAACGATGCCGAATTTAGTAGCGAGAACCACAGAGTCGCGGCGATCGCTAATTGCTCGTCCAACTAATTCTTCGTTCTTGAATGGCCCATACATATCAGCCGTGTCGAGAAAATTTAGCCCCAATTCTAGCGCCCGATGAATAGTGGCAATTGATTCAGTATCATCGCGGTTGCTGTAAAAATCTGACATTCCCATGCAACCCAAACCGATTGCCGAGACGGTGAGATCGCTTTGTCCTAACTGTCGTGTCTTCATCGCTAATTTCTTTGTTAAAGTTTGCCTGATTGACTTGCGCTCAGTCTACGCAGGGAACAATGTTTTGTCACTTGCTTGGGGATACGTCTTAAGATAGACATTTTTTCTAACTGGCAATCGGTTTTCCGCCTTCACACTTGGTGGGGCTTTACTCAGCGCTTGCACATCGACTTTAAGGATCTCAAACTTATAATCTGTGCCGTTTATACGCAATAGCAGACAAAAAGATGATAGAAATCAAACCGATAAAATCACACCAAGTTGAAGAAGTCAAGCGCGTAATCATCGCGGTTTGCAACGAAATATGGCAGCTTCCTGAAGAAGTGATTAGGCATTACGATGCCATGTCTGATATAGATGACGTGCAATCGCACTACTTCGACAATAAGGGCACATTCTTGGTGCTGATTGATGAGGAGTGGGTTGTTGGCAGTGGCGCAATTCGGCGTTTGAGCGACGACATCTGCAAACTAAAAAGAATGTGGTTTATTAAAGATTATCGAGGACGAGGGTTGGGGACTAAAATGGCTCAGATGCTCTTAGATTTTGCCAGAATTATAGGTTATAAGAAAGTCAGGCTGGATACGATTGATGAACAAAAACAAGCACAAGCTCTGAAGCTTTATCAGCGGCTCGGCTTCTATTTTATTGAGCGATACAATACGAGTCCTTGTACTGTGTTCATGGAGAAAATGCTTTAAAAAGTAAAAATGCATCATCTTTCATCTTGATATATCAGTCCTATGTGATTTGGGGGAAAAACGAACCGCCAAGACGCAGAGAACACAGAGAAAGAGAAAAGAAGAGAGAGAAGTTTACAACTCATTTAGGATTGCTATATTTGTTAAATACCAGTCCTGCTTTGTAGATACTCATCAGCGATCGCTTGAAATTTCTGGTAATCTTTTGGCGTATCAATGTCGATAGCACCCTCTGGAAAGGGGATGCGAAAGACTTCGGGTGAGTATTTTTTGATGATTTGTTTTGCGCCTTGGGTCGTTTTTAGGCTCATGAGTTCTGGAAACAAGGCGTGGCTGAACAAAGCGGGTACGCCTAAGCTTCCTGCATACTCTGAAGCAATAATCGGTCGGCGCGTGACCTGATAGGCTTCCACGATTTGATTGAGTAGTAGGGAAGAGATGAAAGGCTGATCGCAAAGAGCGATCGCAACGGCTTCTATGTTCTGATTTAAAATATCTAGTGCTTCAATACCCACCCGAATCGAAGAACTCATCCCCTCCGCCCACTGTGGGTTTTCGACAATTTGGATGGGTAACTCGCTGACTTCCGGCTTAATTTGTTCTGTATTCGCTCCCAGAACGACGACGATGGGTTGACAGCGGGAAGCGATCGCAACTTCTGCGGTGTGGCGGAGAAAGCTGCGCCCTTGATACATCAGCAGTTGTTTTGGCGTCCCCATGCGAGTAGATGCTCCTGCTGCCAGAATTATCAAACCGACGACAGGCGCATTCATCCGGTACTCCGGTTGTGGATTGGTTCCTGGCGCTTTCTTAATAACCCGCCCGAACGATTGGCGAGAACCGCTTGAATTTCCGCCACAATTGAGAGTGCGATCGCTTCCGGTGTGTCAGCGCCAATATCCAGTCCAACAGGGCCATGCAAGCGGTGAAGTTGGGCTTCTGTAAGCTGAATTCCTTGTTCTTTTAGCTCAAGAAGTAACTGTTCGGTTCTTCTCTTGGGGCCAAGAATGCCTAAATATTGCACGGGAGAAGGCAAGAGTGTTTTCAGGATTTCTAGGTCGTGCAGATAGTTATGAGTCATCACGACAGCTACCGTGCGGTTATCAATTTCTACGGTTTCATTGACGATTTCTGGGCGAGACAAAATGACTTCATCGGCGCTGGGAAATCGCTCTGATTTTGCATTGGCAGGTCGGCTATCAACGACTGTTACGTACCACCCCAATTCTTTCGCCAAGCGTACAACCGGGATAGCATCGTCACCCGCTCCGAAAATGACCAGCGAGACAGGTGGCTGAATCGCTTCGATAAAAACTTCAGCTTTCCCTCCCAGTAAGGGATACGCTTTAAAAAGCGAGCAATTTTTATCAAGCACTTCACGGGCATCTTCGAGGATATCTGCACTCAAATCTGCATCTTCGAGGTTACTGAAAATTATGCCATCTTGATGCAGCATTAAATGGGTTCCGATTGGTGCCTTGATTTGACCTTCAATGTGAAATATCGTTGCTAGAACTCCCACTTGCCGACGATGCAGACACTCTGCCAGAAAGGTCATCGGACTTAACTCGTTCTCTGGAGTTAGGCGTTCAATCAACACCTGTACCATTCCCTTGCAACCGAGTCCCAGACCCCAGACGATGTCATTGTCGGAGGTCGTATCGTAGTTCACCAACATGGGTTGACCAGACGCGATGACCTGTTGAGCGCGTTCAAAAACGTCATTCTCCAGACAACCGCCGCTAATCGAGCCGATTCTCTGACCCTCCAGCATTATCAGCATTCGAGCGCCCGGTCGTCGATAGGTAGACCCACTGACTTTGACAATGGTGGCGATCGCTACTGTCTTGCCGCTATTTTTGGCTTTTGCAAATGCGGCAACAATCTCCTGTAATTCTTTCATATAGCGCTTTGCAGTTTGAGCCAATCCGGACTGACCTCTCCCCAAACCCCTCTCCGTGTCGGAGAGGGGCTTTGAATATGGCTCCCCTTCCCTGGTAGGGGCGGGGGCTGGGGGGTTAGGTGCTAAGACAGATTACAGCAACTTATCCGGCGTAATCGGGAGGTCGCGGATGCGCTTGCCGGTGGCGTGATAGACAGCGTTTGCCACCGCCGCCGCCACGCCAGTGATGCCAATTTCGCCTGCGCCTTTGGCTCCAATCGGGTTAATGTACGGGTCGATTTCTTCGACGAAGTACGACTCAATTGCAGGGATGTCTGCGTTGACAGGTACATGGTACTCACCCAGGTTGGCGTTGACGATACGCCCGGTACGGGAGTCTGTCACCGTTTCTTCTAGTAGTGCCATACCTAGTCCCATGACGATACCGCCAATCATTTGCGATCGCGCTGTTTTGAGGTTGATTACCTGTCCCACCCCAAAGGCTCCCACAAAGCGGGTTACGCGCACTTCGCCAAAGTCAGGATCGACGCGCACTTCGGCAAATTGAGCGCCGAAGGAGTGCATGGAATACTTCTTCTCGGCGCGGCTAAACTTGGCATCAAAGCTTTCTTCGACTTGCGGCAAATTTTGGCGCGTCAGCACCGCTTGGTAAGTTTCGCCTTGGTTACGATCGCTCTTGCGAAACAGGCGTCCGCCCTCAATCGCCATGTCCGTTTCCGGGACGTTGTAAAGCGGCGAACTAGCATCCGTGCGTGCCAACTCCAGTACCTTCCTACGGGCTGCTTGTGCCGCTTCATGCACGGCAGTCCCCACGCTTCCCATCGTCGCCGATCCGCCCGATATCGGCGCACGGGGCAACTGGGTATCTCCCAGCTCAAATCGCACTCGCTCAACCGGCAAACCAAGGGCGTCAGCGGCGACTTGCGCCATCACCGTCGCCGTACCCGTCCCCATCTCTTGAGAACCACTCTGCACCAAGGCGGTGCCGTCTTGCAAAATACGGACTCTCGCGCTAGCCGGGAAGTGATTCACGGGGTACGTGGCGCTTGCCATTCCCATGCCGATTAGGTAACGACCGTCCCGCATCGAACCCGGTTCGGGAGTGCGCCGCGACCAGCCAAATTTTTCTGCGCCGAGTTGGTAACATTCTTTGAGCGACTTGCTCGACCAAGGCAGGTTATTGCTGGGATCTATGTCTGCATGATTGCGGAGGCGCAACTCAATCGGGTCGAGTTTCAAGGCATAAGCGAGTTCGTCCATCGCCGATTCGAGGGCGAACATCCCTGGACTTTCGCCGGGGGCACGCATAAAGGTCGGCGTTCCCTTGTTGAGACGGACGAGACTTTGCTTTGCTTGCAAGTTGGGAGTGGCGTACATCATGTGGGTTCCCACAGTGTACGGTTCGAGGAATTCCTCGAACGTTGAAGTATGGGAGATGCCCCGATGGGCGATCGCGGTGAGGCGACCGTCGCGGGTTGCGCCCAGTGCGACTTGTTGCTCGGTTTCCGCCCGGTGCCCGACCGTGGTGAACATTTGTTCGCGGGTTAAAACTAATTTCACGGGACGACTTACCTGACGGGCAGCGATCGCTGCCAGCGTTACGTGAGGCCAAACCAAACCTTTGCCGCCAAACGCGCCGCCGATGAATTGACACACGACGCGCACGTTCTCTTCGGGGATGCCAAACGTCGTCGCCATTGCCTGACGCACGCCGAAGTTATACTGCGTTGCGTCGTAAATGGTGAGGCGATCGCCCTCCCACACGGCAGTTGTCGCGTGCGTCTCCATCGGGTTGTGGTGTTCGGTGGGCGTCCGGTAAGTTTCTTCAATCCGCACCTCAGCATCGGCTAACGCTTGCGCCGGATTGCCGCGTATCGTCTCTGGCGGTTTGCCAAACACGGACTTCGGCGCGAATGCCTGCGCCTTTTCCATCTCCACCACCGGAGTTTCGGCTTCGTAATCGATGCGGACGAGGGATGCGGCGTGGGTGGCGTTTTCTAGGGTGTCGGCGATCGCAACGCCGATGTGCTGACCGATGTGATGTACAACCGCTTCTTGCAGCACCAGCCGGTTTTCGGCGGCAGCCCCACCCCCGAACAAGGTGGCAACCGGAAGGAGTTTGGGCGGGTTGAGGTGCGTCAGGATGCCCAGGACACCGGGGGACTGTTCTGCTGCACGGGTGTCGATGCTCTTAATCCGCCCACGGGCGATCGCGCTGCCGATAGTGACGGCGTAGGCGAGATTTTCCAAGGGGATTTCCGCTGAGTAGTGGGCACCGCCGGTCACTTTCAGGCGTCCATCCACCCGATTTATCGGCTTGCCCACAGCTTGGTTGGTTGCATTCTCAGATTGACTCATACGGTGCCTCCTGCTGCTTTTGTGAGTGCCCGCGCGATCGCTCGTTTTGCCATTTCAACTTTGAATCGGTTGTATTTTTGGGGTTGGGCTTCCCGAACTGTTGCCTCTGCTGCTGCTGCAAAGGTTTGCTCGTTCGCTTTTGCACCAACTAGAATTTTCTCCGCCTCAACCGCCCGCCACGGCTTATGTGCGACGCCCCCCATCGCGACTCGCGCCGCTTTAATGGTGCCGTTGTCGATATCGAGGGCAGCGGCGACGGAAACCAGGGCAAAGGCATAACTAGCGCGATCGCGTACTTTTAAATAGTGCGATCGCTCGGCAAAGGGTGAATTGGGCAAATCAACCGCAACGATTAGTTCGTCATGTTGAAGCACCGTGTCGATTTGAGGTGTATCTTCCGGTAAGCGATGAAAGTCACTGATGGGGATTTGTCGCTCTCCGTTCGGCCCCTCAACGCGCACCACGGCATCAAGGGCTGCCAGCGCCACGCACATATCCGAGGGATGCGTTGCAATGCACTGTTCGCTGGCACCGAAAATCGCGTGAATGCGGTTGTACCCTTCAATCGCCGAACAACCGGAACCGGGTTCGCGCTTGTTGCACGGCATCGTCGAATCGTTGAAGTAGTAGCAGCGCGTTCTTTGCATCAAGTTGCCGCCGATGGTTGCCATATTCCGCAGTTGCGGTGACGCGCCAGCGAGTAACGCTTGAGAAAGTAACGGATAGCGATCGCGCACCACCCGATTATTTGCCACGTCGCTGTTGCGTGCCATCGCCCCGATGCGTAAGCCATTCGAGATTGCCGTCACGTCTGCCAATGGTAGCCGGGTGATGTCTACCAGTTGGTCAGGCTGCGCTACGCCTCCTTTCATCAAGTCGATTAAATTAGTGCCGCCTGCGATAAATTTCGCTGCCCGATCCCCCGCAACTGTCTGAATGGCTGTGCCTTTTTCAGTAGCACGCACATAACTAAAAGGTTTCATTAAAACTCCTGTGCATGGGTTTAAGTTGAATGGCACTGACTTAAGAGCCATGAAATAAATTTCCGGCTTCACCGCTCAAACCTATTTCAATCCGTTGAAATCCATATCCAGTTAGCTTTAGCTAACTTTAGCGATTAGCCCAAAATTTATTTCAGGCGGAGCGGGTATGCAATTGATTGGTGAAACGACGGAATTGCTCATGCGTCCCGACTACCCATTGCTAGTCTGCGTCTGATGAACTTCGCGCACAGCGGCAACAATGCCTGGATAAGCACCGCAGCGACAGAGATTGCCGCTCATACACTCCCGAATTCCCTCATCGGATGTCGGGCAACCTTCTGCCAATAGACCCACCGCAGACACGATCTGACCGGGCGTACAATATCCACACTGAAAGCCGTCATGCTTAATGAAAGCCGCCTGCATGGGATGCAGTTCATCGCCACGAGCTAAACCTTCAATCGTTGTAATTTCCGCGCCCTCCTGCATCACCGCCAAGGTCAGGCACGAGTTGATGCGCCGTCCATCAACCAACACAGTACACGCACCGCATTGTCCGCGATCGCAACCCTTCTTGGTGCCTGTCAGACCGATGCGTTCGCGCAGTGCATCCAGTAGCGTCACGCGCGGTTCTATTCGCAAAGTGTGCGATTTACCATTGATTCGCAGCGTCACGTCAATACGACCAGGCTCCTGGGTTTTCGCGACTGCGGTGGAAGTCTTAGGGCTTGTTTGCATAAAAATATTTTTTGTAAGGTTTGCATTCGCGATGCGGGATGCAATCGCGTCCTTAGCAACGACCAAGGTACTTGCGATCGTTAGCATACCGAACCGTCGCCGTGTTATCCTCAGCCTCATTTTTGCGGTGTCAAAATAGGTCTAATAACAAAGATAGTGCGTTTTACATTTCTCGGCATGAGAACTGAAGTTTAATGAGGCGCAAGGAAAGCAATTTTTTTGCTGATAGCTTTAATTTCGTTAAAACGGGCTAAAAATCAGAAATATTAAGGTTTTTAGTCTATTTCAATAGACCTGATTTATTCACCCAGAATTTGAATTCTGGGCAGGTTATCGGGTTGGTGCAAGATTGCAAGATATTGGTGCAAGATATCAGTTGAACTCAACTTTGTGAAACAGGCACCCAAAAATCAGATGATTGTAACTGAAACACCGCGCTTAATTCTCCGACATCTCACATGGGATGATGTAGACGACTTGGCAGCCATTTTTGCCGATCCAGTCGTGATGAAGTTCTTCCCCAACACGCGAACATCTGAAGAAACTAAGCTCAACATCGAGTGGATATTTAGCTGCTACGAGAAATACGGTTTCGGTTTGTGGGCGACCATTCACAAGGCTGACAACCAGTTTATTGGTCGGTGTGGATTAATACCGCAGCGAGTGGATGGGCAAGAAGAAGTCGAGATTGGTTATATGCTGGCTAAGGAATACTGGGGAAAGGGTTTGGCAACCGAAGCGGCTAGTGCAATTCGGGATTATGGTTTTGAGCTGGGTTATAACCGCCTCATTTCCTTAATCCATCCGGGAAACATCGCGTCTCAGAATGTCGCAATGAAAGTCGGCTTAACTTACGAAAAAGACACAATTATTCAGGAAAAGACTGTTCGCGTTTATGCAATAAAAAGACCCAATCTTCCGTAGAATTAACTACAGCAGTTTTATTGGCTGAGCAACAGCGAGAGAGAAAAGAGAGGGTCACAAATGCGGATTTTATTTGTGTGTACGGGCAATACCTGTCGTAGCCCGATGGCAGAAGCGCTATTCCGCCAAAAAGCGCAAGGAATGGAAGTCGAGGTGCGGTCGGCAGGCGTCGTGGCGTTTGAGGGAGATTCTGCATCCCCGCAGACCCAGCGCGTCCTGAAGGAGTATGGTATCGATTACTACCATGAAGCGAAGCGGCTGGATCGCCAGCTCTTCGATTGGGCGGATTTGGTGCTGACAATGACGGGCGGACAAAAGAAAGCGATCGCTGATGCCTTCTCTGCTGCTGCGGACAAAGTATATACCTTAAAAAAATACGTCGGCTATCCCGATCAATCTGAAATCGCCGATCCCTATGGTGGCGACTTGGCAACATATCGACAGTGTGCCGGAGAAATTGAGAAAAAGTTGGATCTGTTGTTAGAGAAGCTAGCGGCTACGCGCTAACCAAAATCATCTGATTTTTAATCGCAACGAAGGCTTTTCTCACCGGATGTCTAGTAATCGGTCAGGGTTAAGCGAAAGGATTCATTAATCGTAGAGACAAGGGTTTATCGCGTCTAGAACAAACTATCAAAATTGTCTTGAGAGTCTATTTAGACGCGAAAGAACGATGAGGATTACTCAGTTTTGACGCAGTTGAGCATCCGCAGAGTGGCGGCGGCAGCATAGTTGCGGCGAGTCGGAGAGTTTGGCTCAAACTTGCTGCCGACTTCATTGACTGGGGAGGCGACATTGCAATAAGAAGACATTTGACTAATCAGCGGGGCAGCCCAGTGTTTCTCGGTGTCTGAGAAGGTTTTCGCTGAGTTTTTGGTCGCTAATTCTGGGGCAAGTCCACGCATATTTTTACCAAATTCCGCAGCACGTCGCAGCACTGCCATCAATTCAGCTCTCGTGACGGGTTGAGTGGGTTTGAAGGTGCCGTCTTGGTAGCCACTGACAATATTGTTATCCCGCGCCCATTTAATTTTAGCGGCGCTCCAGCGCGAAGCATCGACATCAGGATAGGGTCGAGATGCAGCTTGAGTTGGGATCGTGACATTGGCTCCGGGTAGCTTGGTTAAAGATTCCAACACCATAGACACGAGCTGCTCTCTGGTTAAGGCGACTTGAGGGCGGAAGGTGTTGTCTTCTTTAAAGCCTGCGACGAACCCTAGCGCAACGGCTTGTTCAATTTCTTTGGCATAAACATCTGAGCCGATATCTCCGAAGGTGGAACTTCCGGGAGGCGTTCCGATATCGCCAGGGTCGATTCCCGGCGCGGCTTGGTCGCTGGCAAGATAGACGTGACCGAGGGTTTTCCCGTTGTAGGTTCTTTTGGCAAACCGCCAAGCCGGATCGAGATTGATTTTCATAAAACCATCGCTGAGTCCGTTGGTTCTGCCAATTTCAATCGTTGGGACAGTGCGATCGCTAAAGTTCGTGCCGACGAGGACGAGTTCTCCGTCGCGCTTCACTAAGTTGAAGCTGTACTTCAGTCCCAAATCCGTCCCCGCCATGCGGATAGAATAGCCGTTGCTGTCGGTACTGCGTCCACAAATTCCGGTGAAGTCAAAGTTAAGTAGCAGCGGATCGATTGCCACCGGGCGATCGCCACTTTCACTCCAACACGCCCGTTTATCTGATACCTGTTCCAGAATCAGCAGTTGATGACTATTCGTGCCGTAAGGAGCAGCTACGGCGATAAATTTACCTTGTTCAACTTCTTTTTGAGCAAAAACGGCGGCTTGGCTGGGGTTGACCGCATTGAGAGTGGAGAGGACGACGGTGGCTAGGGCGGCAATTGACCGTCCCAATAGACGCTTGGAGGAGCTTGAAGGCAAAGACATGGTGAGGAGGTTATGGAGCTGGGTAGATTTCTTTTCTTTAGTTATGTGATACTATTGAAAACCCAAAAGTTCCCCCCTCATAGCGCCTAAATTCATGGGAGCAAAGCCCTAGATGCCTTGTACTTCCGGTGCGGCTGAAACTTGGTAGACCAAGGATGCCTGGAGTTGAGAGTAAGGTTCGAGGGTAAAATTCCAGGTGCAAAAGCCGTTTTCATCCGGTTGCACGCGATTTGTGGTTTTGTCGGAGATTACCTCTACTTTCACTTGCTCTAGCTCCGAAATTGGCACCCGCTCGGTAGTTTTAATCGCTCTCGGTTCTGCACCAATATTGGAAAGGAACAATGTTGTTGTAGTTGTGACACTGTTCCATTTAGTCAAGTGATCCTGTTTTCTTTTTTGGGTTTGGGTGCGCTGTACGCGCATTGCATTATCCGCTCCCCATCCCAACGCGAATTTCTCTCCAGGTGAAATAAATAAAACTGAGGTGCGACCGATAAAGCCAGAAGTCCGCACTAAATCTACGGGTCCGGCTAGAATCGGGAATTTAGAAGTGTTTGTCTGTTCGCTCTTAAGGATGACTTGACAGGATAATTCTGGCATCAAGACATACTCTACAGAGGCGGGAGAGTCGAAGGAGAAGATGGCAACGCGGTAAGGGCGACCATCGGAGGGAATCGTTGCTTTCGTCTGGCTGCGTAGGTTTCGGACTTCGCCGCCGTCATCAACGCCGGGTAAATCAACTGTGGCGGGAGTGGTGTCGGTTCCGAGTCCGGCTGTCTGAACTTGTTGATCTCTCGCTTGAATAACAATCTGCTGAGATTTTTCTTGAACATTTAAAGGGTCATCTGTCAGCAGGGGTGGTTCAGTTCCTAAGGATGCGCGGGCGGTAGAAAAGACTAAATCTACGTCTTTCCAATCTTCTCCCGTGCGTTGCCAGACACAGCCATCGAAGCGGAAAGAGAGCGTCGGTTTTTCGTCGAGGAGAAGGCGTGCTTGGTACCAAGGTCGCCACATGGCACCGGGAACCACATAGTCGAAAGCGATCGCATACTCTCCCGCTTGGGGAATCATTAAGTCGGCTTCGATGTTGGCAACATAGACCATATCGGGACGCGATAAGGCTTCTGCTTTGGCAATTAAGTCGTGAATTTGCTGGTGTAGTTGTTCTTGAGTGTGATAGCTGCTTAAGATTTCCGATCGGAAATCTCGCAATTGTTTAAATAAAGTAGAAATTTGCTCTCGCCAGGATTTAGGGTCAATTTGTCCCCAAATCGCATCCACGGGGAGTTCCTGCAAACCTTTAGCAAGGATGGTGTTTACTCGCTCGAAGCACGATTCGAGGTGCTGGCGGTCTTCGCTGATATTGTTGAAGGAGTTAAGTAGCGATCGCAGTTCTGCTTGTAGAGACGCGAAATTTTGCATCTCTACATTGGCTAGTCGATCTGTTTCCTTAACCAACATCTGGCGGCGAACGCGAACATCGTCAATTCGTGCCTCTGGATATTCCTCACAAAACTCTGCCCGAAGAGATTTATCTGAAAGAACTGGGGCAACTTTCTGGACTTGAATTCTCCACAGTCCTTGGGTTAAATTAATTTTGCCAATTCGTCGCACCTGTGCCCTATCTTCTAAGAGTGTTACTACACAAACAGGTGCATCGAGCGTTAATTCTTGAATGACTTCTGGCGACTTTTGAATTGCTTGCATAATTTATCACTTCCTCATATCAAATTTATTTAAATCGTCATTGTTTGGAACCTCACCCCTATCCCCTCTCCGTTAACGGAGAGGGGAACCGGAGCCGCAGGCGATCGCGGGAAGAGTTTCTTGGAGAAGGCTGGGTAATCAACCGATTTGATATCATTTACCCTTGAATCATCATGATGTTTCTTGGAGAAGGCTGGGTAATCAACCGATTTGATATCATTTACCCTTGAATCATCATGATTTGGAACCTCACCCCTAACCCCTCTCCGTTAACGGAGAGGGGAACCAGAGCCATCGGCGATGGTGGGGAGAGGTTCTTCGCAAATGCTGAATAATCAACCGGATTTAATATCATTTAGCTTTTGCATTTAAGTATAAAGATTAGAATATTTACGCGGCAAATTTTCAACTATCAAGCTAATTGCTGTTGGTGCATCATTAACGATTGCAATAATCTGTTGATAATTACTAGGAGCCAATACTTCATACTGCCCCTTTCCGGTGGGTACAGCAGCAGGGCAATCGTACCAAAACGGCGGTTCCGTATATCTGCTGAAACCTAGACAATAATGACTGGTATACGGATAAAGTTGACCCAGCACTGAGTGTCTTCTAGCAGTTTGAATAAGATGAACTAAATCGTACACAGAACGGTGAGACTCAACCATGCGGATTCGGATGATAGGGGGCATTTGATTGTTTTCCCAAGTTTGCTCTGTGTATTGCCACCGCTGCTCGTGTTTTTGCAAAATTTCTTGCCACCGCTGTTCGAGTTCTTGCCATTTATTTTCAACATACTCATTCGTTGATATTTTTGTGGAAATAGGATTGGTTGATGCTTGAGAAGGCTTGCTGCTAGCACTAACGCTCAGTAGCAAGAGGCTGCAAACGGTGGCTGAGCCATACACAATAAACTCCCGCCGATTGTATTTTTCCACGGTACAACTTACTCTCTTTAGGCTATATATTTAGTAAGCCCAAATCTTCAATTAAAATTACGACTCCCGCCGATTTCCCCCAATCAATTCGCTGTCTACAAAAGTTTTAATGATGTAATCAACTGATAGGGTAGTTTTCTCTTTTGCGGGGACTTCGACTTGCCAGCGATAGCCGCCTTTGATGGGTGAGTTACGTTCTTGTTGTTCGTATTTTTCCCAAGGTGGCGAGACGCGATCGCAATGGATATCTACTTTTGCTCCTTCTTGGGGAATGGGGAGTCTTTCTCGTACTTCAATCTTGGCAATTCTTGGTAGATAGTTGTTAATATCGATTTTAATTTTGTGGCGCAGTTCGTTGAAAGAGACGATGGTTTCGCCAGAACGAACTTCTTCATAAACGGTGTTTCGAGCAACTTTGATGGCTTGTTCCACTCCTAGCCCTAATTCCATCTGTGCTTTTGGTGGAACTGTGGCAATATTTGTAGATAAGATGTATTCGCCATCGACGTAGACATCCGCAGGGCCAGCGAGTAGCGGTGCTTGTAGGGGGTTGCGGAGTTGGGCAATTCTGAAGACGTTAGTATCTTCGCGGGGAACGACGATGTAGCGCAAATCTACGTCTGTACTGTTGCTAGTTAGGGCGACAGAGTGAAATTGCCCGTCTGAGGGGACATCAATTCGTCCATCAGCGCTATAGGCATAGTCGAAGGAACCTGCAACGTCTCGCACATGGATACCACCGGGAGGAAGCATCATCCAGAGGCATTTTTGGGCGTTATCAAAAGCCTGTTGCACTACCTGCATGACATTAAACGTAACCGTAACTTTCTGACGTTGAAGGATTTCTAAATATATTTCCTGCTGTTGTTCTATCGACAATTTACCGCGCTTTGCTCGGTCATCTGCTGCGCCCATTCGCATGAGACCGTATGCCAGTAAATCGGTTACAGAATTCTCATCTGTAGTATCCTCCAGGTTCTGCCTCCTTCGACGCTGGAGAAATTCTGGTGCTGCTGGTGGGGCAGCTGCCGCCCGTTTCAGTGCTTTGTGAGCCGCTAGTCGGTCTCCTAGGGAAGGGGATTCTACTTGCGGTGCCAGTGATTCCTCTATATAGTCTGCACAAGGCGCTGCTGCTGGCATAGCCATCCCATAACTAGCGTACATTTCAGAGCGATCCTGCGCCGTCAGATCGGGTAAGGGTGGAACTGAAGGAGCGTTGTCTAAGAAATTCGCGATCGCGCTTGGTGACGACACAGCGGCTAAAGCTGTCGGTCTCTGGCTATCGTAGTCCTCAAAAAGAATCTCTGCACCGATTGGGGGACGACGCCAGCCTGATTTTCTCATCGCTGGTTGCACTCGTCCTAGCCGCAGCGAGGGCAATTCCGGTAGCGCACACCAACCCATCGGTTCGGCTGTAGAAAGTTCCAATCTTACCCCTGACCAATCTTCACCTGTGCGCTGACAAATCAACGCCCTGACGGCAATGCTGGCACTAGATTCCGCACTATTTAGACGGCAAACATAGGTCGGTGTCCAACGCGCACCGGGGACGAAATATTCGATAACTAAGCGTGAAAAACCTAATTCCCCCTTTTCTACAAGTGGAGGGGAATTCTGCCCTTCTCCTGGTAGAAGAGAGGTAGGGGGAGTAAACTCTTCGTAACTCAAACGGACAATAACCGTCTTGCGAAGCTCATTAGGTCTAGCATTTCTGGCGGTGGAAGCGATCGCCTGCTTTTGTTGCAAATCGGCAAGAGATTCCTGCGCTAGACGCAATTTTTCCAAATTTTCCCGCTTTTCCTGGATTCGGGCGCGGATTTGTTCGTCGCTGAAGTTTGCCAAAGCAAGTCTAGCGTTCATTGGCGAAGGCGGCGGTGCTGTCCCAGGTTGAGCGTTGGGGCGATCGGGTACTTTTAGATTACTGAGGACGCCAATTTCTTTTTCGATGAGGGCGATCGCGTCCTGAATGCGTTGTACCTCAGCCGTCGCTGCACGCAGTTCCTCCTCCGGGGGTGGGTTCTGTGTCTCTTGCGGCGGGGGAACGGCTAAACCAATGCGAACATCTGAGGCAATCGGGGACGGGTTTTGCGTCTCTACAGATTCAACCCTCACTCGGACACTGCTATCATCTAGCGCCAGAGGCAATTCCGGTATCTCAACGTGTTCGGGCAGTTCCCCAACGTTCAGATGTAACTCAGCAATCCGAGTCACGGTGGCACCGGCAGCGTAGACTTTAACTGTGTCAATCCGAGAAGCCAGTTCTTGCATTGCCATGATGTTTGCGCTGAGTTACTGCCTATAGATCCAGTAAGGCACAGGGGAAGAAGCGATCGCAAGTAACTCTATGAAAAATTTAAAAATAAAAGATAGACTTTAAACTTTTTAATTTCGCAGTTTTAACTTTCCGCTGTTGCCAAAGGGAAGGTAAACCAGAAAGTAGAGCCGCGATTCGGGCGACTTGTCACTCCAATTTCTCCGCCGTGAGCGGTAATAATTTGCCGACAGAGATACAATTTTAACCCGATGTTAGTCGAGCAGCGAGCTTGAGGATCGCGGACAAAGAGATTGAATAAGCGATCGCACTCAAGCTGACTCATTCCTCTACCATTATCCTCTATGGTAAAGCGAATCATCTGCTTATCAACTTTAGCTTTTAGAGTCAATTTCAATCCAGGTGGATTTTGTTTTAAAGCATAGGTGAATAGGTTTTCAAAAACCCGCTGACTCTGATACGGATCGACCATGACTAACGGTAAATTTGCCGCCATCATATTTTTGATAGTTGCTTGATTTTCCGCCAGCATGGGTTGCAAGTCTCGGAGAATCGCCGGAACCAATGTATTTAATTGAACTAACTCTCGCTGAAGAACAATCCCTCTATTTTCGTTAGTATTGGTTTCGATTAATGACTGAATCATGCTCAGTTGGCGTTCGTTGCCTTGGATCATTCGCTCTACAAGAGAGCGAGAAATGGTCACTTTTTCTTCTGGCGATCCGAGCAGATTATTTAACACCATGATAGTGCCCTGAACCGAGGTGCGGAGATCGTGAGAAACTGTATGTAAAACAACGTCTTTAATCCGGTTCAGCTCTTGCAGTTCTTGCATTTTCTGCTGTAGCTGAGCGGTACGTTCTTCTACTTGGCGTTCTAGATTAGCATTTAGCGTTTGTACTTGTTGGAAGAGAGAAGATTGCTGAATTGCGATCGCTACCTGTACTCCCAGTTGATCGAGCAAGTCAATTTCATACTGCTGCCACTCCCGTGGTGCAGAGCATTGATTGGCAATTAAGATGCCATACAGTTTGTCTCCTAGCATGATTGGGACACCAATGCCAGCTTTGACTTGATATCGATTGTGGTATTCAGCGATAAATGCAGATTTTTCTACTTTTGTTGTATCGTTGACAACTCGGATGCGATCGAGTTCAAATATTTGTTGAACTTCTTTGTAAGCAACGTTCTCCGTAACCCAACCTAAAATTGACGGAAAATTAGGATCTACTGACTCTGCAACGGTTGTACCTTGCCCCTTTTCATCAAAGTAACTAATAAACACGCGATCCGCGTGCAAAAACTGCCTAACTTCTTCAACTGTGGTGTTGAGAATTTCATTCAAATCGAGCGATCGCCTAATCCGCAAGGCAATCTCGTAGAGCAAGCGATCGCGTTCTGCGGTGGCGCGAGCCAAAGCTTCAGCAGCTTTGCTCTCAGTAATATCGCTCCTTACAGAAACTAAGCATGATTCGCCATTAATGTTGACAATTTCTGCTGAAAATAAATAGATTCCCACCTCGCCAGACTTCTTGCGAAACTCAAATTCCTGGTTGTGAATCGCTCCCTGTTCCCGCAACATCTGTTGCATCCTAATGCGATCTTCTGGATTCACCCAGGCATTGATTTCAAGTGAGGTACGACCAATAATTTCTTCTTTTTTATAATTACTAAGGCGGAGATAGCTATCATTGACATCAATATAACGCCCCTCATTGAGGGTTGTAATACTCACAGCATTAGGGCTATAACGAAACGCCATAGAAAATTTTTCTTCCGAAAGCAAGAGTGCCTCTTCGCGAGTCTTGCGCTCGGTAATATCTATCAGTAAACCATTCCAATAAATGTCATTATTTCCTTGCAAAATAGGTCGAGCCGCAGTTTGCATCCACTTGAGGTTGCCCGATTTGGTAATCACACGACCTTCCCATATCCAAGGTTGAAGATTCGCTGCCGAAATAACTAATGATTGTTCATAAGCTTCCCGATCGTCTGGATGGATCAGGTTCCATAGCAGAGGTGGGTCTGTATAAGCTGAATAAGATGCTAATTCTAAGAATTCTTGGCAACCGGAATGGGCAAATAGTAACCAGCGAGAATCATCACAATTGAGAAGCTGAAAAATAATTCCCAGCTTATTTGCTGCCACTTTTTCAAGTGTTGAGTCACTTTGTGCCAGGGAAATTTCTGCGGGTAAAAGATTTTCCCAGGAATGGGTGACAGTTGGGAACTGAAAATCTGAATCGACTTGTGTTTGAGTTTGGCTGACTATTTCTTCAACACTTTCTTCCTCCAAATTCAGGAGCAGCTTTAACTGTTCAAAAGCTGCTTCATCTCGACAGCAAGCCCGTAAAGCTTGTAAATAATTTAAATCAGAAACCATGTCCTTCCTAGATATGGGATGACACTGAAAAACTGATTGATGAGCAGCACGTGATTGAGTTCTCTGAGCCAAGAATTTCTTTTTCAACATTGCACTCACCCTTCATTTTCAGTATTATTCAGTCTTATTCCAAGTTACAATAAGCACTGGCGATCGCCTTCGTGCAGGTGACTCACCCGATTGGGTGATTTTTAGCGATCGGTCATTAGTCAGTGGTAACGCAATAATGACGATGAACTAACCAGCTTTTTCTGCCTCTGGTGAGGTTGCTAAAGGTAATGTGAACCAGAAAGTTGCTCCAGTTCTGGGGGCGCTAATGGCACCAATTTGTCCCCCATGAGCGGTGATGATTTGCCGACAAAGATATAACCCTAGACCGATGCCAGCAGAACGGGCGCGGTTTCCTCGAACATAACGATCGAAAAGACGATCGCACGCTTCTGGAGTCATCCCGATCCCGTTATCAGCAACGGTGCAATGAATCATCTCTTCTTCTATGGTGGCTTCCAAGGTGATGCGAAGTCCGGGTGGGTTATGGTTCAGAGCATTAGTCAGCAGATTTTCAAAAACTCGTCTTAGCTGCAATGGATCGGCTGTCACGCCCGGTAAATCGTCGGGAACTCGATTTATCAGCGACGCTTGATGTTTTGATAGCAGCGGTTCTAAGTCTTCTGCGATCGCTTGAATCAATGTACTCAGTTCTACAAACTCATATTGGAGGACAACGCCGCGAACTTCGCTGGAATGCGCTTCGAGGAGGGAGTTGATTAAACCCAGTTGGCGATCGCTACTCTGGATCATCCGCTCTAAAATTGAGCGAGGAATGGGAATCGTGTCTCCTGGCTTATTCAACAAGTTATTCACTACCAAGGACATTCCCATAATCGGCGTGCGAAGATCGTGAGAAACTGCATGAAGAAACTCATCTTTGAGTTCGTTCAGCTCTTTGAGTTCCTCCATTTTTTGAATAAGTTGGGCAGTGCGCGTCTCAACTTGACGTTCCAAACTAGCATTGAGATCCTGTACTTGTTGATAGAGTTTTGCTTGCTGAATGGCGATCGTCACTTGAGTTGACAGCGATGAAAGCAAATCAATTTCCAATTGTTTCCAGTCACGCGGGGTTGTACATTGATCGACCATCAAGATTCCCCACGGCTCGTCGTTCAGAAGAATCGGTACAGCCAGATAAGCTTTGATGTGATAATTGGAAAAATCTTGAGAAATGGCTGAAGAAAGCTCTATTTGAGAAGTATCTTTGACAACGTGGATAGTTTTATTCTCAAACATCGCTCTGATTTGTTGCATATGTTCTTCATCTGTGGGACTCCATCCCAAAACAGGTCGCCAAGGGGGAGCGACCGATTCCGCAACCACCTCAAAATTGCTATAAATACGACTGATAAAAACCCGATCTGCTAACAGAAAATTTCGGACTTCTATCACAGTAGTATCTAGAATTTGCTGAATATCGAGTGATTGTCGAATCCGGAGTGCCATCGCGCCCGACAAGCGATCGCGCTCCGCCGAGAGTAACAGCGCCTCTTCTGCACGCTGGCGCTCGGTAATATCAATTCCTAACCCAAAGAAAAAGTCAAGTTCCCCATTTTCTTTCGCAACAGACTTTCCGTGCCATTCTACTAGCAGTTTTTCGCCTTGTTTGGTAAGAACGTAGTTGTGCCTTTGAGGCAGTTGCTGTAGTTGGATGACATGCTCAAAGACTTCAGAAACGATTGCGCGATCGCTTTGGGGAATAAAAGTTGAAAGATAATCAGTTCCTAAAACCTCCTCAAAGGTATAACCCAGAGCGTGAAGCATTGCGTCATTCATCATCCTGACGGTGCCATCCGGATTGATAGCCACAAAAAAAGCTGGAGAAGTTTGGACAATCGTGGTGTTAAAGTCTCTTTCTTGGCGTAGTTTCTCCTCTGCTTGCTTCCAATCGGTAATGTCTTGCGTCATCACCATTGCCGCAAAAATTTCTCCGCCCTCATTTTTGACGGGAAGTGCGTGCAAAAGATAGATCCGGGAAGCAGCGCGATCGCTATCAGACGAATTATTGTAAGGAACTTCAATAACAGTGGCTTTTCCTGCCAGCGCTGCCCGATAAGTCGGCTCTAACAATTCACAAGTTTCACGAGGTAATGTCTCCCAAAGCATCTTTCCTTCTAACAACTCTTTAGAAAGACCAATCGCAGCTAATCCTGCACCTTCAGCAATCGTGTAACGGAGGTCTTGATCGAATAAGAAAACTGCGCCGTTCGGAAAGTTTCTTGCAAGCGTGCGATATAATTCCTCACTTCGCGTCAGAGCCTCTTCCGCTCGTTTTCGTTCGGTGATATCTATCCCAATACTGATAATGTAATTAACTGAGCTATCGGCATCGACGAGAACCGTATTCGACCAAGCAATCGGTCTTCGGCTTCCATCTTTCGTTACCCAGTAGTTTTCATAAGTCTTAGGAAATTCCCCTGATTGAAGAGCTTTAAAGATAGTTTTGACGGGTTCCAATTCTTCCGTAATTATAAATAAATCCCAGAAATACTTGTCCTTGACTTCTTCAAATGAATATTGAGTTGTTTTCTCGCAAGCTCGATTAAAACGGATAATTCGTCCTTGGCAATCGAGAACTACCACTAAAGCCCCAGCCGTATCAAGGATTGCAGAAACAAAATTTCGCTCCTTCCTCAAATCCTTAATTAGTCCCCGTAATTGAGACGTCATTTCATTAAAAGTGGTCGCTAATACCCCCAATTCATTGCCTTGTCTAACTGTGACTTCCGTATCTAGATTTCCCCCACTAATTTGGGCTGCGGCTTTTGTTAAACGCTGCAAAGGTAATACAATTTGTCGGGAGAAGAACCAACCCAGCTCAATTGCCACTAGCATCGCCACGCTCAATGCTATCCCCATCACCAAAAGCATTTTTCGCACCGGAGCGTAGGCTTCAACGGTGGGTAGTTCTACCACCACCTTCCAGCGCCCAGTCCGGATGGTAGAAATGGCTCCCACAACCTCAACACCTCGCAAACCTTGATAAGTAGTCAGCCGTTTTGCACCATTTAATTTAGTTAATTTTTGGATGAATGGGTAGTGTGAGAGGTCTTTCAGATTAAAACTTTCAGGAGATTTTCCTTTTTCGGCAATTAAATAATTGCGATTATCGATCGCATAAGCATAACCCGTCTTACCTACTTTGGTGTGAGAGAGAACATTCCAGAGAAACTTTAAATTGATCCAAGCCATTAAAACGCCATTAATTTCATCTTGTTGATTGCGAATGGGCACAGCTAAGATGACCGTCTGCAAGTGAGTCTTAGGGTCAATTCTAACGGGGCTGACAAAATCTTCCTGTTGTCTAAAAGCTTGTAAAAATGATGTAGAAGCTTCTTCTTGATAGAAAATTGCTTTACCATAAGGCGAAGAGGAAGAAACAATATTACCCTTATCATTAAAAATTGCCACTGTTTCATAAGCACTATTGTGGCGGGTTAACGCTTCCAGAAATCTATCTTGAATCTCAGGCGAAAGATCGGTCAATCCTTGCACTCTCGCTAAATAGCTTAGTTTCCGCTGCAAGTCATCCAAGTAAGCATTGATTTCCCCAGCAGCCGCATGACTACGCTCTTGTTGGGCAATTTCTACTTGTTGCAATTGAGCTTGAAAGCTTAGATAGATTAAAATTCCAGAAGTGAGCAATAGTGTTGAAACGACTAGCAAGACCAGGCCGTATCTCAGCTGATTTGCAATTGAAGAAAGCCAAGATAAAGGTAAATTTATACCTGTATTAGCTTGATGCGAAGCACTGTTGCGATTTCTTTTGTTCATCGTGCCTCCTAGCTCAGAAAGTTGCACCCGCTGATTCGCAATTGTTTAAAACTCTTAGAGAAGCGATGTAAATTGCCTCTAGGGTGAAACATCTATTTTGCCAGTGACGATCTCTTGCTTAACAGAAGCGACGAAAGCTTCTTGCTCTGGAGTTAACGAGCCATAAAAAGGAGCTAAATCTTGGACTTCCTCTAGCAGCCCAAACTTATATTGCTTGCCTTCCCATCGCCCCTGTTGTACCAAGGTTGCTCCCTCCAGCATTAACATAGGCACCTGCTGGATAACGCTGGTAACAATCGTCTTTGGAGCCAGTTTGTGCTGATTTTCAATCTCATTGGTGGCATGTCTCCAGCTGATAACGTAAACACCCTTACTTTGGGCAGCTACTTTAATAACACCTATATTGGCTCTATCGGCATCAACGACTAAAACGTCAGTTCCCGCTGCTACTTGCTCTTGGGCAATTTTTCTAGCTTTGTCCGCATCTGACCAACTGTTAAGCCACTTGATAGAAACTGTACTGTCCAGTTTCGTTGCCCGGACACCCCGTTTAAATAAGATAGCCTCTTCTTCCATCACTGGATATGCTTGACCGCCAATAAAGGCAACTTTTTTAGTTTTGGTTTTGAGTCCGGCAACGACCCCAGTTAGATAACCCACTTCCCCACTCCGAAACGCCAAAGCACCCACGTTTTTATTGTTACCGGCATAACTGCTCATGAGGGCAAATTTAGTGCGGGGAAAATCTTTGGCAACTGTTTCGGCGGCGTCGCGATATTCATCACCATGACTGATGAGGAAATCAAAACTTTTTTGGGCATATTGACGAAAAAGTTTCTCACCATCAGCTTCAGGAACGCTAGCAGTATAAGCCACCTCAGCCCCAAGTTCTTTTTCAATCAATTTCAGCCCTTCGTAACCTGATTGATTCCAACCTTTGTCATTTATAGGGCCAGGAAAAAGCATTGCTACTTTAAAAGTCCCGGCTTTTCCAGCCTCAGGTGTAGGTGTAATCTTGCTTCCGGTTGCACCGCAGGCCACCAGAAACAAAGTTAAAACTAGGCAAATAGTTTTCTTGCTCATGGATAGTGGGTAGTGGGTTATGGGTGGTGGGTAGTTGGTAAGGATGACCACTTATTACCTACTACCTCTTGACTAAGGACTCAGGACTCCTAAGACACTAAAAGAATTTTGCTTCTAGATTCTATCTACTTTTATTTAATTGGTCTAGCTGGGGTCAGCAGGAAATATCCTCTCTAGAAAGCGTTCATTATATTTGCGATTTTTTTTAATTGATAAATATAAAACAAATTATTTTATGGGGAACAAGATGAGTATTATTGCAGCTATTGATAATATTTCCCCACAGGTTGTTGCCCCAATTTTATTTTAAGCTAACTTATACTAATACTATTTAACTTTTGTGATGCTAAACTTCAGATACTTCCAAGCTAAGCTCAAAGAAGTGCAACTCGCTATCAGCCTCTGCTGAACCTAAGAGAATCGATGGAAGTAATGTGGGTGTTGGTGTTTCAGCGGGCATAACGAATGGGTGAGTTTAAGTTTTCAACTTGCACCTAGTGTTACATTTATTCTTTTTTGTAATATTAATATCGATAAAATACCGGCTATATTCCAAGCATCATCTCCTCCTCTATGGTGAGTTCCTTCAAGGGGAAGATTCAGTAATTCTAATGCCATATCCATGCCAATTTCATTTGGCATGGCATGAATAATCCCAAAAAGAGTTTTGATATTTATATGTCGGGTTCCGAAAGGATAACTGATATGGCGAGATTGGCATTGTTTTTCAAATTGTCGTCGGTCGTAGTCGCCGTAGCTTGCCCAAACTCTATCTTTTGATAAATATTTTTTCTTTAAAATTGAACAGGCTGATTCAAAAGAAATTCCTAGATTAACTTGTGCTTGAGTTAATGTGGTTAGATTGGTGCAAAATTGACTAACTTGGGAACGTTCGGGTTTCACGAGGATACTTTCTTTTTCCAAGCGCTCTCCCGTAGCGATATCAATTGGACAAATCCCAATTTCGATGATTTCGTTTTCTTGTCCAGCGGGTGGATTTCCTTGCCAGCAAGTTGATTCAATATCAACCACAAGGATTTGGTCTAATTTCTTAGCCATTTTGGGGTGACTTCTTGTTTGGTGTGGACACCCCGTAGAGGTGCCTCTACGGGGTATTGGGAATTTGAAATAATTAGTCAGTTAATTCGGTGCGAAGTTGATTGACAACTCGGCTTAAGGCTACTGAATGGGAGGCTTTGAAAAGGATGCGATCGCCTTCTTGCACCATTTCTTTCAAACGCTCTACCACAGCCTGATGCGTCGAAAAGCACTCAGCAGGTAAAGGGGCAGCACCCAGAGCGATCGCTTCGGCTTCTTTGTCATCTACCAGCACCAGCAAAGCGTCTAGATTCAACCGCCGCGCCGCTTCTCCAACTGCAAAGTGGAATTGGGGCGATCGCTCTCCCAATTCCTTCATCGTCCCCAGAACCGCAATATGCCTTTTTCCTGGCGTTTGTGCCAACAATTGCAGTGCCGCCAGCATTGACTCTAGCCCAGCATTGTAGGTTTCATCCAAAATGGCAACATCGTTGGGCAAATCGTAGCGCTGCGCCCTCCCAGATGGGAGATTTACCGACAAACCGGCGGTTAACAATTTCCAGTCAACCTGGAGAACTTTAGCTACTGCCAAGGCTGCCAGAAAATTAGATGCATTATGACGCCCCGGTAGCGGTAACGGCAGATGCACCCCTTCGACGCACAATGTCTCGTTATCAATCAATTCCCCGCGTAAATCTCCCCCTTCCAAGCCGTAGGTAATGGTTTGCCCTTGCCAAACTGTTGCCGCAGTTTCCATTAACAAGCGGTTGTCGTGATTCAGAACAGCGATGCTATTGGAAGGCATTTCCGCGAGTAATTCGCATTTCGCTTGGGCGATCGCTTCCTCCGAACCCAACCGCCCGATATGCGCGGTTCCCACATTCGTAATTACCGCTACAGAAGGTTGTGCAATTTGTGTTAATAGGGCAATTTCACCCCTAGCACGCATTGCCATTTCAATAACAGCATAGTTATGCATTGGTGAAAGTTCTAATAGTGTTTTGGGAACACCAATTTCGTTGTTGTAGTTAGCCTGAGTTTTAAGAATGTCGCCCTTTGTTGACAAAACTGCTGCAATTAATTCTTTGGTAGTGGTTTTACCTACCGAGCCGGTTATACCGATTACAGGGATATCGAACTGCAAGCGCCACCAATGAGCGATCGTCTGATATGCTTTCAAGGTGTCTTCTAGGCACAAATGCGGAATAGATCCCGACAATGGGTGGTCAGTAATGGCTGCGATCGCTCCTTTTTCTAGAGCAGTTTCCACAAACTCATGCCCATCAAACTTGTCTCCCCGTAGTGCCACAAAAATTTCCCCCGGCTTCAGGCTACGGGTGTCAGTTGTAATTCCTGCAACATATCCTGCTAATTCGGCGTCAGATAGATTGATTGATTTCGCCCCTATGATTTGGGCTATTTGAGAGAGGAGGACGTGACAAGGCATGAGGCTTATGTTCAAACTTCAAGAAGATTCATCCTTATCATGCACTACGCAAAGCGTTAGAACAAAAGATGCATTTTGAGCAGTGATTTCTATCACATAATCCGCTATCTTGTCCCACTACTTTAGAGGTAGATGCGCGAAGTGAATAATTGATGCTCTGCGGCATCCGTATTTCTACTTCATCGAAACTTCACAATTTTGCCGCATATTTGCGGAACCATTTGAAGAATCAACCAAGATATGCTCTATTTGGGGTAATCTTTCTCCGATTATAGGAGTATAGAAAATAGCCCCCTTATCAGGGTGATATTTAGGGTGCATCGATTCAAGCGTCTACTACACGACAGTTGCAATAGAAATAAACCGAATCAACCGAACTGATATAAACTCAGCCCTAGCGTGCGTACGTAGGGGGGCATTGAAGTGACAACCTGGACAGACTGTTATCACCGACACACTAGCACTGAAGAGCAGCAGCTTTACGATCATTTGCTTTACTGGGTTCAACATGAATCACCCAGTCGGATGATCGAGCGATTTCGCCAGCTGTTCATGGATGGCGTGGGGTATTCAGAGCCAAAAATCTGGATGGCGCTGGAGAGAATTACGACTTCTAAGCAGGCTGAGCAGGAATTCCGGTTTATCCTTAATCGGTGCTGCCATATTCTGATCAATCGCTGGCAGATGCACCCCAATCTCCAAGCGTCCATCCCGGATTTGGTAGAAATATTCCAGACGCCTCCGGTCATGGGAACGGTTCGCTCTCGCGGAGCCAGACGTTTGCGGGAACTGGTAAGGATTTTCAACCAGACGGAGCAATATCTGACCCTGCGACGGCTAGCCCAGGTGATGAGTCAAGCCGCAGAGGCAACTGGCAATGACTCTAAGCCTTTGGGAAGCTTAATTCGCCGGTATCCCTACCTATATGAACATTGCCTATTGAGTGAAGACAGCTCTTACGAGCATCAGCAAACAGTTCGGCAAATTCAATCCCGAATTCAGCGGGGATTTGAAGTCGATTTGTCTCAGTACGTAACTTACCAAGTACGGCGTGCCCAAGTGTCGCGTCAGACTTGCCCCAGTCAACGCGAACGAATTATCCAGCCGGTGACGAATCCAACGTTATTGAGCGATCGCGAACTGGGTGTTGCTCTCAAACAATTTTACGGCAAAGTAGAAGGCTCCCACACCTACCGAGATTTATCACAGCGCTTCCTCACCCACACCAGCCAAACACCTTCCTACAGAGCTTTTAAATGGGATTTATACGAATATCTGACCGCTTCCATTGACCCAGAATTTGGTAAACGTCAGTTTAACGAGCGCTTGTATGCCCAGCTAAAAAACACTCTCCCGAATAGCGATTCCCAAAGACCTAGCGAATTCTTGATTGTCCGAACTTGTAGTCAATTGTTGAACTTTTTAGTGGTAGAAAGTCCGCAGCGACCGAATCACTATGTCTTCGTCGATCTGATTACGAATTTGGGGGCGACATTCACAACCGGCTTGCTTTTGAAAATAGTGCTGCTGTGCCGCAAGGTCAAGCCCTACTTGGAAAAGCGATTTTCAATTCTTTTTAACCACTACGAGTCTTATGCCAGAGATGGTGTGCCGTGGTTAATCAAATCTCTGGAAAATCTGAATGTAGCTTTAAGCCTACACTTTGGGGATGCTGATGTTTCCTGCTTGAGCCAAATATTATGAGCTAAATATTATCAGGAATTGCCGCTGCTTGCCCCAACGAAGGCAAGAGGCATTATTTTTTACTTTTCTAGTTTTTCCAATTACCACTACATTTCATCTGTCTATTGCCCCGAATTCAGCAGGGGTTCAGGAAAGCTGATGTGTAGCCTCACAAAAGTGAAATGGTAACAGTTAGCTCAAATACAATCCCTAACCCCCTAAGCCTCCTTCCCTTAGTGGAGGAATTGAGGGGGTTCGCGGGGGCGCAAGGAGGGTAGACAGACGAAGAAATCCGACTTCTGCTGCTGGTGAAAAACAGTTTTCCCCTGATTTGGTACGCCTGCTTAATGAAAAGTTAGGAACGGTTAGATTCGGAAAATAAATTTTATGCTAGAATCTTGCTCGTGAATCAGAATCGGATGTAAGCTTTGTTACTCGCGCAGCAAGTTTATCTCTACTGTGTGGGCAAATAGCTCTCCGAAACTGGAGCTTGAAAATATTGAATGGTGGAGATATTTCCGTGTCGATATATGTAGGAAACCTATCCTACGAAGTTACGCAAGACGATCTCACATCTGTCTTTACAGAGTACGGAACCGTTAAACGAGTTCAGCTGCCTACAGATCGAGAAACGGGGCGGATGCGTGGCTTTGGATTTGTAGAAATGGGAACGGATGCTGAAGAGGAAGCTGCAATTGAAGCCCTCGATGGAGCAGAGTGGATGGGTCGCACCCTGAAAGTAAATAAAGCCAAACCCCGTGAAGATAGGGGTGGGAGTCGCAGTCCAGGAAGCAGGAGCGGTCAAGGAGGAGGAGGAAATTTCTCTTCCCGGCGCTATTGAGCTAGTGGCTTAATCATGTCAACTTGAGATTGGAATAACAGCAAAGATCGATTGCCTGTAATTCTCTGCTTGATTTCGGTTAGGGACTAGCAGTGTTAGTTGGTCAAAATTGAGTAAAAATGCGCCCAGCATCTTACGACTACACCAGACCAGGTTAGTCGTAAGATGCTGGGTGGCGCATGGTACAATCAATGCTTAGGGTAGCTTAAGTGTGCTGCTCGCCCGTCGTTTGGCTGGAGTCATCTCAGGTACTCAGAGCGACTGAATAAGGTAGGGCTGCTCCTGGAAGTTCGAGACTGAGTACGTTGGTAGGCTAATCGCACTCGTCGGGAAAAACAATAAGCAAAAAGCTTTGTACAGAAGCGATATTGGGTCTGTACAACTCCAGTACGCAAAGGGTCTGGAGGTGAGTAGGGCACTAGAGACTCGGCAGCCAAGTCTTTACCCGAAACACACCGAAAACGGCAGTAGGGACATGGTCATAACCCTTGCCCCTGCTCCAATCGCAGGAGGAATGAACGAAAGCTGCGATCGCTCAAGCGAAGCCATCGATCGTGGATTAAGTTCACACCCGAAAAGCAACTTAATCACCTATACAGAGGAATCATCAAGAATGACCCAAGTGGTTTTAGGCGAAAATGAGGGAATAGAATCAGCTTTGCGCCGCTTCAAACGGCAAGTATCCAAGGCTGGAATCTTAGCAGATTTTAGATATCGGCGGCATTTTGAAACTCCCATAGAAAAGCGCAAGCGCAAGGCAACTGCTGCCCGCCGCAAAAAAAGACGTTTTGGGTAACAAAAGTGAGTTGCCCTGGCGTGCTACCACTACAGCATCAGCTAGGGCGCTTCTTTAGATTCTTTATTTGCCATAACACTACGGCTATTGTAAAGACTCATAGATTTCTCAACTCCTTGTTTGAGGCTCAACTCCACCGCCTCAACCACGAGTTGCATGACATCAGACAAAGCTTTACTTTCATCAGGGGAAAACCGACCCAAGACGTGGGAAACCGTGTCCTGTTCTACTTTGGTTTTGCCGATGCCAATCCGCAATCGAGGGAAATTTTGAGTACCGAGATGAGCGATCGCAGACTTCATCCCATTATGTCCCCCAGCCGAACCAGAAAGACGCAAGCGAATCTTTCCCAGCGGCAAATCCATATCGTCATAAATTACTAGGACAGACTCTGGCGGCAATTTATACCAATCCGTCACCGCGCGAATTGCCTGTCCGGAGAGATTCATATAGGTAAGGGGTTTGAGTAACCGCACCTTGTCTCCGTGTAATCCGCGTCCCTCCCCAAACTCCCCCTGGAACTTGCGATTTTCACTCTTGGAAATTTGCCAGGAACGCGCTAAGGCATCAATCACTTCAAACCCGATATTGTGTCGCGTCTTCTCGTACTTGGGTTCTGGATTCCCCAGACCAACGATTAGCTGGGGAATCACTAGAGTAGAGGTTGCCTTTCCGTTGTCAGTGGTCATTTTTTGATTGTCCATTATCAATTGTCGATGATTAGTAACCACTAACCTGGGTCAAGCGAATTAAGAAGCGATCGCTAACTTCGTCAGATTACTTGTTGAGCCTCTTCTTGGGGAACAGAAGCCATGAGTTTTTCTTGATCTCGCTTGCGCTTTTTCGCATAAAGCTGAATGGTCGCTGCCATCGTCACAATCAGCCCAACAACGAGCCAAGTGGTAATGTCTGTAGGCAGGCTATTCTTAAACACAGCCAACAAAACAATCACCACTAAAAGTAACGTCGGTGCTTCATTCAAAGCGCGTAACTGCTGACTATTCCAGGTGCATCGGTCTTCGGCTAACTGTTTGATGAGACGACCACAGTAATGATGGTAGCCAATCAGAACAGTCACCAGACCGAGTTTGACATGCAACCAACTCTCTCGCAGCACTTCAGTCTCAGTACTTACTAAACCAATTGCCATCGCTACCGTGACAATCATGCCCGGTGTAGTGATGATGTTGTAAAGGCGTTTTTCCATAATCTGATACTGATTCTTCAGAATCGTTTGGGCAGGTTCTGGCTGTTCCGACGCCTCTACGTGATAAATAAATAAACGTACTAGGTAGAACAAGCCTGCAAACCAAACCACAAAGCCGACAATGTGAAAAGCCTTAAACCAGAAATAAGCCATCAATCGTGTCCTCTACAGTCAAACTCTGTAAAATCAACAAGTTTTTGCAAGGGTAGCAGAGCAATTTTTCAAACTGAGTGCTGGAAGAGAGTTTCCAGATAGACCCGTGCTGCTTTGCGATAACTGTGCGAAGCTTCTGGGGTGCTGCCATTACCATTTTGCAGCAAGAACAGCGACAGCGCTGCGGCAAATACCCGGTCTTGATCCCAATCGGGATGAGTTTCCAGGTAATCTTTGAGAGATTCGTGTAGGTCTTCGGGAATTTCTGCCAAGATACTGATATTTGTGTTCATAGAATTCCTTTGCGTTGTCTATGGGTAAGGGCGCAACAGGCCCATGCCCTTACAAGGGTCAGTCTTGCAGTTGCCAATCACACTGACCGTCGCATCATTGTCTGCTGAGAGGGGGTAGGGTTGTCAATGCTGCGAAATATTACAGGCCGGGGTATGTCTAAAAAATATTCACGAGTTAATCAGCTTTGTAGGCGGATTTTTGTTACTTATCTTTACAAAAACTCGGTTGCTCTCGGCTGAGTTACTGTCTTTTAGAAAAATCCCCAATAGAACAGCAAAACCCGATCCGAGTGTTCAACCCTGTGGAAAAGGTCAGAGAACCTGTGGAAAAAGTTGAACGCCTTTGTGGAAAGGCTGGGGAATGGGTGGGGAAAAGTTGGGTGAAAGATAAGAATTGCAAAGTGCTAATCGAAGGACGGCTGATACTCAGTCGAGGGTTGAAATGTTGATACTTTAAAACGTTGGTCGGTTAAAATTTAACGTTTTAATCCGATCCAACATTTCAACCTTAAATGGCTATCCTACGGAATCAGGCGGCTGAAGGAGCTGGAACTGAGAGGGAATGTCCCAAAGCAGCGAAAACTTGGCGTTGCTCAAACAGGGTAACGAGGTCGCTGTTGATTTTGTTTTGGGCGGCTTCTGCTTTGAGGATTTTCAGGGCAGTTTCTACGGGCAAGCGGCGCTTATAGGGGCGATCGCTTGCTGTAAGAGCATCATAAATATCCGCAATTGTCAATATCTGAGACTGAATTGGAATCGCTTCCTGTTTCAAGCCTTGAGGGTAGCCACTCCCATCGAGTTTTTCGTGATGCCCTGCGGCGATCGCGGGAACATCTTTGAGGTGTTTCGTCCAGGGTATCCGGTTGAGAAACTCAAAAGTGTGCGTGACATGCGCTTGGATGATTAAACGCTCTTCGGTTGTCAGGTTGCCTTGGGGCACCATTAGCTGAGCAATCTCTGTCGGTGAGAGGAGAGGCTTGATCTGTCCATCCACATCTTGATAAGTGTAGCCAGACAGCTCTTGGAGGCGTTCTGGAAGCTCTTGGGCGAGAATGTGGGGTTCGTTCGCCTCTAGTAGGAGATGCCAATATTCATTGAGTTGGGCGATCGCATCCTCTAACTGACTATCTAATTGTTGTAGCTGCTGACAGTGGGAACAGACAGTTTCCGAATCTTTATGTTGATGGCTGGGATGCTCCACTAAATACTTAAATTTAGTCTGAGCGCATTCCATTTCCAGCGTTCGCTGCGCCACCGCAAAGCGGTTACGAATCACCTCTATCTGGGATGGGTAGAGTTTTTTCTGCTTCCCCAGAATGGCTTCGGGTGTACTGACTTTGCCAAAGTCATGTAAGAGTGCGGCGTAGCGAATTTCTTGGATTTGGCGTTCGTTAAAATAAATTGACCGCAGCGATCCCGTAGTAATTGTACTGGCTTCTTGCGAGAGACGCACCACTAAGTCGGCAACTCGTTCGGAATGCCCGGATGTTGTGGGATCTCGTGTTTCAATAATTTGGACAGAAGCTCTAACAAAGCCTTCAAATAGATTTTCAATACTTTCTTGCAGCTGATTGCGTTCGATCGAGATCGCCGCCTGAGAAGCAAGCGATCGCACAACGCGCTCTTCCCAAGCAGAATAAGGTTGGGTAACATTCAGCACATTTTCAGGCGTGACAATCGCATCACGATTAACCTTGCGATTAATTAGCTGAAGCACCCCAATAATTTCCCCTTCACCGTCTTGCATGGGTAGCACTAAGACGGAGCGAGTATGGTAAGGAATCGAGCTGTCAAAACTGCGATCCAACTGATAGGGAACTTCCAGGGGTAAATTATAAGCATCCGGCAAATTTAAGCTTTCACCTGTCAGCGCCACATACCCTGCCAGACTTTTCGGAGTCAATGGCATCAAAAACTCTTGAAAGGAATCGCTGCATTGAGAATCATTTTGCGCGACCTTAAACACTAACTTGGGAGTGTCACTACTTCGCTCTACTAAATAAACACTCCCCGCATCACTACAAGTAATTTCCCGACTCTTCGATAAAATCAGATTCAGTAATTCTTTTAAATTATGACTGCTCGAAAGCGCTGTCCCGATTGCCAAAAGTTGCTCAATGAGTTCTGCTGGCTCTTTGATTTCCGGAAGCCACACTTGGTTCTTCGCTGTGATTATCTGGCAAGGGGAGACAGTCATAAGTATGCACCGTTTGATTACACGTAAGCTTGATGGTAGCTGCTTGAATATAGGTTTCTAAAAAAGCAACTCAGGCACCGCAGAGCAGGAATACCGGGTTTATCTTTGCAGCCGGTAATGCTCCTCGCTCAACCAGGAGTATTTTAATCCTAGTTTTTGGAGCGAACCTCTCTATGACTATCATCTGCTATTTCTACGCACCTCTAAACAGAGATTTTAAAGAAAAGATAAAGTTAGCAAGATTTGCGACGAAATCAGAAGCATAGTTTGTCTTGAAAGTTACTGTCGAGTCTGTTGAAAAGGCTAAAAACCGTCTTTTTAGAGTGATTACTTATTTGCATACTTCATCTATTCTTCATAATTCTTCTTGAAAAATTTACACTGGTTGCTGAGTCCTAAATTCTAATTTCCAGGTAATTTGGCGTACCAGTCATCGGCATTTTTACTGATTCTTTTTAATGACTTTCGGGAGATGCGAGCTAAGTTAGCTAGAATCAAGCTCATCTTGCCTTAAAATAGGAGTTTGTGGCGGTGATGGGCAAGAAAGCCGCATCAGAAAAAATTGCCAAGACAAGTCTTTTTGACAGTGCAAAATTGTAATACTCATTACAATTTCCCTAGTAGTTGCTCATCTGATTAGGCATAGCAGTTCTAAATAACTCGGAAAGGTGAGATCCCAGACTTCTCTCCCGAAGTCTGGGATCTGATGGGCTGGCTCACCGCTCAAATCGGATTGCTCTAGTTCGCTAACGGCGCGGAAAATTGGGAAGCTAGCACCTACCATCGGCAAGCTTCCCCGATTCATTCCATTTGTCTCAAGATAAAAATGCCCACCCGACTTTTGGGATGCTAAAGCTCTCGACGGGTATCTCGCTTTGCCCTGAAAGTAATTAGATAAGAATTCTAATTTTGACTGGGTGGAGGCGTCCGATTCGTCAAGCGTTGAAAGGCGATTTGGATCGCTAAGGCAACTAGACCAACAGCCACTAAGGCAAAGATAGAGGTTGCCAGCGTGCTGACGCCCACCACGAGGGTGCGAACAGCGATCGCAATATTGATGGTCGTTACATTATCCGAGTGGATGGGCTTGGCAGCAAAGCTTTGAGCAATTGAATTGGTGAGGAAATAACAACCTGTTGCCATTGCTCCTGCGATCGACGCACCACTCAAACAGCGTAGAGGACTCGTGGGCGTTTGGACTGGGGCTGGTGGGTTATCTGTAGTGTTTGGATTATTCATAGGTTCATTGAGCGATTCGCAATTAGGGATCGGTGATGAATATTTAGCGCAATCAATGGGCAACAACCCGAATCCCAGCGGTGGTAAACGGTGCTACCCACAAATCTAAATTGGGTTCGGGGATTGACTTTCTTACGTGCTGCTGTACTTGTTGTGCTTTGGCTTCTGATTCCGAAAGAGCAAACACGGTTGGCCCCGATCCCGACATCATTGCCCCCAAGACCCCCGCTTCATAGAACGCTTCCCGCAGTCGCAGCACTTGGGGATACTCCGGCAATACGACTTTTTCTAAGTCATTGTGCAGTAATTGACCGATTTTCACCTGATCTTTCTTGAAGATGGCGTTAACCATCGATCCAGAATGTACCCGTTGTCTGCGAGCCTCTAAACTATCAGCGTCAGAAACGTAGGTACTGATATACTTCTGCCGGTAAGTTTGATAAGCCCAGGGTGTAGATACCGCAAGGTTGCGGTATTTGCCCAATACCACCCAGGGATGCTCCAAATTAGGGAGGGGAGAGAGTTGTTCGCCTCGCCCAGTTGCCAGCGCTGTCCCCCCCGCGATGCAAAACGGGACATCTGAGCCAATTTTTGCTGCCAGTTCTTGCAATTCCGACTGAGTGAGTCCTAGATGCCACAGCAAATCGATTCCCATTAAAACAGCAGCAGCATTGCTAGATCCCCCTGCTAACCCTGCCCCCACGGGGATTCGTTTGTTGATGTTAATCTCGACACCGCCGTACTGGGCAAAAGCTTGGGGAAATTCTGCCGCCATCAATTCTGCTGCGCGGTAGGCAAGGTTGGTTTTGTCTGACGGTACTAGGGGATGATCGCAGTGAACTTGGATGGATTCAGTGCTAAGCGATCGCAAATCAATTTGGTCGGTCAGACCAACACTTTGCAGCACCATCGCCAGTTCGTGATAACCATCCGGGCGATCGCTGATAATTTCCAGATACAGATTAATTTTGGCTGGGGAAATCAGGGTATAGGAACGCATTAGGGTTTTGTAGATATATGCCCACAGGCTCTCATACTGGGGCTACATAAACCAAGTTTGACGAGAGCAGGCTTAGTCAAACAAGCGATCTTTTCAGTCCGCGCACCATCCTGACAAGAGTTTGTGTAGCCGCAACTTTAGTCGTTAGGCTTGAGCAAATTACTCAAAGCAACCCACTGGGTAAGGCCCAAGTCTTCGGCGCGGGCTTGAGGGTTTACTTCTAATTGTTCCAGTATTTGGGTGAGGCGATCGCGCTCAACCACACTTTTCAAATTATTTCGCAACATTTTGCGCTTTTCGGCGAAGCCGAGTTTAACTAAATTCTCTAGGTGCTTAGGGTTCTGGGCGGGCGGTTCTATCAATCGCGGACGCAGCCGCACTACCGCTGAATCTACTTTGGGCGGCGGATAAAATGCTCCCGCTGGCACAATACAGATTAACTCGCACTCTGCTAAATACTGCACCCGCACGGTTAATGCCCCAAAATGTTTCGTGCCTGGTTTGGCATAAAGCCTTTGTGCGACTTCTTTTTGTACCAGCAGCACGATGGAATCAAACGGCTTAGCGGCTGGCTGGGCAATGGTACCTAACAACTTTTCCAGAATTGGGCCGGTAATGTTGTAAGGAATATTGGCAACAACTTTATTGGGATGTTGGAACGCTGGAAAAGGAGCAAGTTGAGCGTCTAAGTCGAATGAAAGGAAATCGCCTTGCAAAAGTAAAAAATGATCGACTTTACCTAATTGTTTAGCCAGCAGTTGACATAAATCGCGGTCAATTTCAACCGCAACAACAGATTGAGCTAAAGGTAATAAGCGACGAGTCAGGATGCCGGTGCCGGGGCCAATTTCTAAGACCCGTGAAGCGGAGCGATCGCCCTCAGGCGACTCGCTGCTGGATAACTCCGCTGCGGCGACAATTTGATTGAGCGCCTTGTCACTCCGCAGCCAGTGTTGAGCAAATTGTTTTCGAGGTTGAGGCGATCGCATGGAGGAAAGGATGCTGTTACAGTCTTCCTTCCAACCTACCACGCGGTCAAGTTGCTGCTTCCCCAAAGCTAAATAATGCCCTAAATCCAGAGCCAAGCCGCCTCAGTCGCCCCGGATCGACTTATTGCTTTTTCTTAAAAAAATCTGGATACCGGAAAAACTTCTGCCAGACTTGTATAGGTTTGCATCCTCCACAAGCAGGAGATTTGTCGGTGAAGTACGAAATTCGCTATAAACCAGCCTTTGCCTCTATTTTTGTCATCCTGAATCCAGGTGATAGCCTCACTGCTGAGGCGGGAGCTATGACCAGTATGGATGCCAAATTGTCGATAAAGACGGAATTTTCAGGGGGTTTAATCTCTGGATTGCTAAAGAAATTCTTTGGTGGGGAATCCCTTTTTGTGAATGTTTTTACCAACAATACACAGCAACCTCTGAATTTAGTCTTGACTCAATCCACCATTGGCGATATTGCTTGTATTGACTTGCGGGGCGGACGAGAAATTTGCTTTCAACCAGGTGCTTATATTGCCCATACTCCAGGCGTGAATATGGGAGTTCAGTGGGCAGGTTTTAAGAGCTGGATATCAGGAGAAGGGCTGTTTAAGCTGAAGTTAAGCGGTCAAGGTCAGGTATTTTTCGGTGCTTATGGCGGCATCATTCAAAAACGGATAACCGGGGAATTTGTGGTTGATAGCGGTCACTTAGTTGCCTACGAACCTGGCATCAAAATGAATGTTGGACTCGCAGGTGGCTTGCTTGGTTCTGTCACGTCGGGGGAAGGGTTAGTCAACCGGCTGACGGGGCAAGGAGAAATTTATTTACAATCTCGCAGTATTGGGGGTTTGGTCGGATATTTACGTCCTAAATTTCGTTAAGAAAAAGCCGATTGTAATAGCTTTTTCGCTTAATTGCTGAGTGCATAAATCAAGAGGATTTGAAGCGATGGATGTGGAAATTTTACATCAGCCGGATAGCGCGATCGCTCGCGTTACTCTCGGTGCCGGTGAAGAATTAGTCGCAGAAGCTGGCAGGATGATTGCCATGAGCGGTTATATCAATGCCAGTACGACTTTAAGGCAAGGAAAAGGCGGCGGAATTTTGGGCGGGCTGAAACGCATGGTTGCCGGTGAGTCGCTGTTTTTGAGCGTTTTTCGCTCTCCCACGGCTGGCGGTGAAGTATTTTTAGCTCCCAAATTGATGGGCGATATTTTACTTTATCAAATGACTGGATCTGGGCTGGTCGTCCAATCTGCTTCTTACCTTGCTAGCGAGTCAGATGTTGATATTGAATTAGGATTTCAAGGCTTGAAATCTTTGTTTTCTGGGGAATCAATTTTTTGGTTAAATGTCAGCGGTCATGGCTCTGTTCTGCTTTCTTCCTTTGGGGCAATTTATGAAATTCCTGTGAATGGCGAATATATCGTTGACACGGGACATATTGTGGCATTTGAGAAAAGCCTGAAGTTTGAAATTAGAAAAGCAACTTCCAGTTTAATTGGTTCGTTTTTGGGCGGAGAAGGATTCGTTTGTCGGTTTCAAGGACAAGGTCGAGTATTTTGCCAAACTCACAATCCAGGTGCCTTCGGGGTGCTAGTGGGTTCTCAGCTTCCGCCGCGATAAAGAGTGGGAATTTGTCATTGATAAATAGATTTTGAACGATTACCCATCCTTCAATTAGGAATTAGCAAAGGATAATTATGAATGAGATTGCCTACGAAATCGAGCATTCCCCAGCCTATGCTTCCCTACGCCTCGACTTACAAGCAAATCAAACTGTCTTGGTAGAATCGGGCGCAATGGCAGCAATGGATACTTGCATTAAAATGAAGTCCAAAGTCAAAGGTGGCTTAATGCAAGGTATCGGTCGGATGCTGGGCGGTGAATCTTTATTTTTGAGTGAATTTACCGCTGAAGGAAGGGCAGGACAACTCTATGTTTCGCCTGGAGTCCCTGGAGACATTCAGCATTACTACCTGAGTGGTAATGGATTGATGGTGCAATCTTCGGGTTTTGTTGCAGCTAACCCTAGTGTCGAAATTGATACTAAGTTTCAAGGTTTTAAGGGCTTCTTTAGTGGGGAGTCGTTATTTTTACTGAGAGCAACAGGTCAAGGAGATATCTGGTTTAGTTCTTATGGGGCAATTGTAGAAATTCCAGTTGCCGGTGATTATGTAGTAGATACTGGCTACATTGTGGCGTTTGAAGACTCGTTACAATACAATGTCGAAATGTTGGGAGGCTTGTCATTTAAAGGGCTGAGAACTGGAATTTTGGGCGGGGAAGGATTGGTTTGCCGCTTCCGGGGTAAAGGACGTTTATGGATTCAGTCGCGTGAGCTTTATGCACTGGTAAATTTCTTGAATCCGTTCCGTCCAGTGAAGAATAGTAACTAAGCTGAATCTTGCTGTAACTGCACGAAATAGAACTTTTAGACGGTCGCGTTATGTCGGTTCTTACTTAAGGGCAATATAGAGAGGAACCTCACCCCCAATCCCTCTCCGCGAACGGAGAGGGGAGAATATTGAACCCCTGTGGGTAAATGGGGTGGGGGTGAACTGTAAGGCATCTAAATAGAGAATTGCGATCGCGTGCAGGTAACTCACGATGCAATAGAAAGAAGGTCAATGCATTGCTATATCGGATGCAACTAGGCAATACAGTAACAATAGCGTTTTTGGAGCAAGCCTGAAGTGTCTGGAACTGCAACATCGAGCGATCGCAACCCACCTCCCAATAACCGCCAGTTACTGATTGTCTTAGGGCTATTTATTGGATTTATCGTCGGCGTTATTTGGCTGCTGGGGTTGTTTATTAATAGCTTGGTGTGGGTAATTCCTCCCAGCGTGGAGCGACAGTTGGGTGCCGTCATTGTCCCGGCTTATGAGCGCTTGGCGAAGCCCTCACCGGCTCAAGATACGCTAAATCAGCTGCTCGATAGGCTGGAGACAAAGTTACCTTCCGAGCAGCGCCAAGAGCGAGATTATCGGGTGCTATATGTTCCCGATAATACGGTGAATGCGCTGGCGCTACCGGGCGATCGCATTATCATCTACGCCGGTTTGCTGAAACAGACGGAATCGGAAAATGAGCTGATGATGGTGTTGGGGCATGAATTGGGGCATTTCGCCCACCGCGATCATTTACGGGCGTTGGTGCGACAACTACTGTTACCCATTGCGATCGCTACTGTCTTTGGGGATGCTGCTGGGTTATCATCGGCAGCGGCGACGGGTGTTCAAGCTGTTAGCAGTTCCCGATTCTCTCAATCTCAGGAATCTGAGGCGGATGAGTTTGGCTTAACATTGTTGCAACAAACTTACGGTCATGTTGCGGGTGCAACCGACTTTTTTGCTCGAATGAGTCGCAAAAGGGGTGCAGACTTTGATTTCTTGACCTCCCATCCTGCCCCTGGTAGGCGCGTTAAAGAATTGCAGCGCTTAATTGAGCAGCGGAATTATCCTGTACAAAAGCGATTGGCTTTACCGGAAACACTGGCGAACCTGGAAAAATAGCCAGCGCTCCCAGACCTAACCGTCCACCCCTTCCTACCTTTCTAAGGGGCGCAAGCTATCTTCAAAGCCCCTCTCCGAATCGGAGAGGGGTTAAGAGAGATGTTTTTCCCGTTCACACGACTTGATTCGTAATCATCCACACAGTGCTATCCGAGCGGACGTAGGGAACCGAAATTTTGCTGAATCCAGTAATGAAAGGTCTGTTGTATAACTGCCAATAACTGGGACTAATCTCATCAGCGATCGCCTTGAGCGCTTGCACTTCCTGCTTCAGTTCCTCCGCCAGTTCGTTAATTCGTTCAGCGCGATCCTGAGCGCGTTGTTTTCCTTCCTCTACCTGCTCTGCGAGAGGATGTTGTGTCCGCCCCTGCAATAACTCTTGCAATCCTTGCGATCGCCCGATCTCCTTCAATTTAGCTTCCAAGGCAGCGATCGCATCATCGATTCCCTTGACTTCAGCAGAGATTTGTGCTGTCTCTCTAGCATGACGACGATAAGCCTCAACAATCGCTTCTGGCGTGTTATAGCTTGGCAATACTGGATCGACTTTCAGGATGGCGCGTTCTTCTTTGAGCGCCTCAATCTGAGTGCGAATCGCTTCAATTTCTACTTGAATTGGCTCCATAATTACTTTCCTAACTTAGGTGAATAGTTCCGTAAAACTTCTGGCATTTTGTGAATCAATTTACAGGGTTACGATTACTCGACATTAATTCACCCGTTTGTTGACCTAACTTATGTTGAACCGAATTAGTCTTAAAAAGACAGCAAATTCGTTTTTAGCCATTGCCACAATTTTAAGTATGGAAACGGGATTGCTAAATGAGTCAATGCCTGCTTTAGCGGATATGACTACAAGTAACTGGAGCGAATGGATTGAAATCAATGAAACCAACAGTGTCAGCCGAGTGACGAATCGGAGAGACGATACCAGCCAGAACAACTGTCTGGATAATGCGCTTGAATTCCTGAAAAGTAGTAATGCCCAAGAGACAGGAGTTATCACAGAAGCAGCTTACGGACGATTTGGGAATCTGTCAGCTTATTTAATTTGTGCGCCTGAAGGGGATAAAGTTCTCGTTTTTGTTTCAGGACCTAGAAATCAATCTCGACAAATTCAGCAGTTACGCAAAAATCTGAGTGACCAATTTAGGAAATATTAGAGGTTTTCGCCCCGTGGGTGTCAATCGAGAGCGATCGCACTTGTGCCATAATTCCCTCATCCTTCCAAGCCGCCGCCATTGCCTCCACAACTGTCGGTGCCAACGCCGCCTCTGCTAAAGCTAATAAAGTGGGTCCCGCACCACTAATTACCATCCCAAAAGCACCAGAAGCCATTGCTGCCGAGCGTACAGCATCATATCCTCGAATCAACGCTGTCCGATAAGGCTGATGGATTCGGTCTTGCATCGCAACTCGCAACCAGTCACCCCTGCCGGTTTCCAACCCTCGCAACAATAAACCCAGATGAGCTGTATTAAAAATTGCATCGGCACGACTGTACTGAGTTGGTAAAACTCGCCGCGCTTCTTCAGTTGAAAGTTCAAAATCCGGAATCGCGACTACTGGCACAATCTCAGAATGCCAAGGAATCTCACAAATTGCCCATTCTTCTTTGCTTTCTCCGTGTCTGTGCGGTTCGTCACTCAAACCCGTCGCTGCTAGACGACACCCCCCCAACAGTGCTGGAACCACATTATCAGGATGTCCTTCCAGAGCGATCGCGATTCTTCCCACCTCATTTTCATCTAGAGGTGCCCCAGCCAGACAGTTCGCACCCACCAAACCTCCCACAATTGCCGTCGCCGAACTCCCCAGTCCTCTTGCCAGGGGCACACCCAGCTCGATCTCAATCTGCACAGGCGGTGGCGTTTTCCCGATATGCTCGTACAATTTCACAAATGACTGGTAAACCAGATTATCAGCACCCGTGTTGACTCGTGCAGCTTCTGTTCCCTCGACCGTAATGCTGAGTCGTGTTACAGCATCCGCTTCCAGGCGTGTGAACTTGAACTGGTTGTACAGCGTTAAAGCTGCGCCTATGCAATCAAAACCCGGCCCCAAGTTAGCAGTTGTGGCTGGAACGCTGACGGTAACGGTAGAAACAGGATGCATCTCAACGAATTGCGAAATAGACTATTATAGACTCTACCGTTTAACAGCCTGCTATCTATGAAGGAACATTTTTTTCCGGCATTACGCAGATGTTCAATGGCAGCATGACTGTAAAAGTAGTCCCCACTCCAACTTCACTATTTACAGCAATCTCTCCACTCTGTAAGTCTAAACATTTTTTGACAATCGTTAGCCCTAGCCCATGACCGGGAATATTACTCACATTTGCCGCTCGATGAAATGATTCAAACAATAGTTCTCGATCGGCTGGAGGAATGCCAATTCCGTTGTCTTTTACCTGAAAAACTGCCTCTCCATTCTCACACAAAAGTTCAAAGTAGATATTGCTGCCTTGGGGTGAATATTTGATAGCATTTACCAACAAATTGCTAAATATATGCCGTAGTAGTTTTTCATCCAAACAAGCATCATCACAGTCACCTTCATTGGTGAAAATAATTCTATGCTTTGAACCAGAGCTGAATTGCACATGTTCTACCAAATCTCGGCAAAAACATACTAAATCCAGGGGTTTTGGCTTGCATTCTAGTTTTCCTTCGTCTGCTTTTCCAAACTCTAAAACTTCATTTAACAAATTGTTCAGCGAATGAACTGATGTTTGAATAAGATAGAAATACTCACGCCTTCTAAGTTCTGTTAATTCGTGACTATAAGATTCCAGTAATTCAGCAGAAGATAAAATTGCGGTTAGCGGGTTACGGAATTCGTGGGCAACCATGAACCAAAAGCGAGATTTGAGTTCGCTTAATTGTTTTTCTTTTTCAAGAGCCACGCGAGTTGCTGCTTCGGCTAAATGTCTGCGAAGTGCGATTTCAATCGTAGTATGTAAATCTCTTTCATCAAAGGGTTTAATTATATAGCCAAATGGATCTGTGACTTTGGCTCTTTCCAGTGTTTGTTTGTCAGCGTAAGCAGTTAAATAAATTACTGGAATATCAAAGTTTTTATGAATTTCTTCAGTGGTCTCTATTCCATCCATTTGCCCTTTCAACATAATATCCATTAATACTAAATCGGGCTGAATTTCTGATACTTTTTGAATTGCCTCCTCTCCCGAAGCCACAGAAGCAACAACGTTATATCCTAAGCGTTGCAAGCTTTTTACGATATCCTTGGCAACAATTCTTTCATCTTCAACTACTAAGATTTTTGCCTTTGCCATTTTTTTTATTTATGTCTTCCTAATGTTGCCGATTTCTGAAAATGTGATAAAAAAGCTTGTCCCTCTACGACTATCAAGTTCGATAGTCCCGTCTAATTGTTCAGTGAGGGTGCAGACTAACTCCAACCCCAAGGATTCAGTATTCCGGAAGTCCAAGTCTTTCGGGAAACCGATTCCGTTGTCACTGACGTTCAAAATAAATTGATAATTGCCGTTTGAGTAAATATTAATACAAATTTCCTTATCGATACTGGGCGTTGGAAAAGCGTGTTTTAAGGAATTGGACATTAATTCATTGATAATTAGACCACAAGGAATCGCTGTATCAATGTTTAGGTTAATGTCATTAACGTTTGTTTTCAGCGTAATTGCCTGAGAGCTTGCTTTGTAGGAACGAAGTAAATTTCCTGCCAGGTCGCGAATATACTCAGCAAAGTCTATCCTAGATAGGTCTTTGGACTGATACAATTTTTCGTGAATCAGAGCCATCGAGCGAATGCGATTCTGACTGTCCTTGAACATTCCCAGAACCTGTTCCTCTTTGGTATAGGCAGATTGCAGCTTTAACAGACTAGAAATAATCTGTAAATTGTTTTTGACGCGGTGGTGAATTTCCTTCAGCAGCACCTCTTTTTCTTTAAGCGAAGCCTTGAGTTGCTCTTCTGCTCGTTTGCGTTCGGCGAGTTCAGCTTGTACTTGCTGATAAAGTTCAGACTGCTGAATTGCGATCGCTACTTGCGTTGACAATTGTTTGAGCAAATCAATCTCAAACTCCCGCCACCGCCTGGGTCCCGAACAGTGATAGGCGCACAGCAGACCCCACAAATGTTCTCCTTGCAGAATCGGAACCACGAGACTCGCTCGGATATCATACAAAGCCAGGATATCTATGTGACATTGGGTTAACCCGGTGGTATAAATATCTGCTGTGACTTGAATACGCCCTTGTTTGTAGGCTTGGGCATAATTCTTCCCAAAGCAATTGTCGTGAATTGTGCTACTTAGAGCAGGTTGCCAGCCCTCAGCAACCGATTCGACAACGACAGTGCCACTCATATCTGGATTAAAACGGTAGATAATCACGCGGTCAGTTTGGAGAAATTGCCGCACTTCAGCGACGGCGGTGTTCAGAATTTCGTCCAAATTGAGTGATTGATGAATGCGAAGGGCAATTGTGGTTAACAGGCGATTGCGCTCAAGCTGTTCCAAGAGTTCCGCTGGGCTTTCCTGTCCTTGAGGTTCTAGGGTTTCATTGGGCGGGGGGAGAGAGGATTCGGCTTCAAACTGCTCGATCGATTGCTGCAATTGCTCTACTGCTGTAGATATTTGTGTGAGATCGAGCGTTTGCAAAAAACTGGTTTGGGTAACAATACCTAACAGCTCCCTGGGATTCTCCGACACCACAACTCGCTGCACCTGGTGCTGCTGCATTTCCCAAAGGGCAACTAACACTGAATCTGAGGGGCTTAAAGACAACACGGATGCCCTCATTACCCTAAACGCCTGTATCTGCGATAAATCCAGGCTGAGAGCCTGAAGATCGATGATGTCCCGTTCGGTGACAATCCCTACTGGCTTCAGGAGGGTTGTTAGCGTAGCGGTAGGTCGCACGTTTTGAGTTTTGTTAGTGTAGCGATGCGTAGGAAGTTTTGAGTGTTGAACCTTTGCTTCGCTCAAGGGATCGGGTTGAAGTTTTGAGTTTTCAATAGAACTCGACTCGGAACTTTCTTCTGTAAGCACAACACAATTGACCTGGTGTTCTGCCATTAATTGAGCTAAGCTCAGCGCCGAAGCCGTCGCCGGTGCTTGAATAACTGGGGCAGTCATCACTTCTGTCAAAGGCTGCGATTTGATTAGCTCATCGAGGGGCAGTGCTTGGCGAATACTTTCTAGGGTGATAGTGCCCACCACTTGCCTTTGCGCGTCTATAACAGGTAGGTGGCGAATTTGATGCTGGCGCAGGATTGACAATGCTGTGAAAATATTCTCGCTGTCAGATTCAGTCAGAGCGATGCTCGGCTGCGTCATCACCGAGGCAATATTGACTTCTGCTAAATTGATTCCTGAGGCAATTACCTGGATAGCATCTGTGTGGGTAAACACTCCGATTAACTGCAACCCTTCTACTACAAAGACAGCGCTAGCTCGTGCTTCGCTCATTAGCACTGCTTCTGGGGGTATCTTCAAACTAGGAAGTACACAACTGCTTTTCGCTTTGCCCATCATGGCGATCGCGTCCATCAGTGGGGTGTCAGCCGATACAGTCAGAGGACGACGATCGATGACAGATTCTAAGCTAAGCAATCCCTTTGTTGGCATGGGTCAACCTGTGTATTATTGCGGTGTATTGCAGTGGGCGATCGCATACTTGCATTTGCAATTCCTCTATTGCCAAATAGATTTTGCGAAAAGCAGTTGCTCCTTTACTTAGGATTCCCGCCAGAACTGTATTAGGTATCACATTGCCGCCTCGCAACCGTATCTATTTGACACAAATTGCCTTCACACAAGTTGCCGCGCCTTGTGCGTTACAGTCAAAATTCACCAATCGCTACTACCGGCACCCTATTTGCGTGCAGAAAGGTAAATCTTTGATTCGTCTCTAGGCTTCGCGTGCTTTTGCCCTCATTCATCAAATTCATGACAGCAAGAAAACATCCCCGCAACCGTGAAATCCCATATGATTCGGATGTTTTACCAGGGCGATCGCTTTTTTACCACCTCCACCTTAGCTAGATCCTACCTAGCCAGAGAGTTAAGACAAAACCCTTCTTAGCATACCTTTTGTCAACCTCTTAAATCCTCTTGCTAAAGGAATATTTAAATGGATATTGATTTAACTAATATCTGCGCTGGCAGCATCTGACAAAAGGGTGAAATCCTAATAATTGGGAAGATATATAGTGTTTAGCTGGATTGGGGCTTAAAATCAGTTCTGCTACATCAAATCAATAAAACAAAGTAAAAAATGAACTTAATTAAGCGCATTCCAAATATCCTGTTGCACCCCAAAAGTGAGTGGCGAGCGATCGCAAAAGAAACAACCTCTAGCGCTAGATTGTATAACACCTATATTGCTCCTCTGGCAGCGATCGCTCCAATCGCCGCAGCTGTTGGTTGGGCAGTTATCGGCATCAATACCTCTAGTATCGTTACGTCTCGGTTGCCCTTAGTGCCAGCTATTTTATATGCAGGTGTTAGCTTTTTACTAACACTATTAAGCGTATTTTTCTTGTCGTTGATTATTAATGCTTTCGCTCCTCAATTTTCAGCCGAGAAAAATCAGCTACAAGCTCTTAAAGTTGCTGCTTATGCCAACACACCTGCCTGGTTAGCCGGTATCCTCCGTATCATCCCAAGTTTCACGATTTTCGCATTTCTTGCTGGGTTGTATAGCGTATATCTGCTATATCTGGGATTGCCGATTGTGATGAAATGCCCGAAAAATAAAGCAACTGCCTACACTGCGGTAACGCTTGCGGGTGCGGTTGTACTGTATGTATTTGTTATCGGGATTAGCAATCTATTTGTTAGATTTCCCAAACCAGCACTCTAAAAAATGTTGGAATCGGCAGGCACTGGGAAGCTGAAAAATATCAATATTAAACGGATTTATAGCGTGCAATATAAAGGCGGAACCTCACCCCCAGCCCCTCTCCGTGGACGGAGAGGGGGAAAGATTTAACCCCTCTTTGCAAGCAAAGAGAGACTGGGCTGGGGTAGCATTTTTGCTGTTATTGAGATGCACCCAATTGAAAAAGGGCACTCTTTTGGAGTGCCCCTATTATGAACTATGAACTGGCAACTTCTTAAAAATTGTCGAAGTTAGCGATCGCGTTTTTCATCTTCTCCAACACTTCTTCTACAGGAATGACCCCCACATCGCCAGCCGCGCGGGTGCGAATACTCAGGCTATTTGATTCCAGCTCTTTCGCCCCTACCACCGCCATGACAGGGATCTTGTCCTTTTCGGCATTGCGAATCATTTTGCCCATGCGATCGCCGCTGGTATCGACTTCCACGCGAATACCGAGCGATCGCATCTTCTGTGCCACTTCCTGAGCGAAAGGCAACTGGGCATCGCTCACCGTCAGCAATCGCGCTTGGACTGGCGCTAACCACAGCGGGAAATCCCCCGCATACTCTTCAATCAAGATCCCGATCAGCCGTTCCAAGGAGCCAAAAGGAGCGCGGTGAATCATCACCGGACGCTTCCGGGAACCATCCTCCGCCACATATTCCAAATCAAACCGTTCTGGCAGGTTGTAATCCACTTGGACAGTACCCAACTGCCACTCGCGATCTAGGGCATCGCTGAAGATAAAATCCAGTTTCGGGCCATAAAATGCGGCTTCGCCAATGCCTTCAAAGTAGTTCATGCCCAAGGTTTCCACGGCCCGGCGAATCGCACCTTGAGACTTCTCCCAAGCTTCATCGGAACCGATGTACTTATCTGAAGCCGGATCGCGAAAACTGAGTCGCGCTTTGAAGTTTTTCAGTTGCAGACTCTTGAACACCGACAGAATCAAATCCACCACTTTCAGGAATTCGCTGTCTAGCTGTTCTGGCGTCACAAATAAGTGAGAATCATCCACCGTGAAACCGCGCACCCGCGTTAAGCCGCCCAGTTCCCCAGATTGCTCGTAACGGTAGACGGTGCCAAATTCCGCCAGACGCATCGGCAGTTCCCGATAGGAACGCAACTCGCTCTTATAGATTTGGATGTGGAAGGGGCAATTCATCGGCTTCAGGACGAATCCCTGTTCTATCGCCGCCGCCTGCTCATCTTCCGCCATCAGCGGGAACATATCCTCTTTGTATTTCTGCCAATGTCCGGAAGTTTTGAATAAATCGACTCTGGCAATGTGAGGCGTCACCACCTGCTGGTATCCGCGTTTCAGCTGTTCCTGCTTCAGGAAGTCTTCTAAAACACTTCGCAACACCGTTCCTTTCGGCGTCCACAGAGGTAATCCCGGCCCCACCGGATCTGAGAAAATAAAGAGTCCCAGTTCTTTGCCGAGTTTGCGGTGATCTCGGCGTAGCGCTTCTTCCTTGCGGCGCTTATATTCAGCCAGCTGTTCTGGCGTTTCCCAAGCGGTGGCATAAATGCGCTGGAGTTGAGCTTTCGTTTCATCCCCCCGCCAATAAGCACCGGCAACACTTTCGAGTTCGATTGCCTTCGGATTTAACTCACTGGTATTTTCCAAATGAGGGCCAGCACACAAATCCCACCATTGATCCCCCAAGTGGTAGATGGTAATTGGTTCCTCAATGTCTTCTAATATTTCTAGCTTGTAAGGCTCATTAATTGTCTTGATCCGACCTTCAGCTTCCTCGCGACTGACTTCTTCCCGAATCACCGGCAATTTCCGATTGATGATTTTGACCATCTCTTTCTGGATGGACTTCAAATCTTTTTCGGTAAATGGCTCTGGATTATCAAAGTCATAGTAAAAGCCGTTCTCAATCCAAGGGCCGATAGTCACCTGCGCTTTGGGAAACAGCTTTTGCACCGCCATTGCCATAACGTGGGAAGCGGTGTGACGGATTTTCTTCAACGATTCAGATTCGCTGGTACGGGGCAAATACATTTTTTCTGGCTGTTCTTGAGACGCTGGAGATTCTGAGACGCTCATCGGCGGTTCCATAAGGACGAAGAAACGGGCAATTAATCGGGTGTTACTGCCTCTATCATACCGAGGTTGTTTTTCCCTGGCGATGTGGTTGTTGTTTAAGAGAATCTAAAAATATTATTACGAATTGTAAACTACGTTAAGATTAAATTTAGATAGTATTCGGTTTTTGATTCATGGCTGCTTCCAACTTGCCTGAAAATGAATTGCTGAAAACGGTATTACAACCGCTCTTAGAAGATTTTCAGTATTGGTTTGCGCGATCGCGCGCTCTCTTAGAAACTGAAGAAATTACTTTTTTAAGTGCCCAACAGCAATCCGACTTACTGGATCGAGTCAAGCTTGCTCACGCGGAAGTCAGCACCGCTCAGATGCTCTTTCAAGCGACTGATGCTCAAGTTGGCATTGAAACGTCAGTTCTGATGCCTTGGCACCAGTTGGTTACTGAGTGTTGGCAGGTGTCGATGCGCTTCCACGCTGAGCAATCCACTTCCACGAACAAGTAAATCTAAGGGCGAAACATTTTTACGGAAAATCCGGGGGCAAGCATTACCGTTTCGCCACGAATGCGAAAGCCCCTATTGACGAACATCCCATTAGACTGTGCGGCTTGGAGGAAAATCGTATGTTACACCTGCTTTATTTAATTGCCTTTACTGTTCTGGCGTTTCTTGCTATAGGGAATATGCTCCGCAACTTGTTAACCATCAGTAGTATGGATTCTCAACGGCGCTACCCACCAGGGATGCAGTCCCAATTTAGAGATTCTCGCTCTCCTTATGGGTCAATCCCACACCCGGAACTATTAGATGATGCCGGGAACCCGATTAATGAACCGCTTTTGGTGATGCGTTCCATGACCGTAGAAGACGCCCGCGAACAATTGGACGCCCTCTACAAATCTTCTCCCGGTATCAATGGGGAAACCTCTGAGGAAGCATGAAGTAGCGGGATTTTAAAAGGAAAATCAGATAATTTACTCAAAAAATTAGCAAGATTTTTTAGAGACTGGCAATCAGCTTGATAGAGCTGGGTGGGCATTCCCCACCCAGCTTCTAAATCAAGCTTCAATCACAACCCGCAAATTACCGCGTTTTTTGGCAACCCGACAGGCAGTGGTATTGCCGGAACGCTCAAATTCCAAATCCAGCAAAGTCTGCCCCACTCTCAAGTTCTGTAGCGCTAGACGATTAATCGACTCCGGCAAAGCAGGATCGATAATCCGCAAGCAGTTATTGGGAGCATCGGGGACTAAATTTACCATCATTTGAAGCAACTGGAAGATACTGCCGGTTGCCCAAGCTTGAGGAGAACAAGCGACGGGATATTTGACCGTAGTGTTATCTTCTGTGCGTTCGTAACCGCAGAAAAGTTCTGGCGGTCGTTGATAAGGTTGCTGTAAAGTCATATCCATTAAAGCTTTGGCAAGTTCCAGCGCTTGATCGATTAGACCGAGCGATCGCACCCCCATCGCAATCATGGCATTGTCGTGAGGCCACACAGAACCGACATGATAGCCCATCGGATTATAAGCCGGTGACAAACTACTGAGGGTGCGAATTCCCCAGCCGTTGAACATATCCGGTGCCCGTAGCCGTTCCGCCACGCTATAAGCTTTTTCTGGTGTCAAGATGCCCAAATACAGACAGTGACCGGGGTTAGAAGTAATACTATCAACCTGATTGCCGTCGCCATCCAAAGCCAAGGCGCAGAAATCTTCCTCTGGCATCCAAAAATCCCGATTGAAGCGATTCTTCAAATCTCTCGCCTCATCTTGCCACCTGTCGGCTAAATCAAGGCGCTTCTTCATGCGGGCAATTTCTGCCAGACGGATTTTGGCAGCATAGACATAAGCTTGCACTTCACAAAGAGCGATCGCGCCCATCGCCATCTGCCCCTTGCGATTCACAATACAGTCGCCAGAGTCTTTCCACCCCTGATTCGCCAGACCCCGCTTCGATTGGCGTTGGTAGATGAGATAACCCGTTTCCTTGCTGTTGCGGTCAATCCAATCCATTGCCGCCAAGGCATTCGGCCACAGTAGCTCTAGGGTTTCCCGATCGGCTGTCCAGGCAAAGTGTTCCGCATACAGCATTAACCACAGCGGTGTCGCATCTACGGTGCCGTAATAAGGTGTATGGGGAATTTCTTCACAACGCGCCATTTCACCCAAACGCAGCTCGTGCAAAATCTTCCCAGGCTGCTCATCGCGCCACTCATTATCCGTCTTCCCTTGGTATTCAGCCAAGATCGTAAGAGTTTCGCGGGCAATTGTAGGATCGAGCATCAGCGTTTGCGACGCCGCAATAATCGAGTCGCGCCCAAACAACGTCGAAAACCAAGGCACCCCAGCCGAGAGTACCTTCCCTTTGCCGAAAGACTGGCGCAGTAAATAAGTATCCTGCTCGGCTCGCTCGATCGCTCGATTAAACGTGTTTTTGTCTGAGCGAATCCCGGTTACGTGTTGACGCCACTCTTGCTGCTCCGATAACTCTGCGGCTCTAGCCTGTACCAGCGTGACTGGGGCAGATACCCTAGAAGTGGGACGGTTATTGGTACGCATTTGCAGCCGATAGCCCAGTTTTTGGGTTTCGTGAGGCTCCATCTCTAGCTGCCAAACTGCCGTATAACCACTGAGAGTGTCTGGCTGGCGATGAACAAACTCGATGTGCGATTCCATTACAGAGCCATCCAACCCTTGATAAGCGAGCGTCATTTCTTGCTTTTCGGGTTCTGCGGCTTGACTTTTAGGCACGGCTCGTAACAGCTGCCCCTTGTTTTTTCGACCGTACCCCCGGACTACAAATAAGTCCACAAAATCCGCATCAAAGCTGAGACTCAGTTGAAAGCGAATGGAACTGGTGCTGTAGTTGGAAACAGTTAATTCTTCAAACAGCGCTCCATTTAGGACAATTTCTCGGTTAATTCCGATGGTGTCGGCTCGAAGAGGTGCAAAGTCAAAAATTGCCCCGCCGTCAATTTGCTCATTTGGCTCTAATTTATCCCCTCCCTCTAATCGCTCTCCTCCGTCCATGCTGGGATTGGTACACAGAACTGAAAGGGCAAATCCTTTGTCAGCTGTGCTACTGAGCAAGACGGGGGAGCGTCCGTTAATTTGCAGTTCCAGGCGACTAAGGAACCGCGTATCGGCGCAGAAAAGCCCCATGCTGGCATTCATGTCATCGCCTAAACACCCGGCAATGTTGCCCAGGGTATCGGTGACTAAAAACAGGTCATTGTCTTTAATAGTAAGAGTCGGTTGGGGGCGATCGCCAAGAACGCAAGGCCACTCTGGAATGGGCAGCTCTTGTGCGGGAACAAAGGTTTTTCCGTCCAGTTCAAGAATATCCGGTGCCATGAATCAGGTTTCTGCTCAAGAATACAGGGTCTTTGTGAGGCTTTAATCAGGGTCACACGATCTAATTTAAAACCTTACCCATCGCTACTGATATTCAGTAGAGGAGCGAGGTTTCGACAAATGTGCCCTTTTTATACTTCTACAAATCTAATCAACGATCCGCTCTATCGTTCGGAGAGAACAAAATTTCCAATTTTTTTCCAACTCTCTTACTGCGGACGGATTTTTTCTTCGCTCAACCTGGTCAATCATGCCCTTTGCGGGGATGACGGCGTTAAATGGAAATTCAACAATACACCACACCCTGCATTCTATAGTACGCTCTATTTAAGGGATTATGTTGCACAATTCTCTGGCTTAAAAGTGTCTGTGATGAAGCAGCATCTCGTATAATAGATTGCTCTAGAAATTAAGGAGGTTCGCATCTGATGGGAGTAGAGGCACTGGAAATAGAAGCATTACAAATACTGGTGGATTCGCTTATCTCTTATAAAGGACGGCTGGTTGGAACTCCAGCCGCTCATACTTATAAAAAAGATAAAAATGAAATAAATATCCCCAAAAAAGTTAGTAGAGATACGCTGAATTATGACCAAGTTTTTATTCGTGATTTTGTTCCAGTAGCACTTTTATTTTTAGTTAAAGGTGAATTTTCCGTTCAACTTGATAACAAAAAAGAGGTTACAGTCAACGGCAAGGAAATTGTCAAAAATTTTCTAGAAGTAACGTTAGAACTACACCAACAAGAAAGATCCGAAACTTTTTTGAATACGGGTCGAGTTTTAATGCCAGCTAGCTTCAAAATTATTAAGAATAAGAAGGGCAAAGAACACTTAGACCCCGATTTTGGTCAGCACGCGATCGCTAGAGTCACGCCAGTTGATTCTAGCCTCTGGTGGATTATCCTGTTGCGGGCTTATTGGAAAGCGACGGGCGACACCTCTTTAGTCCATCAAGCCGACTTCCAAGAAGGAATCAGATTAATTCTGGAACTTTGTTTTAGCGATCGCTTCGATCGAGAACCTACTCTCTTAGTTCCCGATGGAGCTTTTATGATTGACCGTCGAATGGGCATCTATGGATACCCACTAGAAATCCAAGTCCTATTCTACGCTGCCTTGCGTGCTGCTGATGAGCTACTCGACCGCAAAAATCACAACAATAAAGATATTCTCTCAGCGATAGAGAAACGATTGGGTTCTCTGGCTAACCATATTCGGACTGAGTATTGGATGGATATGGATCGTTTAAATCAAACCTATCAGTACAATGTTGAGGAATATGGGGCAACCGCTATCAACAAATACAATATCTATGCCGCATCTATTCCTTATGCTAATTTAGACGAATGGCTGCCAGAAGACGGGGGTTATTTAGTTGGAAATATTGGCCCATCGCAGATGGATTTTCGATTCTTTTCGGTTGGTAACTTGATGGCAATCGTTTGTTCCTTAGTTACCAACGATCAGTCCGAAAAAATCATGAATCTCATCGAAAAACGAGATAAAGAGCTAATTGGACAAATGCCTTTCAAAATCTGTTATCCAGCCATAGAAGACGAAGATTGGAGAATTTTGACGGGTTGCGATCCTAAAAATAGTCCTTGGTCGTATCACAATGGGGGAAGTTGGCCTGTTTTGATGTGGATGTGGGCAGCCGCCGCTCGAAAATTGGGTCAAGATTCAAAAGAAGAAGAATATATGCAGTTTGCAAAAGCAGCAATTGAAAAAGCTGGAAAACGTTTGCAAAAAGAAGATTGGCCTGAATATTATGACGGGAAAAGCGGTCACTTAATTGGTCGAGAAGCCAGAAGGCATCAAACCTGGACTTGTGCCGGGTATTTATTAGCAAAAGAATTGATGACGCCCTCTGGTTTAGATCCCTTAGAATTAATCAAATTCAAGGAAAAAACTTATGCCAAAAATTAGTAATTTGCTAGTGTTTTACTCCTTCCGGATTCCCCATTAGCGTCATTTGATAAGCTCGTTCATACTCATCCACCATCGTCTTGACGCTAAAGCGATTCAAAACGTAGTCTCGGCACGTCTGGCGGTTTAAGGTTATCGCTTGTGGAATTGCGTCAATCATTTCTTGCAGAGAGTGACAAACAAATCCACTCTTGCCATGCGCGATGACTTCTGGCACCGAACCCATCGCCATTCCAATCACAGGCGTCCCCGTTGCCATCGATTCAATCATTACCAAGCCAAATGGTTCCCGCCAGGTAATCGGGAATAGCGTCACGGTGGCACCTCCTAGTAACTGCGCCTTTTCTTCGTGAGAAACTTCACCGAGATATTGGATTTGTTCGCCATCAATCAGCGGTTTTATCTGTTCATGAAAATAAACTTTGTCTACCGGGTCAACCTTACCTGCCATTTTTAAAGGATAGCCGCTGGCACGAGCAATTTTTATTGCTCCTTCCGGACCTTTTTCTGGGGAAATACGCCCCACAAAGGCTAGATAGGGCGGTTCAATTGGTTTTTCCTGAAAGGGATATACTGCTGGGTCGATGCCGTTGTAGACCGTATGGATGTAATTTAAACCGAGTCGGGGTTCTCTCTGAGCTTCACTGATACTGATATAAGGCTCCCATGCAAATTGCCGGAATATTTTCTCATTATCTGGCGTGAAAATGCCGTGTGTTGTGTGTACGGTCGGCGTCTTCACAAAAGGCGTATAGGGCAGAGCTGCATAGCCGACATGGGAGTGAATAATATCAAAGTGATGCGCCTGTTGATAGACCTGAGAGAGCATCATTAGCTCATAAACTCCAGGCTCTTTAATCTTTGAATCTAAGCGCAGCGCTTGGTTATGCACTGACTTCATCTGAGCTTTTGTAATCGAGTCTCCAGAGGCGAATAATGTTACCTGATGACCGCGCCGAACTAATTCATCAGTTAGTAAACTGACAATGAGTTCAATCCCGCCGTAGCGAAAAGGTGGCACTCGTTCCCATAGCGGTGCAATTTGGGCAATTCTCATAAGAAAAACTGGAAGATGACAATCTTCAAAATCTTAGCTTAGTTTGCTCTGTTTAGAAACTAGATGTTTTCACCGTTAGCGATATTTGTTGCGAATCACATTGCGGATACTCCAGTAAAAGTTACTCCACTCTTCTACGAAGGTTTTAAGCATGAGAAAAGCGAAACATATAATTCCTACTGTAATCGCAGCGGCTTTTAAAAGGCTTATCTGGGCACCCGCTATTTTAAATATTCCAGCACAGACTAGAGCAATGATTCCTCCAATTATTATGGATTTTACAGTTTTAAAAACAATAACGATAATCACCATAAATATAGATTCTAATCCTGAAAACAAGACATTTATCGCTTTAACTAACTCATTTCCATAACTTAAAAGTAACCAACTACTAATCCCTAAACCTGCACAAATTAGAATAATGTTAAGTATTATCATTATTTTGCCCTGATTAGTTCTTAACTAAAGATACTATGCTTCAACAAATCTGAGAATGAAGAAAACACTTAAAAGTTCCAGATTTTAACCAGCCTTTAGCTAAAAATACATAGAAATTGAGCATTTACTTCACCATATTTACAAAATCGTTGTTTTTCTCAATCTTAAACCAGAGGCATCGCTATCTTGGTAGCGATCGCCTCTAGGCGTCCTGACTTGAAAAATTGCTGCATCCTGTAGAGGCGGGGCCTTCCCGCCGCTGCTGAGGATTGCAAGAGGACATGGGAAAAAAGATTTGGCACCAAGATTTGCATATTTTAAGCCCATGACCTTTTCATTAGAAGATAGGACTGAAGGCAGAAGGAATCAATAAAAGTCAGAAGTGTGCAAATTTACTAGAGATTCTCACAAGCCATTTTTGCAGTGTATAGAGTCTTTTGAGATATCTTCAGTCGTACCTGTTAGTTTTCCAAGCGTTTCTTGTAAATTCTGATTGGACTGGCTAAAGCTCAAACTCAATGACAATTGAGCGAGCAGTCATTTATGCAGAAGTAGAAAGGGGCTGATGTGTTTGAGTATTCTGGGGACGCTGACTGGTGATAAGCATCTGCATCGTTGCCGGGGGTGCTAAGGTAACGCCACGACGGACAGGTTTAACCGGACGTTGATCGGTGAGAGCTAGTTGATAACGCGAAAGCATCTTTGCCAGTACCAGCTTCATTTCAAACAAGGCAAATGCCATCCCGATACAACGACGATTGCTACCACCAAAGGGCAAATATTCATAGGGAGAAAATTGCCGTTCCAAAAAGCGCTCAGGCTTGAAAGAATTTGCTTGGGGGTAAATATCCTCACGGTGATGAACCAGATAAATACAGGCAGCAAGCGGTGTACCGGCATCAAATTGATAGCCCATCAGTTGCACTGGCGATCGCGTAATTCGACCAAAAGTAAATATCGCCACTGGATAAATTCGCAACGTTTCCGAGCAAACAGCGTTGAGGTAGGGAAGTTTAGAAATGGCGCTGACATCTGAAACATCCCCAACACTATTCAGTTCCTGGAGAAGCTTGTCATGTACCTCTGGCTGACGGTGTATCCAATACAATGCCCAAGCGATCGCTGAAGCAGTGGTTTCGTGACCCGCCAACAGGAAGGTCATTAACTCATCGCGCAATTCTTCATCCGTCATTGGTTGCCCGTCCGTATCCCGCGCAGACATCAACAGCGTAAGAATATCTGTGCGATCTGGATCGAATTGCTCCCGGCGTTGCTGAATCTCATCGTAAATGAGTCGGTCAATTTGCTGCCGTCGGCGAAGAAATTTTCCCCAAGGACTCCAAGAACCCAAATCTCGTTGGAGTGATGGAAAAAAGAGGACGGCGGATGAGAGGGGAGAACTCACAGCATCCAGCATCGAAGTAAGGAGTCCCTTGAGTTCCTGGAAACGCTGACCCTCATTGATGCCAAAGACAGCGCCTAAGATGGTTTCCAGAGAAATCTCTTGCGCGGCGGCACGAATTAGGAAGGGTTTGCCAATCGTCAGCCGATTCATGACTTCCTCGGTAATGTCACAAATCAACTTGCCGTAAGCTCGCATTCGTTCCCCATGAAAGGGGGGAGTCAATAGCTGTCGCTGGCGCTGGTGGCGATCGCCATCTAGTAATATCAGAGATTGGTCGCCCAGCAAAGGTTGTAAAATCTTATTCCCACTACCGCTGTTAAATTGTCTGGGATCTGCCGTTAACAGCTCCTGAATTCCTTGCGGATTGCTAATGAGTACATACGGGGGAAAGCCACCCCAGCGAGCTGTGAAGCAGTCACCATAAGCTTTAACAGACGTTTCTAGGTACTGCACGGGCTGGGAAATCCATTGGAGTAGTTGCAGGAATTGCGGCGTCTGCGGCCCATCAGGCAGTGTCATAGCGTTTTTCCTTTTATTTTTTCCTTTTATCGATCGCAAAACTAAGCTAGCAGAGGCAGCGATGCGATCGCTGTAATCTGGAGCGAAAACCTTCCACTAGAAAACCTTCCACTACAGGATAATTTGGCGTCAGGGTTTAGAGGCTTTTCAGGAGTGCGATCCTCAGCCTTCAGTCGTAAAAGTGGATCGATCGCATTTTGTCTAAAATCTAGCCCGGTGATGATTTGGGGTCTTCGGCAAGTCAGTAGAGTTCAGAGGGTACTGTTTTCAACTATGCGATCGCTAAATGTATGCTCCAAGTCCTATTCCCTCCTGTATCTATCTATATTCTTGACCTGTTGGTGATTGGTCTACTCCTGCTGATGGTTACTTTGGGATCGGGCTGGATTAAACGATTACCCCTCTCCTATGCCATCATTTACCTGCTCGTGGGTATCGGATTAGGGCAATACGGGCTTAAGTTAATTCAGATACGACCAGACGCCGAATTTCTGGAACGACTAACGGAATTTGTGGTGATTGTCTCCGTCTTTAACTGCGGTCTAAAGATGAATCGCCCACTCAGATTAAGGTCGTGGAACACAACAGTGCGGTTGATTGGATTTCTGATGCCGATTTCAATTTTTGCGATCGCTGCGGTTGGTCATTGGTTTTTAAAAATGGATTGGGGACCAGCGATTTTACTCGGTGCCATTCTCGCGCCAACCGATCCAGTCTTGGCTTCAGAAGTTCAGATGGGAGATCTAAAAGATAAAGATGAGCTGCGCTTTGGTTTAACTTCGGAAGGGGGTTTAAACGATGCGCTAGCTTTTCCGTTTGTTTATTTCGGGATTCACTCCTTAAAAGATAGCAACTGGGACAACTGGTTTAAACAATGGGTAGCGGTTGATTTACTTTGGGCGATCGCAGCGGGCATCGTCATGGGAATTATCGCGGCAAAAATGGTTGTTTTGGTTGACCAGCAACTGCAACGTTTCCGCCAGGTCGATGAGTTGATGGAGGATTTTGTTGCTCTCAGTACGATTTTAATTACCTATGCTTTGACAGAAATTGTTAACGGCTACGGCTTTTTGGCAGTTTTTGTGGCTGGAGTTGTCGTTCAGCGGAGTTACCACGATCCCGAAAAGAAAATTTCGCAATTTGAATTCACCGAACAAGTTGAGAAACTACTGGAAGTCGCAACAATTTTGATCTTAGGAACGCTATTGCGGTATGAGCCGATTCGCCAGTTTGGTGGTCAGGGTCTCTTGGTAGCAGTCTTGTTGATTTTTTTGATTCGACCTCTTGGAGTTTGGATTAGCTTTCTCGGTCGTCGCTACCCCTCTGAAACCCGCTTTTTGTTTGGCTGGTTTGGCATTCGTGGCGTTGGTTCTTTATATTATCTTTCCTATGCTTTTGGCGAAGGTTTAAAAGATACTTTGGGCGAACAAATTGCCTGGATTACTTACATCGTCATCGTGATTTCTGTATTTTTGCATGGGATTAGTGCTACTCCTTTGATGAATTGGTACGAACACAATATCAAGAGAGAAGGGAGGAAAAAGAAACAAAAGGTTACTGCTGATTCTTGATAATTGAGTAAGGACACGGCAATTCCGTGTCCTTACTCAATTATTTCTAAATCCCATGACTTTTGCCAATTACCCAATGACGGCGAAAGAAACGCGAAAGCGTTGATTCTTCTAAGGACAAATAAATTGGACGACCGTGGGGACAGGTGCGAGGATGACGAGTTCGCTGCCATTGTTCTAAGAGAGTTTGCATCTGGAGCAAGCCGAGAGGAGTCCCGTTGCGGATGGCGGTGCGGCAGGCGATCGCTACTTGAGCGGTTTGCAAATCTCCACCCAAGCTGAGTTCCACTAGGGCGTCTGCACAATCTTCTCGTTCTCGTAAGGGTGCGGGTGCCGTGCGAATCGCCCAGAGTTGTTCGCCAAAAGGTTCTATATCTAGGTTGATCTGTTCGAGTTGCTGGATCTGAGCAGGAGAAAGATGATTCAAGATGACGGGGGGTTCTAGGGGGACGAGTTGCCAAGCTTGGCACAACTGCTCGTACAAAACCCGTTCGTGGGCAATGTGCTGCTCCACCAACCACACCCCAGCCGGATGCTCTGCCAGAATGTAGGTGTTGTGAACCTGGGCAACGGCTCGGAGTTCCATCAATCCGATCTCATCCGTTTTCTTTGCCTGACTATCGGTTGGGTGCGATTGCAGGGAACGATTGACGCTGTAGGCACTTTTCGCTTCTGCTGCTTTGATGAGGCGGCTGACTCGCTCTGGGGTTTTTTCCAAAATCGTCCCCACATTCAGACGCAAGGCTTGCTCAATCGCTGATGTCACCTGTTCTTGCCAGTAATTGAGCTGGTTTAAGTAAATTTCGGCTTTGGCGGGATGGCGGTTCCAGTCTATTTGACTGGCACAGATGAAAAGATGGAGAAAACAAATCGGGTAGCGATCGCGCGGGAGAGTCCGCATTAAAGCGCCCAGGATCGTTTGCTCTAGTTCCGGCGACTTTACGTGCCGTCCATTCATCGCCACTCGTACCCAATCGGGACGGCGGCGATGGCATCTGTCTGGCAAGCCGAGTACCACCGTCAGGGTTGAGTTTTGAGTGGAGTTGGATTCTCCGCCGCTTCCAGGCGCGTCTGTTCCTGCTTTTTCTGGAAGGGTTGGCACTTTCACTGTCAGATGCTGCAAATCACTCGGTCGGATTTCCCGGAGAATTTGAGGCAAAATCTGTTGCGCTGTCTTCCCAGGACTAATGGTGAACCATTGGCGGTCATTTTGCTGAACCTGCCAGGTGACATGAGGATGACAAAGGGCGATTTGCTGAATCGTCGCTTGCACTCCTCTGAGTTGTTGGGCGACGGAAGGCATTCCCTGACGCCGTGCCAACCAGTTGCCAAACAGATTAGAGACGGTGACAACCGTACCGGGAGCGATCGCTACAGTTTCCACCTGCACGAATTCCCCGACTGAGTTATAAACCACGCGCCAACCCTCACAACTTCCCGCAGAACGACTAAAAATTTCCAATTCTGCTAAAGCTGCCAAACTGTGCAACGCCTCTCCCCGAAATCCCAGACTGCTAATTTTCCACAAGTCTTCTAAGTCGCGGATTTTGCTAGTGCTGTGGGCAGTTGCAGCTTGTTTCAGGTCTACCAAATCCATGCCGCAGCCATTGTCTGCGACTCGTACCCGCCACTGTTCCGGCGATAGGCAAATGCTGATGCGCGTTGCACCAGCGTCAAGGGCATTTTCCGCTAATTCCCGCACCACAGCCGCCAAAGAGTCAATAACCTCTCCAGCTGCGATTAAATTTACTACCTCTGTCGGTAGAGTTTGAATACTAGACACCATGAGATCCAGTTTAGTTTAGGCGAGAGTTGCTGTTTATTTGCCGCAATTTTGCCGAAAATATTTGTCAATTGGGATAGGAATTCTAACACTTTACTCTGCCTAAAGAAGGATTATTTAAATGTTCTTTCTCCAGAAAGAGAAGTTAAATATCAAATTTTGATTAAATTTCCATTGAAGAGATCAATTACTTAGAGTTTTTTTATGAGTGACATTCAAAACAACATTGAAGGCGCTAAAGACAAAGCCGTAAGTGGCGTTGAAAGCGCTAGTGCCAAGGTTCAAGACACCATTTCTAAGGCAAAAGAAGCCCTTCCAGATATTACTCCCACCCCACCGGGAATGAAAACGCAGTCCAGCGTGAATGACCTGAAATCCCGTCTGGAATGGGGCGAGCCAGCTTTAACAATTCTCGATGTGCGCGAGCGCGGTGCCTTCAACGAAGGCCACATCATGGGAGCCATGTCCATGCCGATGGATGAATTAGTAGAGCGTGCGAAAACTAGCCTTCGTCCCGCCCGCGATATCTACGTCTATGGCGACAGCGACACCGAAACCTCTCGCGCAGCTTCCGAACTTCGCTCGGCTGGATTCCAGTCCGTGGCTGAACTCAAAGGCGGTTTTCCTGCATGGAAAGCGATCGCGGGTCCTACAGAAGGGGCTGCTGAATCCCAAAATCCTCCAGGAGCACCGGGATACAATCCTGTCTCTGCAACCAAGAGTCAGGTACAAAAGTAGATTTAGCGATTTGTCAGTCGTCAGTTCTCAGTAGTGGGTTGCAATCAACCATGACGATTGACGCTTATCCAATAGTGAGCCGCGTCCCACGGGTTAAACCTCACTAGCTCGATATCACCCAAATTTATCGGCTGTTGTGGCATGGGTGGTCTGATCCCTAAGGCAGCAATAACTTGATACCCGACGGCTCTTGCCAGTTTTGGCGGCACGGCGTTTCCAATTTGTCGAAACCCGTGCCATTTTGTTGTGTGGAAGCGGAACCAGTCCGGAAAAGAGTGCAGTCGCGCCGCCTCGCGGACTGAAATCACTCTGGGATAAGTTGGATGAATCGGACGGGGAGAGGTGTAGCGACCGCCTCCAGAACCCGTACCGGCGCGTAAGGTATGAGACAGCGTATCCCAATTCAACCGTCGAAAGCGACTCACCGATTCTAGCTGTCCGGGCACTGTTTTCTCGAACCGTTCAATCGAAGCTACCGTGTGTTGGGTTCGCAGAGAGCTAGTCAACAGATGAGGATTGACTAGCCGGGGATAGGCGAAATTATTCGGTTCGGGTGCAATCCCCATTAAGTGCTGTGCATAGATGCTGGCTAATGTCTCCATCTGCTCTAGTTGTCGCTGCTGTAGCAAGACTTCATCAGTTGTCAGGAGTTCGGGAAAATCATCTAGGTTGGGGAGATCGGCGATCGCATCCTTCACGGTCACTCGAAAGGATAAAGAGTGCAGGCTCAAAGGATTCTTCTTTTTGCCTCTTTTCTTTGGCAAGGAAGTCTTTGGCAAGGAAATATCGGGGAATAAAGTATCGGAGAATGAAGTATCGGGGAAGGTTGTCTTAACGCCTTTACCTGCGACAAAACCTGCGACAACAGGATAAGACAAAGGCACCTCCCCGGCACGAGTTCCTAATAAAAATAGCCTTTTCCGATTCTGCGGCACCCCAAAATCCGCCGCATTTAATACCTGCACGGGTTCGGTGATGTGGTACTCAACGGATTTAAACGCGCTCTTGAGCTGTTCGAGATAAATCGCGTGTTCTTTCTGAGCAATACCGGGTACGTTCTCCATCAGAAAGTAACGGGGTTGCAGTTCAATGACTAATCGACAGAAATGCAACACCAAATCGTTGCGCTCATCGTCGAGACGCCGCTTGCCCATTAAAGAGAACCCTTGGCAAGGGGGTCCCCCAATTGCTAAATCGATTTCACCATTCCAAGCGGGTGCGGGTGGGGAAACCCCGCTGCTACCCTTGTGCAATGCCCATCTCTGTAACGCTTTTCTAATCGCTTCAGCGGATAGCGTCCTGGCATCGGCACACAAAACCTGGGTATGGGGAAAGTTAAAGGCGTGAACGGCTGCGTGAACGGGGTCAACTTCAACTGCCACCGCTACATCAAACCCAGCCTGCTCAATCCCTAAAGAAAATCCACCCGCACCCGCAAATAAATCGACCGCAACCGGACGGCGATAGAAATGAACCATCCCCATACAGGTGTTCTGACTTGGTAGAGAATTTGTATTCTATCGTCAGTCTCTAAAGCGCAAAAATTTTTTTCCAGTCTCTTGACGGTATTGTATTACTTTTGTAGTATATAGAAGTATCTGATTTTGAAGCCATCTGCCAGTAGCCGTGGAAGCGAAACCGACGCTTTTAAGCGACGGGATTTTATCTCAAAGAGCAGACGGCACTTATATTTTTCTGCTCCGCGCCCAGATGAGTGAAGCATACACACCTAGGGTTCTGGTTGTCGTGGGTTCAAATCCCATTCTCTCCAATTGGAGATGTAGCTCAGTGGTAGAGCACCAGAAAAAGTGAAACGGCTTTGCCGACTTGCGCGGAGCTTATAATTTCCAATTCTTCAAGCGTTCGCCCCGTATCCAAACCGAGAAAGCTTACATACTTATTTCCAAAGTAACCAAGAGCTTTCTCAACTTGTACGGGGTGACTTATATCGAGGTGATTCCTGTGGAAACAGCCGAGCGCGACTTGCGTTTAGATATGTTAAATAGTCTGCTAACCACGCCTCACCGGGAGCTAGAGAAGGTGAGTGAAGTTCACAGGACGATGGTGGAAAGCGACCCCATCTTCTACGGACATTTAGCAGTCTGGTATCAGCGCAACGGGGATGTCCGCGACCACAAAGAGGTATTTGTGGGGAGTCTGCTAAGCAGTAGCTTAGGGGAACACCGCGATGCTGGTTATGTGCTTTTGCAAGAGTTTCCGCCATATCAAGTTGCGCGGATTGTAGACTTCTTGAAGCAACACCGGGGTAAGTTGCCGCGTTCTACTCGGACTGCGGTGCGGCGCTATCTGAAGGAACGGGAGAAAAATCCTGTATTCTTCGATCGGGCAGCGCTCCGGGCACGGAGTGCGATGAAGCACCTGTATGCTAGCTTGCATATTAAACCGAGCGATCGCGCGGATGCAGTGTTATTCAAGGACAACCCGCCAGAAGATAGTTTAGCCTTTGCGCTAAAGCTGATGGCGATCGCATCTTCACCCTTAGAGCAAGCGCAACTGATTGTAGAACACAAAATTCCCTACACAGTTGCCGTGGGAGCCATCAAACAAATGACCCCCACCGTGCTAGTCGCGCTGATTAACTCCATGACACCACAAGAGGTAATTAACAACCTCCAGTCGCTCCAAACGCGCGGTGCGATGGGAAACCCCCAGGTAAAAGCACTCATCGACGAGAAATTGGAGAAAGCGCAAGGAGATATCCGAGTAGCAGCTTTAAAAGCGCGTGTAGCAGCAGATGCGGCAGAATTAGACGCCGATACCGCTGCACGGTTAGAGCGGGTCATGGACGAACAGGTAAAAAAGCGTGGCAAAATTGCTAAACCGACTGCCTTATTAGTTGATAAATCTAGCTCGATGGAAAGCGCCATCGAAGTCGGAAAGCGCATCGCCGCTCTAATTTCCGGCATGGCGGCGGCAGATTTATTCGTCTACGCTTTCGACACCATGCCTTACCCCGTCAAAGCGACTGGGAACCAGTTGAGTGACTGGGAACGGGCATTCCAGCACATCAAAGCAAACGGTGCTACCAGCATCGGTTGCGGGTTGGAAGCAATGCGCCTGAGAAAGCAACTGGTTGAGCAAATCATCCTGGTGACGGACGGAGGAGAAAATAAAGCTCCCTACTTTGTGGAAACTTTCGACGCCTACAAGCGCGATCTCAAAGTAGAGCCAAGCGTCCTCATCGTCAAAGTAGGTTATTCCTACGATTGGTTAGAGCGCAAGTTACAGGAAAAACAGGCGCAGATAGATACTTTCACCTTTGCGGGTGATTACTACTCGTTGCCGAACTTGATGCCACTTTTATCTCGTCCTTCGCGTCTAGAGTTGCTGATGGAAATTCTGGAGACACCTTTGCCAGTCCGGGATGACAAGTAGGGGTAGGTTTTAAAAAACTTACCCTGACAAAAAAAAGTAGGGTGGGCAGTGCCCACCCTACGCTGGACTGCATAGGTTTCGCTATCGGTGAAATATATCAACGATAAATGTAGATTTGCCGCTAGTGGCAAATCCTTGCCAAAAATATATTCATCCCAAAAAGATGCCATGAGCGAAATACAGACAGCGTACAAAGTGGTAGCCCTTGCCGTATGGCAAATTGCTGGCGAAGAGCATCCCGATGATTTAGCAATATTAAAACGAATTTTTCGCGTTAAAGCAAAGGGAAAAAGAATTCAGACTTATTTCAAATTTTAATAAATTTGTCATGAGCATTTTTAAAGTAGAAATAGTCAAAATTAATAGCGCCAATCCTCACCCAAATGCAGACAGATTAGACATTTGCACGTTTGAAGGGATGGCGTATCAGGTTATTACCGCCAAGGGTAATTTCAAATATGGGGATTTGGCGTTCTACTTTCCGATTGATAGTATTATTTCCGAAAAGTTTGTAGATGAATTGAGGATTCGTCCTTATTACTCTAAAAAACTACGGGCAGTTACGGCTATACCAAGCAAACCCTACAACTCAGGTTAGCAAGGGTTGAGCTTGAATTGGGCGGAACCCTTCTTCCCAAGGCCAGCGGTATTCTTTGTCTTGCCAAATCATCTGGATAACAGGATAGTGGAGACCTCCGTTAAACCAAGAAGCCCAGCAGGTGTATTCTGTTTTTGCCTTGTTACTACAAAGTTTAAATTGGAGCTGATAACCGTCGGCAAGTACGCCATCCAAAGGAGTATCCAGAGGTGGGGCATTCCCCTCGGCAATTTCCTGAGCGTATTCGTTAATCAGTCCCCCTGAAACGCGATTAGGAAGCCCTACACATAAGATTTCTGGGTGTTGAAAGTTATACCAAAGTCCAATTGAGTATGTGAACTCTGGTTCGTCATCTTCTTCATTTGGATAAACGCCCATCAAGTGGCAATTATGTGGACTGTACAAAACATTATCGATTACAGATCCTTCGGGGGTATCTTCAATTGTTGTTATTGCCGACATCCAAACATCAGGGGCAATTTCTTTCCCTTGAGCATCGTTAAACAAGGCAGCGGCTTGAACAAATCCGTTATTAATCAAGGCATCCGCCAGGAATGATGTGGCTTTGACCCGTTCTCCAGCGACCAGATATGTTTGTAGGGTTTCTAGCGCTTTCTCTCTACTGAGTGTCATAGTGTCTATTTTTGAAATGGAGTCACGCTGACTTAGGATGGAGGATTGCAGATTGTAGAAGTGTCAGCTCAGGTATAAGTTTAGCTGACTTGTTTTTAGCTATTTCATCGCGGATGACAAATCTAACTTCTACGAGCAGATGCAGCTATCTTACAGAGAAATTGCTTGGTGGATACGCCTTTGCGCGATCGCTAGAGCCAAAACTGGATTGGTACAGAAGAGCGATCGCGTCTTGTCTCTGTTCAAAACTGCGATCGCTACCTCCTCGGCAAAGACGGTACTGAGTTGCATTAGCCAAATATCAAACTCATTGCACGGTAATGCAGTAGGGGCACACGCCTGTGCGCCCCTATGATTGGGAAAATAGAAACGATCGGGAATCTGCCACAACCATCCTGTAGTACCTTATAATACAAATATTCAATTTCCCTTTCTTCTTTCCCACTCAGGACTCAAGAGGCGATTCATCGCGTCTCTACACATTTAGCCCTCAATGCCGCTTTTTGTAAAAAGTCGCCGCACATCCCTAGATACTTTGCGTAAACGCTATGATGCAGCAACGATTCTCGACGTAACTTCTCGCAGTACCGAACCTTGGGTTCGCTTTAGCCCTTTTTATCCGCATGGTGGAATTCCCGTTCCTTTTTCCCCAGGACACTTCAGCTATACCGTTGAAGGAATTTGGCAAGGATTAAAAGTTTTTGAGTCTGCGGATGTAGATCCGGGCAAACTAGCGATCGCTAATATGAAAGGGATCAAGCGCACGACACAAACTTTCGGCAAGGTTCTAGGGCATCGTGCAGGCTTAACCGGAGACAAATTATTGTCCTATGTAGAAGCGCGTCGTGCCATCTACCTACCATCGTATAAATGGGTACTAGAGAACCGCCTTCAGAACCTACTTGCGGAACTCAAACAGCTAAGTGCAGACCAAACAGTATTGTTATTAGATTATGAAACAAACTGCGATTTAGACGATTTATCGAGTCCTTTATCCCACGCAGGATTGGTCAAGCGATATTTAGAAGATGACTGGTATTGTTAAGCTAAAAAGAGCGACTTAATGAATAATTCTCGCTTAGTTAAAATTAGCAAATATCTCAGCAAGCATCTTCGGCATACTCCTGAAGCCATTGGTCTTGAACTTGCACCTGGTGGCTGGGTTGCTGTCGATGAACTTCTAAAAGCGTGTGCAGATCGTTCTTTTATGCTTACTCGTGCTGAACTTGATGAAGTTGTTGCTAAAAATGACAAAAAACGCTTTTCTTTTGACTCAACAGGTACCTTAATTCGGGCGAATCAAGGACATAGTACAGAAGTTGATTTGCAGCTAGAAGCCGTTGTTCCTCCAGATGTATTATACCACGGTACAGGACAGGGTACAGTCGAATCAATTTTGAGTACAGGACTGTGTAAAATGTTGCGGCACCACGTTCATCTATCGAAGGATATTTCCACCGCAAAAACTGTCGGCGCACGACATGGTCGTCCAGTAGTTTTTGCTGTAGATGCGGCGGCGATGCACAAAGCAGGATATGAATTTTACTGTTCTGAAAATGGGGTTTGGTTGGTGGATCGCGTTCCAGCCGAATACTTGCAACAAATTTAATGGCAGCTTGGAAAAATAACTGAGCGCATTACTTTCTCATCATTCCATCACAAAGCAAGAAGAACTGAAACTATGGGATCGGGATATTTCGGAAACGACGAAAGCAATCCAGGCAACAAAAACCCGCAAGCTAAAGGCTTATTAGGTGCAGGTTGGCGACCCTTAACTCGGCAGATAGACTGGGGATTTCTTTGGCATTTAGTATTTAACGATTCCAAAGAGCTAAGCCAGAAAACTTTGGGTTTAGCCAGCGATATTGCTGATGCAATGGGTCGCAACGAATATACTTGGTGGGCAAATATTTTAAATGTATTTTCTGAAAGTACGCGATATGAAGTTGATGAATTCTGGAATTATATTACCCCAGATCCTCCAACTCCAGATTATCGCTTCCAAGACGTTTTAAGTGTTGATTCGCCTGTGATTCAATTTGTCAGTCGTAACAGCATTCCCATTGAACACGTCCTCAACCGGCTACAGGAAATAACGATTTTCAAAATTCTGGAATTATTGGGTCGTCCAGATATGATTACCCAGTATTATCTAGATCGATATTTTTATTTTCCGGTAGATCGATTTGTTAACTGGGAACGTCTCGATATTATTAACACGGTTTATGCCTATTGGCCTCAACAGCAAGCTTGGCTAGAAATTGAAAATTTAGATCGGGGACGGCGACGCTATACCCTAATGGCGAAGGAACTAGCGCCACTGATTAATAAAGCAACTTTTAATCTTGCAGTGATGCTGAGTGGCTACCAAAGTCGTGTAGGAAAAATTCACGGCGAATTTCCAATTCGGTCGTTTCCCGCTGACATTCAAAGTTTTACCGATACGGTACAGCAGGCAATTCTCGACCAAAGTCAGTTGGCGGTTCTCGTCCACGGAGATCCGGGTACGGGGAAAACTGCTTGGACGCAAGCTGTAGCACAAGAAATTCTCGCGCCTCTCGGATATGTGATTTTTATTCTGGATCACGATGCGGTTGAGAATTTTGTGCCGCCAAGTTACTTAGAGCGAATTTGTCTAATTATCAACGAAGCGGATAATTTAGCCAAAAATCGCGCTTCTGAAGCTGCTCAAAATAATAATAAGACGGAGCATATTTTGAGCTTACTGGATGGAACATTGTATCAAAGCGTAATTGATGATTCGGGAATTCATACGAAGCAAAAGTTAGTGGTTTTGATGACTTGCAATACAACTGAAAGATTAGATCCAGCCGTTTTACGCAAAGGAAGAGTTGATTTCACTTATGAATTTGCTCACCGATTTGTGTAAGGTTAGATAAATGAAGATACAAGGTTGTTATTTAACCACAAATAAACAAAGAAAGAAGAAGAGACATATATGTATTCTATTTAACTGGCGGCATAAGCTTTGCTGAACAACGGCAGACGGAAAAGGCAATAGTGTTATGTTAATTTAAACACCCATTTTGTAGGCTGGATTGAGGTAACGAAACTCAGCATCATCCTGGGAATATCGGTTTTCGCCGCTCAATCAAACCTACAGTTGCCCGCAGTCAGCCTTATCACTATTTACAAAAAAAATTAACTAAGCCAAACATCTTAATCAAGGCAATATCATGACAGATATTCGCAACCTCCTTAACCAAATTGCTGCACAGGAAGTGCAATTGCGCGATACTCAGTTTCTCGCACCATGCGTAGGTGGGGGGAAAGTACGCGCTTCTGTAGCGGGGATGGTTTATACCTTTAAACCGCAGCCACAAGACTTTGAAGGATGGGGCATTTTTCAGCCGATAAATGAGAAAAAGGCTGAAATGGTGGATGAAGCAAACTTGCCGCAGGTGGCGGAATATCTGCGACTGTTGAAGCCGTTGCGCCTGCGTCTGGCTTATGTGTTGCAAGGACAAACGTGGCTGGCGTACCCTGTCAACGAATCTGATATGCAGCAGCGCTTAGGTATTGCTAAGCCAGTGCCGGTGTATTTAGTGACCGAGGGGGCAGCATTTGAGCCGGCGATCGCGCGTTGGGATGGCAGCGCTTGGTGGTTTGATGAACTGGATCGACGTGCCGATCCTCTGGTGGCGGAACAACTCAGAGAACAATTGAGGAATGGGACGGAAACGGAAAACCTTCGCTTTGCGGGGATGACGCCAGAGATGCGTACCGTCTATGACTTGGCGTTACAGCAGACAGAAGAATATCAACGCCGAAGGCAGCAACAACTTGAAGAAGAACGCTTGCGCCAGCAGCGACGGGATACAAGACGCCAGCAGCAAGCACAGCGCCCATACAGACACTACCAAGAGGTACGGCAAGATCCGTATCGGCGGGCGATGTCAGGTGATGAAAGCCGCGTGCGCGATGCCTTGGGGATGGGTGGTGGCGAACTCGAAGATGTGCGCGATCGCGGTGATTTTTGGCAAGTCGAGTGGATGACTCGCAGCGGTGAACGTCACATCTCTGCAATTGACAAGCGCGATCTGACAGTAATAAGTTCTGGGATTTGCCTAAGCGGACGCGATCGCGATTTCGACTTGCAATCCCTCGTTGGCGTTATCGAAGCGCGAGATAACTGGGACTTTTGAATTAGTCATTAGTCATTAGCAATTAGCAAAAATGTCTATCTTCTTTCACGAACAACTCCACAGAACATCCGCACTGATGGCGAAGCTGAAAGACTTCCCGGTGACGGTGTGCGGTGCGGGAGCGCTGGGGGCGAATATTACCGAAAATCTGGCACGTTCTGGCTTCGGTAAGCTGGTGGTTATCGATCGCGATCGCATTGAGGAACGCAACCTCTCCACTCAGCCTTATTACCGCTCAGATGTTGGCGCTTACAAAGCTAAAATTCTCACCAATACCCTCTATCGTGCCTTGGGTGTTGCCGTTGATGGGCGTCCGAAAGAATTAACATCAGCAAACGCTGCCCAATTGCTCAGCGGTAGTACGCTTGTTATTGATACTTTTGATAACAGCATCAGCCGTCAAATTGTTAAAGATTGTTGCACAGCAGCAAATATTCCTTGTCTGCACGTTGGCTTAGCTTCCGATTATGCTGAAATTATCTGGAACGAAGTTTACCGCGTTCCTTCACCAGCAAACGATGATGTTTGCGAATACCCGCTAGCGCGGAATTTAGTAATGTTAGCTGTTGCTGTAGCGAGTGAAGTAATTATTAATTTTGTCGCCACTGGTAATCGGGAAAGTTTTACAGTGACGCTAGGAGATTTTGCCGTCAAAGCATTTGATAAGTTTTGAATTTTGAATTTTACAGTGCAGATATTTTACCGATGGTTAAGAAGTGAGAAAATAAGCCTGAAAAATAGCGTTAGTTAACCTCTATTAACCAGAGAAAGCGCAGCTTTTCTGATTCGGTGCGTTACTAATTTTTCAGCTCCTAGAGCAATCAGGAAACCCCCTCCAAGGCAAGCAGCTTTTGAGAGATTTCCACTCTCAAGAACGAATCCAGAAATTGCTGCTACCACTCCTAAAACAACATATAACTGGAGTAGCCAAAGGGGTTGAAGCTTAAGATCCTTCAGTAACAACTCATCATGCTTGTTGAGCATAGGACTTAGAAATATCTGAAGTTAGGAAAATACCTAACTATCTATTCAACCACCATAAAGCCTATTTTTGCTACTACCTCTGCATTAAAAATTGACTATCTGCTAGCAAAATGGCGGTATCGAGCTTCTACAAAATTATAAATACCGTAAGCGATTAAACCAAGCGCCACAGTTCCTAACAACCAAGGGCCAAAAGGTTGTTGTGCCAGTGTTGCTAGCGCCCCACCTAGTCCCTGAACTTGGTTAGCGTCAGACAGACGCCCCGCTTGAAGCAGAAATAAGCCAGTAATGGAAAAGACAACACCACGGGCAGCAATCCCAAATCTGCCCGCAAAGGTCGCCCATTTCTCCTCTTTTTCGCTCATCTGGTTGACTTTCCACTTTTTGCGGAATTTCGCTTTATAGGCTCTGTAAAATTGATAGAAGCCCATGCCGATGACAGCGGCTCCCACAATTCCAACTAGAAATTGACCGAAGGGCTGCGCTAACAAGCGTGCTGTCCAGTCCTGGGAGGAATTACTATTACCGCCGCCTCCCGAACCCATGATCAGCTTAATCGCACTCCAGGCTAAACCAGCATAGATTAAGCCGCTGCCAACCGCTCCCAGGCGCGATGCAAGACCTTTGGCATCGGTGCCTTTGTTTTCCGGATCGGCGATCGCTTCCACGAAACGCCACAACACGTAACCAAGCAAACCCAAAGCAACGATTGCCAGCAAGAATTTCCCAAAAGGCTGTGTCACAATCGTCACCAGCGCACCCTCTGTATCGGTGGTTCTGCCGCCTGCACCAAACGCTGCCTGCGCCGCTAGCACTCCCACCGTAGCGTAAACTACCCCTCTCGCCCCAAAGCCCAAACGTGCCAGTCTTTCCACCCATGTAGATGCATTATCTGGTGTCATCGGTTGGTTTGGTCTAGTCTGCATTTTTTTTTCTGCGTGGGAGCAGGTAAATTGTGGTTTGCTACCAATTTTGTAGCAATATTTACTCTTATCTACATCTACCAAAGTGCTTAAAATACTGCTGTAGAGGCGCAATTTCTTTGCCCCTACAGAGTGCTACCTTGCTGATGTGTAGCAAATCGAAGAAAAAAGGGGATTATGCGGGTTCTCCTAGTTGAAGATGAGCCAGATTTAGGGGCGGCAATTAAGCGAACTCTCAGTCAAGAAGCGTATGTGGTTGATTGGGTTTTGGATGGCACGCAAGCATGGGAATTTTTAGAAACCCAGTGGACGCAATATACGCTAGCTATTTTTGACTGGTTACTGCCAGGATTATCAGGGATTGAGTTATGTCAGCGACTGCGGGGGAAAAACAATCCTCTGCCGGTTTTGATGTTAACTGCTAAAGATCGCATGGAAGATAAGGTGGCTGGATTAGATGCTGGTGCAGATGACTATTTGGTGAAGCCGTTTGGGATGGCGGAACTGTTGGCACGATTACGCGCATTACAAAGGCGATCGCCTCAGCTTCATCCCCAACACCTACAAGTAGGAAACCTGACTTTAGATTATGGCACTCATACGGTTTGGTATCAGAATACTTTGGATGATAAACAAATCATTCCTCTGACTAGCAAGGAATTTCAATTGCTGGAATATTTGATGAAGCATCCTAACCAAATTCTTACCCGCGATCAGTTGCTAAATCAGCTTTGGGAATTTAGTGCAGAACCGATGAGTAATGTGGTAGCCGCGCAGATGCGATTGCTGCGGCGTAAATTAGCGGCTTTTGGATGCGATCGCTTTATCGAAACTGTTTACGGTATCGGCTATCGTTTGAATAGCTATTAGTCATGGTTCATTGGTTTTTAGCAAATAGATAATAACTAATAAGATTTCCCAATTACCAATTACCAATTACCAATTAACGTGAATGAAAACAAACTATTTCAACTAACTCGTTGGCGGCTGGCAGGTTGGTATGCAGGCGTCATGGGAGTGATTTTAAGCTTGTGTGGCGTTGCGGTTTATGAAGCGATCGCGCGTGCGAATTGGGTTGCCCTCGACCGAGAATTAGAATCTGTTGCCGGTACGCTTCACGACAGTATTGAGCCGATTTTGCAGCAACCGGGACGCCTGGAACCTGCTATCCAACAACTGTTGCCGGATATTTGTTTGCTTGGGGAAAAATGCGTTAGTCAGATAGAAAATCCGACTCGGCACACTTTGGGGGCAATTCACCAAGGCGACTACTACGTGCGGCTGCTAGAGAATTCGGGACGCCCAGTTGCCTTGGCAGGACTTCAGCCAGTGGGATTGCTAGCGGCAGATAAAGGCGATCGCGTTTCTACACCCCAATTGTGGCAAATCCTCCAGAATCGCCAAGGCACCCGCTTTCATCAAATTTCTCTATCGCTGCATACCGAAGACAATCGCCCTTGGGGATACCTTCAGGTGGGGCGAAGTCTCAAAGAACTGGACGATCATCTGACTGCCCTAAAATTTATTCTCTTACTGGGGTTGCCGATGGCAATGATTGTCGTTGCCGGTTCCAGTTGGTGGTTGGCTGGGCTAGCGATGCAACCGATTTATCAATCCTATGGGCAAATTCAACAATTCACAGCCGATGCTGCCCATGAGTTACGGACGCCCTTAGCGGCAATTCAAGCAACCGTTGAATCAACGCTGAGAATGAATCAACTAAGCGAACTAGAAGCGCGAGACACTCTAAAAACCATTGAACGGCAAAATTATCGCCTATCTGAATTGGTTCGGGATTTATTGCTACTCTCCCGTATGGATCGGCAAGCTTTGTCAATTAAATATCGTCCCGCCTGCCTCAACGATCTCGTCAGCGACGTTGCAGAAGAATTGTCAGCACTAACGCTCGCTGCCGATTTGACGCTTTCTATAGATATTCGCACGCCGGAACCTTTGCACGTCAACGGTGACGAAGAACAGCTGTATCGCCTAATTTTTAACTTGGTGGTGAATGCCATCCAATACACGCCCGCTGGGGGTCAGGTGGCGGTGATTTTAGAGAGCAGCACCCAAGCACTAATTTTTATAAAAGATACTGGCGTTGGCATTGCACTCCCAGAGCAGACGCGGATTTTTGACCGCTTTTATCGGATAAATAGCGATCGCGCTCGACACACTGGCGGTTCTGGATTGGGGTTATCAATCGCCAAAGCGATCGCCACTGCCCACAACGGTAGCATCGACGTTCAGAGCGAATTGGGCAAAGGCAGCACGTTTACAATCAGACTGCCCTTGCATCATTAAATACACTGCTGCATTTCTTGGCTAATTCGATTTTGACTTAAGTTAACCGTCATTGGACGTACTTTTGTTGGCGTTAACTTTAAGAATGAGGAAGGCGCGATCGCGTCTATCTAATTAAATGCTTTAAATTTCTTCCTAACGACCTATCAGGATTTCATCCTAATTTCATTTTTTTGTAAAACACTGAGAAATACCTACTGCTTTCTTGAACTAACTTACAGAGCAGGAGCGAGGATAGTCAAATAAATTGATGCCCCTATCTATGCAAATTAATTCTTTTAAAAATGGTTTTTTGGCTGTCACCCTGGTAGCGATCGCCTCCATGACTGGCGGATTTCTGACAGCTTGTTCTAGTGGCTCTCAAAACCAAGCCCAAGCCCCAACCGCCTCCCCATCAGATGCTGGCGGCATGGAACACATGGAACACAGGGGACACGGAAGCGGCATGAATCATAGCATGGCAATGGATTTAGGGCCAGCCGATGCTAACTACGAGCTGCGGTTTCTCGACGGGATGACCGTGCATCATCAAGGTGCAGTGATGATGGCAAAAGAAGCCCAACAAAAATCGAAACGTCCTGAAATTAAACAGCTAGCAGACAAGATTATCCAAGATCAAAACAAAGAAATTAATCAAATGAAACAGTGGCGGCAGGCATGGTATCCCCAAGCCAGCAAACAGCCGGTTGCTTACGGAGGTGTAGACAAATCCGTAGTTCCCATGTCAGAAAATCAACGCCAAAGCATGATGATGTCTGGGGATATGGGCGCTGCTGATGCTGAGTTCGATCTGCGCTTTCTTAATGGGATGATTGCTCACCATGAAGGTGCTTTAACAATGGCTGAAGATGCACTGAATAAGTCGAAGCGTCCCGAAATTAAACAATTGTCCCAACAAATTATCACTTCTCAAAAAGCAGAAATTGAGAAAATGCAGCAGTGGCGACAAGCTTGGTACAAAAAGTAATTGAGATTAATTGAAAGTAGGAACCGCCTACAAAATAGTACCGATAGACAGGACAGGGAAAACTAAAAACTCATATTGGGCAGGATTTTATTGGGCAGAATTTTACCCTTCCTGCGAACGGGGCTACCGCGATCGCGCAAGTCGGCAGATCTCCCCTCCCCAAACCCTTCTCCGATGCGGAGACGGGCTTTTTCCCTGACAGGGGAGGGGTTGGGGAGAAGTTAACAATCATAAGTATTGCGCGGTAAGTGAACGGGGAGGGTTGGGGAGAGGTTCCTGATTTCATCCTAATTTCATTCTTTTGTGCAAACTTAATATCTAGATGGTGGTTTAACGCTGTTGCGGTCAGTATTGCTGGCTATTTCGGCAGTAGGTAAGTGCCCTTGCTAGAGGGCTGGAATAAAACCTCGCTATCCCATCCAAACGCAAGGAACCCCTTAGTTATGCTTTTTTTTGCTTCCAAGCCATCTAAGGCACGCGATCGCTTATTTGGGACACTCCTGAGCCTAGTCCTACTGGCTGCACCAACCTCGGTTCTCGCCCATGCTGGACATGGGGACGAGTTTCATGGAGAAACCGAAGCCAGTCAGGGAACTCCACAGGGAATTCAAGTGGATGCCCAAACAGCAAAACGGATGGGAATCGAGGTAAAATCAGTCTCTCAACAACGGCTGGGTTTTGGCATTAAAACCACGGGTCAAATTGAAACTTTGCCCAGCCAAAAAGCGGAAGTCACAGCACCCACTCCAGGGAAAATCGTTGAGCTTCTAGTGGAACCCGGTGCAGTAGTGCAAGCAGGCAAAGTCGTCGCTGTCATCGCCGCACCCGACTTAGTAGAACTGCGCGTAGGTTCCCAGGAAAAACGAGCTGAAGCCGAAGCGGATCTGCAACAGGCGCAAGCAGATTTAAAGCTAGCTCAAGAAAATTATCAGCAATACTCGCAGATAGCCGCCTCAGACATTCAGCAAGCTCGCACTGAACTAGCAGTCGCTCAAGAACAGTATGAACGCGATCGCGAGTTGGAGCGTGCAGGAGCGTTGCCACGTCGCCAAATGCTGGAGTCTCTTGCTCACCTGGCAGAAGCCAAAACGCAATTGACCAAAGCAACCAGCCGTCGGGAAGTGCTGGAAGCCGAAGCGCAACTCAAACGCGCCAAATCGGCTGTAAAAGTCGCAAATTCCCGGATTCGCCTGAGTAATACCGCTTATCAGACGCGGCTGCAACAACTGGGAACCCGCGCCAATGACAAAGGGTTGGTGACGGTAACAGCTCCCATTTCTGGCACCGTTGCCGACCGGGAAATTACCCTCGGTCAATCGGTGGAGGAGGCGGGGGCAAAGCTGATGACCATCCTGAATAATAATCGGGTGTGGGCTACGGCGAGTATCTACGAAAAAGATTTAAATAAGGTAAAAATTGGGCAACGAGTTAGGGTGAAGGTTGCCAGCTTGCCGAATCGCACCTTCACAGGCAAGATTGCGGTGATTGGCTCGGTTGTAGAAGGGGAAACGCGAGTCGTGCCAGTCAAAGCTGAACTGGATAACCCTGGCGGACAGTTGAAGCCGGGGATGTTTGCAGAATTGGAAGTGTTAACCAACCAAACTCCCGCGCCTATCTTAGTCATTCCGACTTCAGCCGTGGTGGAAACCAATGGCAGGCAGCGAGTTTACGTGCAAAATGGTACCGCCTTTGAGCCAGTTGAAGTCACCTTGGGACGAACTGTGGGGGATGTAGTTGAAGTCAAGGGAAGTTTGTTTGAGGGCGATCGCATTGTCACCCAAGGCGCAATTCAACTGTATGCCCAATCCTTACGCGGCGGCAGCTCAGAAGGCAAAAGCGAAGAGAAACAGCCTTTAATTCCAAACTCAGACGCGATTAATCGGGTTTCTGCCATTCAAAACTCACTTCCTTGGTTGTGGGTTTTGCCAGCCGGGGGAGCGATCGCATTCGTTGCCTTTTGGTTAGGACGCCGCACTCAGTCGCGCCGGGTGCCTAAAACCTTAGAGGCGTTGCCTTCAATACCTTTACCCCACGAATCAGAAATTGTTAATGACTCGGCAAGCAAACAGGAAAAAGTAAAAAGTCAATAATTCTCTTTCTTTTGTCTTTTGCCTTTAACTATGCTTAGTGCGCTTATCAAGTGGTCTATTAAACAACGCTGGCTAGTTGTCCTTGCCGCCATGCTGGTGACAGTTTGGATATTTCGCGTGGCGTCACAAATGCCAGTGGATGTATTTCCCAGCTTTGCTCCACCCCAAGTCGAAATTCAAACTGAAGCCCCCGGATTAGCTCCAGAAGAAGTAGAATCTCTGGTTACTTTACCGATTGAAAGTGCTATTAATGGGACTCCCGGCGTCACAACAGTACGGTCTGCTTCAGCGGTGGGGCTTTCAGTTGTGAAAGTTATCTTCAATTGGGAAACTGATATTTATCAAGCCCGACAGTTAGTGACAGAGCGATTGCAGCAAGCGCAAGAAAAGCTGCCAGAAAGTGTTGATTCGCCACAAATTTCTCCGATTAGTTCTCCAATCGGCACTGTATTGCAATATGCTTTCACTGTTGAAGAAGGTAACAGGCAACAAGCATCTTCACCTAGCACTGACTTGATGGAGGTCAGGCGTATCGTAGATTGGCAGGTGACAAACCGCCTTTTAGCGGTTCCTGGCGTCTCGCAGGTAATCGCTTATGGGGGTGATATTCGCCAGTATCAAATATTAGTCGATCCAGCGAAACTAAAAGCGTTTGATGTGTCTTTACAGGACGTGACTGAAGCCGCAGAAAAAGCCAATGTTAACGCTCCGGGTGGATTTCTCATTAACCCTGACCAAGAGCTATTAATTCGGGGTGTTGGGCGGATTGAGTCCATTGAAGACTTGCGACAATCAGCGATTACCGCTCGAAATGGAACACCGATTCGATTAGGCGAGGTCGCTGATGTCAAAATTGGTGCCGCACTCAAGCGGGGCGATGGCAGTTTGAATGGCAAAAAGGCAATTGTGGTCATGATTAACAAACAGCCACAAGCCGATACTCCCACGGTCACTCGTGCCATTGAGGCGGCAATGAAAGAGGTGAAATCGAGTTTGCCTCCGGATGTAAAAATGACGGTTACTTTCCGTCAAGAAGACTTTATCGACGCCTCGATTGAAAATGTTCGGGAAGCACTCGTTGAAGGCAGTATTATTGTTGCTTTTATTCTTGTCCCGTTTTTGATGAATTGGCGCACGCTTGTCGTGAGTCTCACTGCACTTCCCTTGTCTTTGTTGTTAGGATTGCTAGCGTTAAATTGGCTGGGATATGGTCTGAATACGATGACTCTGGGAGGCTTGGCAGTTGCGATTGGTTCAGCCGTTGATGATGCCATTGTGGACGCTGAAAATGTCTACCGTAGCTTACGAGAAAATAAGCTGGTAGGGAAACCAAAGTCACCATTAGAAGTTGTCTTTGAAGGTTGTCAGGAAGTACGCGATTCTCTATTTGGTGCAACTTTAATTACTGTGGTGGTTTTCTCGCCAATTTTTGCCCTTGCTGGTGTGGAAGGTCGCATTTTTACACCGATGGGAGTGGCTTATTTAGTGGCAGTTCTGGCTTCTAGCGTGACCGCACTTACCATCACTCCAGCTTTGTGTGCCATCTTACTCCCTCACAGTCGTTTGCCAGAAAAAGAACCGTGGGTGGCGAGATTTTTTAAAGGACTTTATCGTCCGTTTTTAATGTTTTCTTTGCGGAATTCTCAGCTGATTTTGGGAGTTGCGACTGCTAGTTTGGTGGCTGCAATTTTAATTGTCCCTTCCTTGGGACGGGTGTTTTTGCCGGAGTTCCAAGAGCGATCGCTCGTCAACACCCTGACTCTCTATCCCGGTGTCTCCCTAGAAGCGACTAATCGCGCCGGTTTTGCCCTTCAGGATGCGCTTAAGGATGACCCGCGCTTTGATTTTATCCAGTTGCGATCGGGGCGTGCGCCGGGAGATGCGGATGCGGCGGGTGTCAACTTGGCGCACTTAGATGTAGAACTGAGTGAAAAGGGGATAAAAGACCGGAAAGGAAGTATTGAAAAGTTGCGAGCGGAATTTGCCAGATTACCAGGAGTTGCGCCGAATATTGGCGGATTTATCTCTCACCGGATGGATGAAGTGCTGTCTGGGGTGAGGAGCGCGATCGCTGTCAAAATTTTTGGTCCAGATTTAGAACAACTCCGCACTCTGGGTAAACAAGTCGAAGAGATTATGAAAACTGTTGGGGGTGTTGTAGACTTGCAACTCGAACCCCAACTGCCCATTAGACAAGTACAAATTCAGTTTGATCGCCAACAAGCAGCTCGTTATGGCTTAACCGTCGGAGAACTTTCCGAAACGATTGAAACTGCGCTCAATGGACGTGTAGTTTCTCAAGTTTTGGAGGAACAACAAACTTTTGACCTGGTTGTATGGTTAAAAGAAGATGCTCGGAGCAATCTAGAAACCATCCGCAATTTATTAGTGAGTACACCAACAAATCAAAAGATTCCCTTAGCTCAGTTAGCACAAATTGGCTACGGCACTGGCCCGAATACCATCAACCGCGAGAATGTTTCCCGCTTAATTGTCGTCTCGTCTAATGCTAGCGGTCGAGATTTGCGCTCTGTCGTTGATGAAATCAGAGGCAAAGTTAAACAACAAGTACAATTACCAGCTGGTTACTTTATCGAATACGGCGGTCAATTTGAGTCGGAACAACGCGCTACTCAAAACATCTTGATATTCAGTGCGATCGCATTTGTGGTGATTACGGTCTTAATCTACTTGTCTGTTAAGTCCATCCCCTCAACTGCGATGATTATGATTAATTTACCCTTGGCATTGGTGGGAGGTGTCATTTCAGTGGCATTAACGGGTGGGATTATTTCCGTCGCCTCTCTGGTTGGCTTTATTACTCTATTTGGAGTTGCCACTCGCAACGGATTGTTATTAGTTGATAATTACAACGCTAAATTTGCCACGGGAATGCCTTTTTGGGAAGTAATCATTCAAGGTTCGATGGAAAGGCTCAATGCCATTTTAATGACGGCTTTTACCTCCGCTTTGGGGTTAGCACCTCTGGTCGTGGGAGGAGGTGCAGGAAAGGAAATCTTGCAGCCGTTGGCGGTGGTTGTGTTAGGAGGGTTGTTTACTTCTACAGCGTTAACGCTGTTAGTTTTACCCGCTTTGTATGCCAAGTTTGGCAAAGTTTTGCTGCCGAAACAGGTAAATCCGGTGTCCGATCTATAAGTTGCGAAAAGAAGAATTTAAACCACAAAGACGTAAAGGACATGAAAAGAAAATGAAATTATTGAAGGCAAATTTAATTATTTTGGGAAGTGTCGGAGTGCTTTTTTTAGGCGCTTGCACTGGCGAACAGCAGGCATCGAAACCTGATAATAGTCCCACAGAAGCGAAAACGAATGTTCCTGCTGTTTCTCCTTCAGAAACGGCAGCCAAACCTGACCATTCACAACCTTCCAAAGGGGGTAAAGTCGTCGAGACGGGAAAATATCATTTAGAGTTCGTGCCTGAAAAAGAAGCGAACGGCACTCACTTAGATTTGTATCTTCAGAAAGGCGACACCCACGAAGCAGTTTCTAATGCCAAAGTCACGGCTCAAGTTCAGTTACCCAATGGGAGTCAAAAAACCCTAGACATGAAATACGATGTTCAGGGTAAGCACTACGCTGTTTTGCTACCCGAACAAGCATCAGGCGAGTATAAGGTGGTCATCCTCTCGGAAATCAATGGCGAAAAGGCGAACGGTCGTTTTACTTTTAATCGCTAGCAATGCTAGGGGTACGAAGCTATAGCAATCCTATTTGAGTTGTGAGATCCAGTGGTTTAGATACCCGACTTCTCTAAGAAGTCGGGTATCTCGCTTTAACGAATCATTTGGGACTGCTGTTGTAGGTTGGGTTAAGGAATTAAACCCAACCTAATACTAAAAAATGACATCGTTTCATTCAGCTCTTTTACTGAAAATCCCGTACTCTTAGAATGCTAAAGATTGGATTTAGTCGTTGCCTGTGACCTTTTGAATCAAGTCTTGTGCTTTTTCGATTAAATTAGAGTCGTTATTGTTTTCTGTGGAATTGAGTACAGTCTTTTCGTTTGCCTTTTCGCTATAGTCAAAGGGTTCATTGGGGTTTGCTGATTTTTGCTGCTTATCCTCTTCAAGAAAACCTGTTGCTTCGCTATATTGATAGGCGCGGTCAACTCGGTCGTCTGATGTCAGCTTATCTCTTGAATGTAATACTGCATAACTAGGCTGTGCGGCGATGAATAAACTTGCCACACTGATTAAAGTCATTAAACTTAAAACAAAAATATTTTTATGGAGTTTTTGTTTTAAAGTTACTAAAATTCGTTGCATGGAAAATTCCTCCCAATTGCTTTTTGTGAGAATTGATGATGCACGAGTAGATAGGACTACTAACACAATTTATTAAGTACGAAATGAATCGTACTTATCTAGTTACATCTATGCCGTCTGCCGCAGGATACATTCGTTTATTTTTTTAACCATTCATGATGAATTTTTATTCCTCGGCTCTGCATAGTTTGTTCAAATAAATCGGTGGAAAGTGCCTGTTCTACAGGCCAGACGCCTGGTTTTTTGAGTTTGCCTGCTAGCAATAATTCGGCAAGGGTGCCGGTGCCATAACCGGCTGCCACGGCTGTATTTTCATGCACTAAAGTTGAGCAATAACTTGCTGGCCGATCATCTTTATAACCGTTGACTTCAGAGCGAATTGCTACACCGATGCCAGTGAAGCGATCGCTAACATCTGTCATTCGGTGGCTGACGCGAGCTAAAAATTCGATGACTTTTGGATTGTTGAGCCAGCTAGAGGGCCACCAGTGGGCAACGCTCCAAGTTAGATAATTGTAAAAATCGGGAACTGTACCAAATTTGGTAATGACGGTTTTAACAGGAAAAGTGTCGGGTAGCGTGAAGGCTTCTGGCATATCAAACCAGTAAACGCCGATGCGACCATAGGGAGCAGGAAATTCAATGGTTTCGCGATCGCTATACGGCTTGATTATCTGCCACTGACCATTTATCCAAGCTTTAAAAGGGCTTTGTAGCCCTAAAAATGTTGTTCGCATCACCGTAATGCCAGCGCCCCCCGACCCCGATACTAGATAGCTCAGATGAATGCGTTCTGTCTCATCTAGTTGCTCGACGCCCTGGCGTACCATGCTATTAGAAATACCGGGGAAAATACCCGTATTAATAATTGCTGTAACTCCAGCAGCAGCAGCTTCGTCTCGGAAATCCAATGCTTTGCGAGTAAAAGATGGGTGATCGCTGACATCCAGATAGTTGACACCCACTTCTATACAAGTTTTTAGGACTTGGGCATCTCGGTAGTGAAATGGTCCCGCACAGTGGATTACAAGATCGCAAGCAGCGATCGCATCCCTCAACACTTCTCGATCCGCTAAATCTAAAACCTGGAATTGCACTTGCGATCCCAGCTTTTCGCTGACCAACGTTGGCAAGCTTGCAACACCGTGCGCCCCGATTGGGTTTCTGCCAGTAACGGTAATTTGCGCCTGTGTGTGAGCGACGATATCCGCCGCCACATTGCTACCAATCCGTCCGCTTCCTCCCAGAATTAAAACCCGTGTCATTAATCAAGTTGTTAACGCTATCTTCAGTTCATCAGGTTTGCCTGCTTCTCTCCATCGGTACCAAGGCAGACTTTTTTTCAGTAGAACAGACAAATTTTATCGAAATCCGGAAGATCAATTTGTCGATCGGCTGACCTACATGAGATATTAGATGACTTTCACACCCAGCTTTGGGAAGTAGTATCTACCCGAAAACTTCACTTTGTTACACTATACTTAAGAAAGATGTATAAAAAAATCTTCTATGATAAACAAACAAATACCCATGAAGTACCCATAAAGCGGGCATCAATCGTTCGTGAATCAAGGAAAATAAAATCTTTTTTTTAATTGCTAAGAACTCCTAAATTCTAAAGATAACTTTAGGTTGGCATCATTGAGTTGCGAATGAAGGGAGTAATTAGCTGGATTTGGTATAACTTCTCAATGGAAGTGTCCAGCGGTGAAAAAGGAAATTTTCGAGCAGCAGATTGAGGCGACCTCACAACGCCGGAAAGAGCTTTGGCAACGAACTGAAGAATTTCCCACCCAGGACAAGCAACTACTGGTGGAAAGTTTGCAAGAACACGACCAAACTCTAGAAGAATTGCAAGTAACTTTAGAGGAACTGCGATCGCAGAATGAAGAGCTAATCGCCAGCCGTCAGACTGTGGAAATCCAGCGACAGCGCTACCAAGATTTATTCGAGCTGGCTCCAGACGCTTACTTGGCGACGAATCTTGATGCCGTGATTCTAGAAGCCAACCAAGCGGTAGCGCACTTGCTGAATATTTCTCAGGAACACTTGCTCGGCAAACCGTTAGTTATTTTTGTAACGGGTAAGGCTTTGCAAAACTTTTATACAAACTTAAGCCAATTCCTCGCAACTGACCAAGTAAGCAAATGGGAGGTTGAGATTCAAACCCGGCAGGGTACGCGCTTTCCCGCCACCTTCAAAGTTAAAGCAGTGCGCGACTCAAGCGGGCGGGTGGTAGAACTGCTCTGGCTGTTACAAGACATTACCGAGCGCAAGCAGCACGAAGCGGCTTTTCAGAGCGATCGCCATCTTCTCGAAACCCAGGTTGAACAACGAACGGCTGAGCTTGTGGAAACTAACGAGCAACTCAAACAGGAGATCGCTAAGCGTCAGCGGGCTGAAAAAGCACTGTGGCAGCGGGCGGAAGGGGAATGGGCAATCCGGGTGATTACCGAACGCATCCGCCAGTCGCTCAACCTAGAGGAAATTCTCAACACGACGGTGGCAGAAATTCGACAAGTTCTAGGGAGCGATCGCGTACTGATTTTCCGCACAGAGCCGAATGGGGATGGCGTCGTGGTGGCTGAATCAGTAGATGCAGCTTGGCTCTCATTCTTAGGCAATACCGCACCCGCAGCCATGTTTAGAGAATGTATGCCCCTCTATCGGCAGGGGAACGCCAGAGTAATTGATGACATTCAACAAGCAGGGTTTCCAGCAGATATCACTGAGTTTTTCCACTCGTCGCAAGTCAAAGCCGCCTTAGGCGTTCCCATCATGCATGGGGAGCGGTTTTGGGGGTTACTTGCAGCTCATCAATGTTCGGCACCGCGTCACTGGGAACCGCTGGAGATCGATCTGCTCAAGCAATTGGCAATCCAAGTATCTATTGGCATTCAGCAATCAGAACTGTATCGGCAAGTCCAGCAACTGAATACGAACCTGGAACGCCAGGTACGCGATCGCACTGCCCAATTGCAACAAGCGCTCGACTTTGAAGCACTGCTCAAACGCATCACCGACGATGTCCGCGATCGCCTTGATGAAAACCAAATTTTACAAGTTGTCGTCTGGGAATTAGGCGTCGGGCTGAATATTGATGGCTGCGATACAGGTTTATACGATGCCGACCAGACCACGTCTACCATCAGCTACGAATACACCCTGGGAATCCCTTCTGCTCAGGGGCAGGTAGTGCAGATGGCAGACTTCTGGGAGGGTTATTCTCAGCTGCTGCAAGGCAAATATTTCCAATTTTGTCAGATGGTGCCCGATAGTCGAGGTGCGCTGACCAGACTCGCTTGCCCCATTGTTGATGACCAAGGGGTATTGGGGGATTTATGGTTATTTAAGCCCCAGCAAGACGTCTTCAGCGAGCTAGAAATTCGACTGGTGCAACAGGTCGCGAATCAGTGCGCGATCGCCCTTCGGCAAGCCCGGCTGCATCAAGCAGCGCGATCGCAAGTCGAGGAACTGGAAAAACTCAATCGCCTCAAAGATGACTTTCTCAATACCGTTCCCCACGAGTTACGCACACCAGTCTCTAACATGAAAATGGCGATTCAGATGTTGTCCATTGCTTTGAATCGTGACTATGCCTTATTTGCCGAAATGGGCAAGCCGAGGGAACAACAAAGCAAAGTCGCTCGCTACTTTCAGATTTTACAGAACGAGTGCGAACGAGAAATTCGCCTGATTGATGACCTGCTGGATTTACAAAAACTCTATGCAGGCGCTCACCCTTTATTACTGAGTGCGATTCAGCTCCAGGAATGGCTGCCGCCCATTGTAGAACCTTTTCAAGAGCGAGCCAGAAACCACCAGCAAACCTTGCTCCTTGACCTCCCTCGCGACCTCCCTCGCTTCATCTGCGACCCCACGACGCTAGGCAGGATTTTGAGCGAGTTACTAGAAAACGCCTGCAAGTACACCCCCGCATCAGAAACGATCGCATTCAAAGTCCAGAGTCAGCCAGGGAGCGTTCAGTTTAGCGTCAGCAATTCCGGCGTGGAGATTCCGGAACGCGAACTTCCGCATATCTTTGACAAGTTTTACCGCATTCCCAGTAATGACCCGTGGAAGCAAGGGGGAACGGGATTAGGGTTGACGATCGTGAAAAGATTAATCGCCCATTTGAAAGGGACTCTGCGAGTGGAAAGTAAGGATCGTCAGACCTGCTTTATCCTCGAGTTACCGAGCGATCGCTCAGCTCAAATTATCTCCTAATCCTTCCATTGGTAGGGGCACGGGCAATGCCGTGCCCCGATTTATCGCTACGAAATTTTAAACACAGACTCAACCGTAGATTTGAGAGAATTTCCCGCATCCTTCAGCTTTTGGGCAATTGGCTGCTGAGTATGCAGGAACACACGAGCGCAGTTGCGTCCCGGCATCCCGGAAATAGAACCGCCTGGATGAGTACCCGCACCGCTGAGAAATAACCCTTCAATCGGAGTTTTGTAGTTCGCCAATTCCGGCAACGGACGGAAAAAGACCATTTGGTCGAGGGTCATATCAACGTGGTAGTAGTTCCCCTTATAAGCGCCCAAGCGATCGCCGAGTTCCGCTGGACTTTCAACAGCACGAGCGATAATCGAGTGCTTGAGATTCGGTGAATAATCGGCTAACTTATCTAACACCCGATCTGCGACTTTGTTTTTCAGTTCATCCGTCCAGCCAGTACCATGCAAACCCGTACCCTCCGCACCGGCAATCTGATAAGGCGCGAAAAACTCAATCCAGAGCGTATGCTTACCTTCCGGAGCCATTGACGGATCGAGTACCGTGGGTACGACCACATACATTGAGGGGTCGGCATCGGGAATGTTGCCGATAGAAGCCTCGCTGTGAGCGATTTCCACATGGCGCACCGAGTCAGCAATTAGAACTGAGCCAATCAGGTACTCATCCTGGTGATTGTGGTGTTCAAAGCGTAAAGGCTCCGATAGGGCGCAATCGATCTTGAGAATTGTTTCGTTGTTATTGACAATTCTGCGCTCTAAGCGCTCCCTTAAATTCGGGTCGGCTGAATCAACATCGCTCTCATCCATGTGGCGTAGGAACAAGCGCTTGGCATCAATGTTGGAGATCACCCCAGTTTTAGCGCGGTATTCGGTGCCACCTGCCACCCGCACGCCCACTGCACGACCGTCATCGATTAATACTTTTTCAACGGTCTGGTCGCACAGGACGACACCGCCTTTACTTTTCACTAACTTCAGCAAAGCATCAACCAGTGCGCCGCTACCACCTTTAGGTCGCGCCATTCCGGGGTCATGGCGCATCGCCATCATGATTGAACCGACAGAAATGGTTTTTTGGGACGGAGGTGCGCCAAGCTCTGCGGAGAGTCGAGCCAAGGGCGCTTTCAGAAACTCGGAATCAAACCACTCGTTGAGGATATCTTCCGGGCTGGTGAGCATGGTACGAATCAGATCCAACGTCTTATTTGGCCCACCCAAGACGGAGAATAAATCTTGCAGCTTTTTGAGGTCGTAATTGCCAGCAATGTCAACGATCGATTTTGGCGGTGCGTTGAACACCGGGATCATTGCACCCAGTACGCGCTGCCAGTACTCGGTATATTCGGCATATTTTTTGGCATCGCGATCGCTATAACGTGCAATCTCTGCACAAGTTTTTTCAACGGATTTGTGACCTAAAAAGTATTTGCCATCAGGATGGGGGCAAAAAGCGACTGGGTCGCAATATAAATATTCCAAGCCATATTTAGTGAGTTCTAACTCTTCGACTACCGGACCCAAGTGAATGAACTCGTGGTCAATCGAGCAGAGGTTGAACTTAAAACCCGGTGCCTCTTTCGGTAAGATTTCTTCGGTTGTTGCGCCGCCGCCCGGAATGGAGCGCTTTTCTAGTAACAGAACGCTATAGCCTGCTTTGAGCAGATAGGCGGCACAGACAAGTCCGTTGTGACCGGCACCAATAATGACAACATCGTACTCTTGCATGGACAATACTCTCAGACCCGTGTATATCCCCGATTCTAAGAAAGTTAAGAACTTTAAAGGGTCTATCACTCGAAGGATATCCTCCGCCCGGAGCCGCCAGCTAGACGCGGGAGAAAACGCCTTTAGGGCTGTTTGTGATGAGGCGCGAATATCAGGGCAAGCACAGGGCAAGCAGCCGCTAAGGGCATGGCGTCTACTCGGAGAGGCGTAGGGCAAAGCGGACAGAATCGTGAGAGGTGGTGAGAGATGGTAAGAGGCGCGATAGCGAAGCGCTGACTTGTCAGTTCGCGCTCATGCCAAGCGAGGCGTTAGCCTAGCGCAGAAAAAGTCAGTTCGCTGATTTTCTTCGTTAACCGCGGCTAAACTCTAGCCCAAAGCAATTCTCGCAGTTATACTGGCTAGGTCTACATCGTCTTGGAACGGGTCAGCACTACAGAATATGAATCCTGTTGTCAAAATTGTTCAACCCTCTGGCATTTTAGACGGTATGAAGGCGACTCAGTTTCGTCAAGAAATTAGCGATATTGTTGAAAACGGAGGCAATATGGTGTTAATTGACTTTAAGGACGTTACCTTTATGGATAGTTCTGGGTTGGGGGCGCTAGTGCTTGCACTCAAAACTGTTCGCGCCGCTGGTGGTAAACTCTTTATTTGCTCGATTAATGAGCAAGTAAGAATGTTATTTGAACTGACCAGTATGGATCGCGTCTTTGAAATCTTTCCGAATCGTGAAGAATTTAATAACGCGATTAGTCAATAGCTAATGGCTAATCGCTAATGGCTAATCGCGATCGACAATTAGCACTTAGCAATTAGCACTTAGCACTTGACTAATCAAAGTTGATTTGCAGCAACGATAAATCATCGTCAAAATAGTCTTTTGGATTCCTATCTTGAACAGAATTCACGATCCGATCTAGATTATTCTGATGATTTTTCGGAAATTCCGTCAGCAGATCGATGAATGCATCAAGACCCCAAATCGTGCCGTCTGGTTGGTTAATTTCATAAATTCCATCACTGAAAATGTATAGGGTACTGGATTTTTCCACCTCGCAGCTACCATCCATAAATTCAGCATCAGGAAACATCCCAACTGGCAACCCTGGGGTTTTTAAGCGTTTGACTTGGGTTACTAAATTCGAGTTTGCAGAGATTAAAACTGCCGGTGGATGCCCAGCACTGGCGTAAACTAGGGTGCGCTTAACTCGGTTATAGACTCCGTACCAGATAGTGAAATATTTATCATTTCGCTGAGTCATCTGGAACGTTTCATTCAACGCCTTCAGGACATCACTAGGCTCATAGTAATTAATTTTAGGAAGGGCTTGGCTTTTGAGTAAGTTCATTACAGAAAGAGACGGTAAAGCAGCCCGCAATCCATGTCCGGCGACATCTAGCAGATAAATCGCTAAATGATCTGGATCTAGCCAGTAATAATCAAAGCCATCCCCTCCTAATTGGCGGGAAGGAACAAAACGAGAATCAATGGTTACAGGAGGTGAGGTCAGCGGAGAAGGAAGGATGGAACACACATACTCGGCTGCTTCTGCTAATTCCGCCTCCAACAGCAGTTTTTGGTGCTGCAAGTCGTGGCTGAGTTGGTGCAACCTCAAGCCTGCCCGCACTCGCGCCTTCAACTCATACATATCGATGGGCTTGCACAAAAAATCATCCGCCCCAGCATCCAGCCCTTTCACCCGATCCTCGACGGAACCCATCGATGTCAGCAAAATAAAGAAAGTTGTTGAAAGTTCTGCGGTTGCCTTGACCTGACGGCACACTTCCAGTCCGTTCATGCGCGGCATGATCCAATCGCAAATTACCAGTGCGGGTCGTAACTTTTGCGCTAGGGTCAAACCGGCTTCGCCATCGCTGGCGACGGTTAATTCATAACCCTCGCTTTTTAGCGTTCTTTTCAGCAATAGCTGAATCGCCGGGTCATCATCAATAATCAGAACTTGAACCATGAGATAGAGGGACTACAGGTCGCTTAAGATGGAAGGCAGTTAAAACTGAAGGATGACACCTGAGGCAAGCGTGAAGATCGCTAAACTTCACCGAAAATATGCACAATCATAAACAAGTATAGTCATCGGTTGCTCGAAGTTATCTAGGCTTTCCACTCGTTACTGACTCGCATTATGATGATCAACATTGTTACTGCGATCGAAAATGCTCATGTAGATATTTTGAGAGCCGTCATCACCAAATCTAGCAAGTTCTACGCCCAAAGCTATCAATACATCCAGTCTAAGCACCTCCGACTTCTTGACTCATGCCACCCATTCATGAGGCTAATGAGAAAGTGGCACGCTGCCCACTAACCAGAAAATTCATCGCGATCGCAACGATTACCTATAGGCTAGACTGGATTCTCTCTAATTTGTGCCGATGTTTAATACAAAGTTTCAGTGTCGTTGATTAAAAAGGCTTTGAACAGTTGAAACTCATCAAAAAAATCTCTGTACAAGTTTCCAGCGACCTCAAGGCGTTAGATGGTGTTTTGTCATGGTTTGAAGGTTTAAATCAACCTGAGATTCCTAAAAAAGTTTGGCTACAGTGCCAATTAGCTCTGGCCGAAGGCTTTACTAACGCAGTTCGTCATGCCCACAAAGGCAAAACTTCAGATGTTCCAATTGATATTGAAGTTAATTTGTTTTCGGAATGTTTAGAAATCCGAATTTGGGATCAAGGACCGCCTTTTAATTTAGAAGCCCGCCTTAAAAAACCAGAGGAGATCAGCAAGAATGCCACGGGGGGAAGGGGTATCGCCATTTTACAAAAAATCGCGGACTATCTGAGTTATACCCGCACTGACAACCGGAATTGCCTGTTAGTTGTAAAAAATTATTCTAATTTGTTAGCCTCTGATTGAATTTCACACAAAGATAAGTAGAAGTTTAATTTCTAATAAGATTTTAATCTTCACAACTGGAGAAAGAAAAGAGATTTATAGACCTAGAAGGCTGTAGGATCGAGGGTTAAGAGGCTAGGAGTTGGCTGAAGGACGGACTTCTTAGCGTCTGGAGTACGAATGTCTTCAGGAAAACGGTTTTTGGGTTGATGAGCGCCTACCGGCTGAAATAACCATACAACAGAGCGAGCAATGGGATGGGTGCGAGTAGCGATCGCGCAATCCTAGCACTGCTGACGAACCTACCCTACGGGAAGCCAACGCCATTTTACGTTTTTAGCTTCTCGCGCACTTAATTTACAAGAGGAATCTGAGATTATGACCGCACCGACTCAAGAGGCGATGTTAGCGACGCCTGCTTTTTGCGATGGAATTCAATATTTTGGCGAGAATTTGCCAGGATTTGAGACGGCTGGAAAATCTCCTGCCATAGAAGAAGGTAAGCCAAGCATCGCATCTGCCACCGATCCGGCTGCTGTCTTCCAAACTTTATTGTATGCAGATGCTTTACGCTATTTGACCCTGCAAGTCACTGCAAGTAAGGCGTCTGGGCACCCTGGCGGTTTTGCGAGTCAAGCGGAAGCGTATGCCGCATTGGTTATGCTCGGTTACAAGAATATCATCACCGAAGTCGGGCATCACGCCCCCGGATTTTATAGTGCCATGTTCTTGGATCGGTCGCTAGAGGACATGGGAATCACGACCGTGCAGCAATTGCGCGATCGCTTCCGGGAAAAACACGGACTCTTAGGACACCTCTCCGGCTACATTCCGGGCATTCTCGCACCCGCGGGTCCCTTGGGACAAGGGCAACACTTCGCAATGGCAGCAGCAAAGCTGCATCGCGACAAGCTTTTCCCCTTCACTCTGGGTGACGGAGGCTTAGGCGAACCCTACATTATGAGTGGGATGGGACACTTCCACACGGCTTACCCCGAAGCCACGAATTTCTTGCCGGTGCTGGTTTGGAACGGCTACAGCCAGGAACACCATAGCATGGTGTCCACTAAGTCCAACGAGCAGATGATCGGTTACTGGCGTGGCAATGGGTTTGAAGAAGTTGTCTTAATTAACGCCAAAGACTTCGACGATCAAAACCAGCCAGGAGATTATGTTGATAGCACAGCCTTTTCCTTCGAGAAGCGTCTGGAATTCACCAAAGCGGTGCTACTGGCAGTAGATAAAGCAGCGAAATCTGCACTCGGCGGCAAACTCACCGTACTGATTATTAAACAGCTCAAGGGTGCGGGTGTCCACGCCAAAGGTGCAAAATCCCACAACCTCTATCCTAAAGACACCCTGGATAGTGCCCACATCTCCAACGCTTTGAAAGCACGCGCCTTATCCTCTGCGGCGTGGGAATTGGTGCGGACGAATTGCGAACGCGCCGGTGGTGGTCCCGCAGCTAAGACCGTTGTGACAGAATTTGAGTTACCGTTGCCAGACTTGGGTGAATTGCCCTTGGAAGAATATTCTGTCGGTGGCGAGGCAAAGGTGTCAACGACAGCAATGGGGCGTTTGGTGGGGAAAGTGGGAGAAAGCGATCGCAATTTCCTCGTTACCAACGCCGATGGCAACGAAGCTTCTGGGATTGCCAATATTAACCAAGCCCTCAAGATTATCCACCCCACAGTGGACGATCTCTACAATCAAACACCCCAAGGGCAAGTTTACGAACCCCTGAGTGAAGACGCTTGTGCCGGGTTAGCGGTTGGCTTATGCCTCATGGGTGCTAGAACTCTCTGGTGTTCCTACGAATCCTTTGCCATCAACGGCTTACCGATTTGGCAAACCGTAACGCAAGCGATGGCAGAATTGCGCCGTCCCACTCCCTCTACGATTACCTTATACACTGCTGGAGCATTGGAACAAGGGCGCAACGGTTGGACGCACCAACGTCCGGAAATTGAAGCGTATTTTGCCGCCATGATGCGGAATGGCAACGTTTTCCCCCTGTTTCCCCCTGATGCGAATAGTATCCAAGTCTGCTACGAATGGGCGCTGACAACGAAGAATAAGGGAATTGTGATTACTGCCAGCAAGTCACCGCTCCCGATTCGCACGACTTTTGAACAAACTCGCCAAGGGTTGCGCGACGGTGCCATTGTGCTGCATGAAATCCCCGGTGACAAGATGGTGGTGTTTGCTGTGATTGGCGATATGACGCTGATGCCTGTTTTTGAAGCCGCCGCGTTTTTAGAAACCGAAGGAATTGGGGCGCGGATTGTCTCGATTGTTAATCCCCGCCGCTTGTATCGTCCCCATGATGTCTCCTGGGATACCTGTTCCGAATCCGATGGCGACTTCTTGGACGATGCTGGCTTTGCCAAACTATTTAATGGTGATGCCTTAGTTGGCGTCACGGGTGGCGCGTCTGGGATGCTGGAACCCATCATGCTGCGGAGTAACTGCAAGCGCGATACCTTCGCCTGGAAGCGTGGCGAAACGACAGCGAGTGCGGGTGAATTGATGGCGTTTAATGGATTAACTGCCGAAGCGTTGACAAAACGCGCCACTGAGTTAGTGCATTAAGCTAGATTTAATACCCCTACCTAGTTTACTGGGTGGGGGTTTGATATAAATACATTAGCAAGTTACTTAAATTGTATATCTAGGAGAAATAGAATGGCTAAAAAAAAGATAGCAACTTACTTGATGAACTTAAAAATTAGTTTTTATCAATGGGAAAAGATTGGTCATTATATGGAGAATTGCTACTTTCTTTAATTAATTGAAAAATTAAAAATATCTCAATAAATAATTTGTTGTTTTAAAAAATTATTTATTTTGAGTGTTGACAGAGCAAAAAGTGCCCTCGTTGTGTCTAGATTTAAAGTGCTAAAGCCAAGACAATTTTTTAAAGCATAGAGCATTTTTACCACGCTGAAACTGAGCCAAAACCTCTATAGACAAAACTTTCAAAATCTTTTTTACTGGCGACATTAATGTGTTAAAAGCAACAAATAATTTGTTCGACCCTATCTGGTAATCTAACGCAATCATCCCTATGGTTTACGAAGAATAATCACAGTCTCGTAATAGTCATCAAGTGACCGTGGTCTTGCGTTCCTATTTGCCTTTTTTAATTGAATGTCCAGAAGTTGTTCAACAGAAAAACCCACATGCATTGCCTCTTCAGCTAACAGTTCAGCCGTGGGAACAGTATAAAGTACCTTGCGCGTTGAAAACTCATAGAAGGTATTCTGTTTCCCACTTACTATTGCAGCAAACGCTCCGCTGTTAAGTACACTAAACATTTCTTTAAAAGCCTGTCTCATATCCAGGAAATATTTGGCTGTAGGTTGTGCCTTCACATAGCGTAAAGCATCGGCTGCAAGCCAATCAACGACTTCCCTTTCTTGATTACTAAGTTGTGTTAAATCTATTTTCTGTTCGCTCATCCCACCGACAGCGTTATCTATCAAATCATCAACCATTTCGAGTTCTGCTATCTTGAGAGACCTTAAAGATATTGCTCTAGCTTTTGCGTAGCTTTCTCGGCCACTAGATGCTGGCAAGTATGGAGGAGATGTAATAAGTAAATCGAATGTTCCTAAATCTTCAGGCAAAAATCTAGCATCCCCTATTACTGCCTTAGCTGGAGCAAAATCTATTCCAAGGGTTTCCCGTAACCATTCACCAACGGCTGCGACCTTCACATAACTCTGTAGCGACTTAGTGAATGTTCTACTTAGAGGAGTTTTAGCAAAACTCAACGAAAATCTACCGCTTCCCGTCCCAAGAATCCGCATTTTTACTTTTCGTGCAATAGCATCAGATACAAGCACTTGTAAAAGCTCCTGGAATTGGGGTGCGGCTGTTTCTAAACATGCTCTCAAATGATTTATTTCCGTAGCAATTTCTTTTGCTACAACTGCTGTCATCTTACGATTTTTAAGCAGCCATTCTGGAAATAATTCTTTCTCGCTCAAGAATGTTTTTTGCTGTTGAGGCTTTATTTCAATAGTCTTTGTAATACGCTTGGCTTCCTCATATAGAAGGTCACTAGGATAATATAAAGCTTTAATTTTTGTATTTGAGATAAGAACAGACAGTGGATCTATATCTGTTCCTACGCTCTCAAAACCTAGTGTCGCTGACTCAAGCAATGCTGTTCCACTTCCCACAAAATTATCGATGACTTTCGGATTTTTGCTATCAACAGTATTACTCCCTATATTAAGTAAGGCACGTACCATTCTTGGAAAAAACTTGGCTTTGTAGTAATGAATATCATGTGAAAGAAGAGAAGATGAATTTTTGATTTTAAGCGCATCACTTGCAATTTTATATGAGGTTATTACACTTGAACCGCCAAGCAATTCATCAATTAACAAATCTAAATTTTTTTTTACTTGTTCCGGATTATTAGCCTTTTTTAATGCAGCTTCAGAAAGCTCAAATATTGTAAAGTGTGGCACAGCTTCAATAATGATAAAACCTTCCTTCTCATGTTGCCTAATCACTTTTCCGCAACTCTTTGGAAGCTGAGCCAAGTGAGATTTTGCGCTAGAGATATTATCTGTTAGACAGTAGAAACGTTGAACAAAACTTAATCGCTTAATAAGCTCGGATATTTTTATAATCGGAGCGTAAGCTACAAATCCTTTAGCACCATTGACACGACTAAGCGAATGGAGGTTAGAGATACCCTCTAGTTGAGCTAAGAGAGGTTCTTGCAAAGCTAACTCATCTAGATCAGTAAGTACCTCTATTTTGTTTGATATCAAAGCTTCAATCTCTAAACGGGCAAGCAGAACATCTCCCTCTAGTTCAATATTTTGCTTTAGTTTGAAATAATACTTAGTTAACTGATTCATCTCAAGAACGCTTCCAGGAATTTTTTATAGCTAAAAATTTCTTCAATTTTTTCGTTGTAGAAAATAGCCTCTGTGAAGCATATAATTGCATCATAGAGATTAAAAACAGCATCTTTTCTAAAGCCTCGCATCTCTGTTTCATAAGGTGTATCTTTGAGATGAATTTCATACTTTGGCTTAGTCCAAAGCACATCTTGGATTTCTTCAAGATAGCGAGTGTTTGTATGGTAAGCAAAGAAATTTGCAACAAGAATCGTAGAAATGTTCTTCTCTGGTGCTTTTTCTTTGTAATAAGCTCCTAGCTTTAAAACCTGGTAGGTTCCCTTTTTGATGTCATCCGTGCGATCAATACCAGGCGCATTTTTTGAATCATCAACTCCACCGCCACATCCATATGTAATCCACTTTCGATTGTCTATTCTTCCATTAGAATCCCGTCCTTTTGCCCTATAAACATCTTGAAGCTCACTCCAAGCTTCAATTAGGAAGGCAACATTACGTTTATCACTGACATAATTAATCAACTCCGAGTAAGCCCAGTTGTCTTCAGAACGTGTTCCTAGCCGAATTCTTTTATTTTTATGTGCAATATATAAGCTAATATCTTCTCTTTCAACACGTGAAGTAGCAGGTGAATGATCTCTTAACTGTTGAGTAATGCCGTTCTTAACCTCTGTCATTGGACTAGTCAGTAAGATTTCGAGCGGATAAACAACTAGAGGTGAAGATTTAATTTCTGCAAGAATAAAAATATCATCATCTGAAATTACTAAATCAACATCACCTCGGCGGTCTGTTGATTTTCTAATCTGTGCAGTTGGGCGAGTGTACTCTAAAATTTTACAGAGAAGTAATAGGGTAGCGTTGCCCGCAATCGCACCTATAGAATCTGATCCTGGTTTGTTACTTTTGACTGGTTGTCTTTTACCTTGATGAACGCTGCAACGTGGGCAGGCTTTCAGAAAAGGGAAATATAGGGCTGAACCTTCTGGATATTCGTTACCCCGGCAGTATGTCCAACCTGCATCAGCTAACATACGCTTCGCATATTCTGCTGTTACAAGCAAATCAAAAATAGTAGGGAAAGCAACTTGTGGAGAGTAGTAACTGCCTTCCTTCAGTAACTCCTTATATGAGTTAAGAAATGCATCAACTAGCTCTGAAGAAGCACTCTTCTCAACCAAAATAAGTGTACTAACAAGAGAGTCAAGTTTTGCTTGAATATCCTCATCCGTTAGGGCTTCAAACTCTTTTTCAATATCGTCTTCGTCTCTGGAGTCTTTTGGAAAGTTTGATGTCATAGAGATGAAGCCAAAACGTGAATTTTCCCATAGGCACATAAATCAAGCCACAAGAACATTCCTGAATTTAACTCTTACGACTAATTTTGCTCCAGGAATTATGGTATTACATGGCTGGTTTGTTGTCGAGTAACAAATTATTTGTCGTTTTAGCAAATTCTTGCCTTTGAGTGTTGACAGAACCAAAGTACCCTCGTTGTGGCTAGATTTAAAGAGCTAAAGCCAAGACAATTTGTTGCAACGTAGAGCCATTTTCACCTCATGAAATTAGATCAAAACCTTTGTATTCAAAGCTTTCAGAATCTTTTCTACTGACGAGACTAATGTGTTAGGAGCAACAAATCATTTGTTACTCGACACCAAGCATGGTAAGCCTTATGGGGTTGCAGATTGGCGTCAGCGTACAGGAAGAGATGAGAAAATACAGAATCAACCTTAAAACCAATAGACCCGGCGAATAGAATTCGCGGCTACACAAACAAAGTCCGCCTGCGCGGACTCAACCAATTAGATGGAAAACCTGCCCTAAACTCTACTCAAGGGGAAACGATGGCAGGTTTAGTCTGTATAGCTGCGATCGCTTTCTCGCTAGGAGTCGCTAGAGATTTAGCATGACAACCAAACCAAAAATTATTGTCCTTGATGATGACCCTACTGGTTCTCAGACGGTTCACGGCTGCTTGCTGCTGACGCGCTGGGATGTAGATACCTTGCGGTTGGGGTTGGCGGACGAGTCACCGATTTTCTTTGTACTGACGAATACGAGGGCGCTGACTCCAGAAGAAGCGGCAAAGGTTACTAGAGAAGCTTGTCACAACTTGAAGCAAGCCATTACCCAATCAAACATCCATGATTTTCTAATTGTCAGTCGTTCTGACTCCACTCTGCGCGGACATTACCCAGTCGAAACGGATGTAATTGCCGAAGAATTGGGTTCCTTTGATGCTCATTTCCTGGTTCCTGCCTTCTTCGAGGGGGGACGAGTGACCCGCGATAGCGTACATTATTTGATAATTGATGGCGTTCCTACACCCGTTCATGAAACTGAGTTTGCCCGCGATTCAGTCTTTGGCTACCACCATAGTTATTTGCCTGATTATGTGGAAGAAAAGACAAAGGGTAGAATTCCAGCTAACGAAGTAGAACGCTTTTTACTTGCAGATATTCGGGCTGGAAGTTTGGAACGGCTGATGAACCTCAGTGGCAATCGGTGCGGCGTCGTAGATGGGGAAATTCAAGCAGATTTAAACCGCTTTGCAGAAGATATTCTAGCAGCAGCCAGTCAGGGAAAACGCTTCCTATTTCGCAGTGCTGCCAGTATCTTAACCGCCTTGGCTGCTTTGCCTCCGCAACCTGTAGCCGCAGAAGATATGGCGCAATATGTGCGGGAAGGCAAACCGGGCGCAGTGATTGTCGGTTCTCATGTCAAAAAGACGACACAACAGCTAGAACAACTGCTAAAAGAACCAGGTACGGTTGGCATTGGAGTAGAGATTGAACGTTTACTTGATGATTCTGTCACTGCGTTAGAAAGTCTCCTCAATGAAACACTGGAAAAAGTTCACGCAGCGTACAATTCGGGGAAAACACCTGTAGTTTACACTAGCCGCAAAGAACTTACTTTTAAGGATGTGCAAACGCGGTTACTGTTTGGGGAAGATGTTTCCGCTTTATTGATGGATATCGTACAGGGTTTACCTGCAAATATTGGGTTTCTCATCAGCAAAGGCGGCATTACTTCTAATGATGTGTTGAGTACAGGTTTGGCATTAACTTCAGCGCGGTTACTCGGTCAAATTTTGGCCGGATGTTCGATGGTACGGACTCCAGAGAATCATCCCCAATTTCCGAATTTGCCCGTGGTATTGTTTCCCGGCAACGTGGGGGATGCCGATGGGTTAGCCACGGTTTATCGGCGTCTGAGCCAGCATCGTTAGTCATCAGGAAGGTTGAAGGTTGAGGGATAAGAAGTTCTCCTGTTGCCCTCTTGTCTCCTTGCCCTGATGCCGCTTGCCTATATCATGGATAATTAGTCAATCCACCCAGGTCAGGCTTTTCGTCCATGACTTCTGATTCGTCCGTTCCGATAGCTGTTTCAGTTGTTCCCGAAAATACAGGGGAAGTAAATTGCCACGAACAAGTCCGCATCAAAAGCGACCAGAGGTGGCTGACATTAATTTTGCCCCCGGAAGCGGAGACACCCACCACGGCTAGCTGGTCTGACCTTTGGCAACAGCTGAAGCAGCGCCTCAATGCCGGTGAACGCTTCTGGCAGCCGAATACAGAGGTGCATTTGGTGGCAAAAGATCGCTTATTAGATGGACGCCAGCTGCAAGCGATCGCAGATGCCCTTGCCGAAGATCGGTTGCAACTCAAGCGTGTCTACACCAGTCGCCGTCAAACTGCTGTTGCGGCAGCAGCAGCCGGTTACTCGGTGGAACAGGCACCTCCGGTTTCCCCCCTCAATCAACCGCCTTCGCCGCCAACGACTGTATTAGCTGAACCCCTATATGTGCAAACGACCGTGCGTTCGGGAGTGGAAATTCGTCATCCCGGTACTGTCATTATCCTGGGAGAAGTGAATCCGGGCGGCAGCATCATCGCATCGGGCGATATCTTAGTGTGGGGACGTCTGCGCGGGATTGCTCATGCTGGTGCCGAGGGCAATCAAGAGTGTTTAATTATGGCGCTACAGATGGAACCCACCCAACTGCGAATCGCTGATTATCTGGCGAGGGCACCGGAAAATCCACCCGCTCAATTTTATCCGGAAGTTGCCTACGTAACGCCGGAAGGAATTCGGATCGCAAGAACAACTGAGTTTTCTAAAACTCAGTCTTTATCGATGGGGGTTGGACGTTAAAGAGGCAATCTAGGGCGAGTGATAAGTTCTGTAGGGGTTGTAAGGGCGATGTCTACTTGGTGCCTGCCCTCAGTTTGGCGCTAGTTTTAAGTTAAGGCGTTATTATTTTTGAGGAGTAAGTATATACTGAACTCAAAACAAAAAAACTCAAAAATAATTGATTGACCTAATTTAAAACGCCAAAATCAAAACTCTCTCAAGGGCGAATTTAATAGGCATAGCTGTGGGAGAATAGACAATTCGATTAAACTCGCCCCTATACATTCACGCACTAAAACGAAGCTAAGAACTTTTCAACATGAGTCGCATTATTGTGATTTCCTCCGGCAAAGGAGGGGTGGGGAAAACCACCGTAACGGCAAATTTAGGTATGGCTTTAGCTAGGGCGGGGCGTCAAGTTGCTCTAGTCGATGCAGATTTTGGCTTGAGAAATTTGGATTTGCTGCTGGGGCTGGAAAATCGGATTGTCTACACGGCGGTTGAAGTCTTGGCAGGCGAATGTCGGTTAGATCAAGCGTTGGTGAAAGATAAGCGGCAACCGGGATTGGTATTATTACCCGCTGCCCAAACCCGAACCAAGGAGTCAATCAGCCCAGATCAGATGAAACAGCTGGTTAATGAATTAGCTGCGAAGTACGAATATGTCTTGATTGACTCTCCGGCGGGGATTGAGATGGGCTTCAAGAATGCGATCGCTGCCGCCCAGGAAGCCTTGATTGTGACAACGCCAGAAATTGCCGCGGTGCGGGATGCTGACCGGGTTGTCGGCTTACTAGAAGCCCAAAACATTAAGCGTGCCCACCTGATCGTCAACCGCATTCGACCGGCAATGGTGCAAGCCAATGACATGATGTCGGTAGAAGATGTGCAGGAACTTCTCGCCATTCCTTTAATTGGTGTGATTCCTGACGATGAGCGGGTCATTGTCTCCACCAATCGGGGCGAACCTCTGGTACTGGCTGAAAATCCCACCCTACCGGGAACGGCATTTTTCAACATTGCCCGCCGCCTAGAAGGGGAGCCAATTGAGTTTCTGAATTTGGATGCTGGGAATGACAACTTCTTTTCTCGCATCCGAAAATTATTGTGGTCTAAGATTATCTAACCTTCACATCTGCCCGATCCATGATTAGCGAACTTTTAGAACGACTTTTTCCTCGCATTAGTGCTGACAACAGCCGCGCGGAAGTCAAGCGCCGCCTGCAATTGGTCATTGCCCACGATCGAGCTGATTTAACACCAGAGATGGTGGAGTCAATGCGGAAGGAAATCCTGGAAGTCGTCTCTCGCTATGTCGAAATCGAGGCAGAGGGGTTGGAGTTTTCTCTAGAAAGTAACCAACGGGCAACGGCATTGATTGCCAATTTGCCCATCCGGCGGGTCAAAGCAGATGCGGATGGGGATACATAATAGCGATCGCATTGAGCGCATTGAGCGCATTCAGGAGCGATCGCGTACAGCCCTTTGGGCATGAAAACAGCGAAGCGAGGCGTTAGCCTCGCGCTGAAAGAGTCAGTTCGCTACTCTGCATAGGAACTTCCTGACATCTGCCGGAGGGCGGCACTCATCCTATTAAAGCCTTCACCAAGTTTTTAATCCTATTTTTATTTCTTGAAACCAAAATAAATCGGCTTCTTTCTCAGGCTTTTATGCTCTCCTGTCTCCTAAGAGCGAACTAAGTTTTCATGCAAACTTAGGGCGAATTGGTCTAATTTGTCATCTAACTTAATCCTCTCTCTAAAGCCAAACTTAAACGGATTGGCTGTTTTTACTGCTGTGGGTGGATAGGAAATTTATGGGTTGCCTTTAACAATAAAAAGAGAATCACTCCAGCATTTAAAACTCTTTTTCCACAAAAAAAGAGCTTTTCAGGAGTCGGTTGATTAGGGCATCGAGAAAACCCGTTGCAGCATAAAAATATCTACTTTTGAGGATGAGCCGGTTCAATGACTACCTCTTTGTGGAAACATCTATCAGCCGGTGTCGCGACCACCTGTATCGCTTTGGGAACAGCCGCACCCTCCCTAGCAACCACTCTCTCCGGTTATGCAACGACCGGAAACATGATGAGTGGGATGCAGATTACAGTTGGTTTCCTGGATGGAACTTCCCAAACGGCAACTTGGGGGGTCACAGATTCTATTTCGGGAGGAGCATTTGGGAGTGGCTGGTCTCTCACCCAAGCGGGTAATACATACGGTTACGATCCAGCCTATGGTGCATACGGCTGGAGATTGACCCACTCCGGCGTCAGCCCCATTGCCTCGCTGCTAATCAATGCAATTCCTGGAAATGCCGTTTTTGATACTTATCCTTATTTAGATGGCCCCCAGAATACGCCTGGGTCAGCAGAGGGTTGGGAGTTCCAGGTACTATCAGGGCAATCTCCCTCTGCCTATGCCTACTCAGTTCCGATTGACATTTCAAGAGGCGACTTATTTGGGACACTGTCGATGTCCTGGAACGGCGGATTTAACGGGACAATGCGATTTATCGCCGATACGGATAGCGGCACTACAGCCGATCCAGTGAAGCCCTTAGAACCACCATCACCGCCACCACCGCCCCCACCGCCCCCACCGCCACCACCGCCCCCACCGCCACCACCTCCACCGCCACCTCCAAACATCGCGCCGGTTCTAAGTTTCGACAATTACACAATTTATGAGGGTCAATCGGTATCGCCGATACTGTATGCGACCGATCCCGATCCCGACTCGATCGCCTTCTTGCTAAATGGGAATGTCGTTGGTAGCGATCCAAATACTTCAGGAGTCCGTGCATTGTCCGTACCCTTAGGGACTTATGCAGATGAGGGAAGTTTTGCCTTAACGGCGCAAGCACAGGATAGTCGAGGTGAGAATAGTGTGCCCGTCACTCGAACGCTGACGGTTCTGAATGTTGCCCCCACCATCACTAGCCTGACCCCAAATTTAACCATTAAAGAAGGCGATCGCTTTAATTTTGATGGCACCGCAACCGATCCGGGGATCTATGATGTTCTCACCTACAATTGGGACTTAGATAACAACGGTCTGTTTGATAACTTCACTGGACCCAACGGGCAATCTTCCTTTGCCGATGAAGGTTTCAACCCGATCGGGCTGCAAGTCTCAGATGGCGATGGCGGGTATGCTAACGGTGGTTTTAACGTGACGGTTGAGAACGTTGCCCCCACCATTACCAGCATCACTTCGGCGCTTACGGTTTTAGAAAACCAGAAGTTTGATTTTGCTGCTACCGCAACCGATCCGGGCATCCTGGATCTGCTCAGCTTTGATTGGGACATCAATAATGATGGCCTTTTTGACGACTTCACCGGCGCGGCGGGGCAGTGGGCTTTTAGCAATAGCGGGACTTATACCGTTGGCTTGAGAGTCTCTGATGGCGATGGTGGGTTTGCATTCAGTTCTTTTGATGTGACGGTTGAACACGTCCCCGAACCTTCGAGTGCGATCGCTCTATTGGCGTTTGGTGCTGTTGGTGCGGGTGCTATCCGCAAGCGCAAACATCCCTAAAAAATTAGCTTCTTTATTAGGCAGGTTGGCACAGCCCAACCTGCTGATTTCTCATATCTAGATAAAAATTTTGTCAAAAAGCGATATGCTCCTAGCATCCGCTTCGCTACGCATCTGAACGGCTCCAACCCAATTTGGATACAGCAAACTTAACACCCTCAACCACCGTGAGCGAAAGGGAAAGGGAAGCAGGACCCCTTTAGATTGGGGTGGAGTCTTCCTAAAGGTGCGTAGCGAAGCGAATGCTAGGAGCATATTGCTTCTCCCCAATTTATAAACGGGAAATTCCATATAAGTTTATGTAGGACTAAAAAAGGGAAAAATTTCAGTTACAAATCGTACAGTAGCTTTTCAAATGGCTAGGTAGCAACCATGTGGGAAAGTCATATATTTGGTGCGACCCTTGTATGGTTTGAATCTCTGAAACTGCCTATCAAGCGGCATTTCCAAATCAATAATCCCAAATCTAAAGTTCAAAATGGGATGACGTGGAATCCACAGGTTTAGGAAGTGTCTGGAGAACCAGATTCTGCATTCAGGGGATGGGTGATTAGTGCTAATAATCACAATGAAATGCTGAAGCGAAAATGGGAACAGAAAGCTACGGATAAACATCCTTAACTAACTGCAAGGAAAAATTAGCAATTGCCGGATCTTCCTTGGAAGGCATCGCAATTGTTACCAGAGATGAGAGGTGTATTGGGCAATACTATTTGCTACTTCACGTTACATCCAACACCCTAGCTGCAAAGCAGCTACTTTGCAGTTAGCCTATGCCGCGATGATTTGGCTGCTCTCCCGAAACCTCTTTTTCAAAGGAGAAAATTGCGTCAAAGCCTATTATTTAAGGGGGGGTGGGGGATATCCAATAACGACTTTGCGTAGTTTATGGCGGATTGGGGAGTATCTGCACGGCGCGAGCCGAAAAAGCGCCAAATCAGCGCCAAATCAGCGTTCTGCATCCCTAAAACCCGATGCGATCGCCTCTAGAAAGTGAAGTTGCAGGGCGATCGCGCTGAAAGGCTATTAAACTCCTATTCTCAATAGCGATCCTTTATTAAAAATTCATGAACCCTTCGTATAAATTTTTACAAACTAGCATCAACCGAGTCATATAAATTCAGTCTGAGGGCTGATTTCGGCTGCCGATTTTGATTCAAATTAGCGATTTCAATATATTGTTTCAATAAAGATTATCGAAAGGTACTGGTAATCTATTCAAAAAATATGCCAGACTTTGCACAGAAATATGTACAACAAAATTTTGATTTTTAAAAGTATACAAAGACACAAGGAGATTTGTAGGTTTTATTGAAACAACAGTGATATTGGCACGTCAGAGAATATACAGTTATCAACATTTAACTGTATAGGCACGAAGTTGTAAAAAGTTATATCCAGAGCGGCTTTGACGAACGGTTGACACAAAACCTTCAAAATTCTTCTGTAGCGATTGATTCTATCTGAGAGTAACCGAAATCCTCATTAGTCATCCTTGCCGGTGCTTGGGCTTGCGATCGCCACGAAATCCTCAAGATTCCCTCAATCCGAACGGGCAACCTATACAGTCAATATTCACTTTTTTAGAAAAAAGTTTTATGAGTGCCTTGAGTTTTATGAAAAAACTATCTATGACTGCTGCTGGAGTAGCCTGTTTCTCCGTGGGAGGGATGTGCGCGAATGCACCCCCCCTCAAAGCGGCAATTCTCGCAGTGGATGATTCAGCGTCATGGGCAACAGGGTCAAATGCCCTATCTAAGCTGGGTTTCAATATGGTTCAGGTAGAAAATAGTTCCCTACCAGAGTTTTCGATTCTCTCGACTCTCTCGTCGCCGTTGGGCAATTTGACCTTCAGCCCCCAGGTTCAGAAAATAAATATTAATTCCGGTTGGACAACCTGGAGTCATGGCTACACCGGGGAGGTATATTTTAGCGGCTGGAATGTCTTAACCACGACGATTACATTGCCTGCTGGTATTAGTGCATTTGATTTATATGTAGAGCCAAACCTCTTTGGCTTATTCGACATCGCAGTAACGGGTATGAATGGTACCTCGACCACCCTGTTGCAGAAAGTCAGTGGTTTGTCAGGTGCTAAGTATTTTGGGTTCTACGCCACTGAGGGAGATTTCCTTTCCACCATCAAAATTACTGATCTCTCAAACGGTGCTGCTCATGGATTTGGCATGGCTGAGTTCCGTCTGGCATCCCGTACAGTTGCTACTGTTCCTGAATCCTCTTTTGGATTGGGTCTGTTAGCGTTTGGTGCGTTAGGTTCCATTTCGTGGCTATTGCGGAAACAACAGTAAAACAAAGTTTAGGAAAACAGGCCCAAGTGAATCTAAAACCAATATTGAGAACTGCTGTGTCTTCCATCCGGAGGCACGGCAGTTTTTTTGAGAAGGGATGTTGAATTCGAGTGTCTCTACCAGAGCGATCGCTTCTTGTGCGTGTATGAACTAGGTGCGAACTGACTCTTTCAGCGCAACGCTCTCGCGTACACTATCTTCAGTAACTTGCGCTCTCCAACACAAAACCCTTTCTAAGCTTCACACAGCCTCAGCATCTTTTTCTACGTTTTAGTACAGCTAAAAACCTTATGCAGTCTGCCAAGCTTGCATATTTGCGCTGGTATTCAGTCAAAGTTTATCTATCTAAAGATATATATTTCTGGTGAAGATTCGGGAAAAGCACTGTAGTTGTTAGGAAAGGTGTGCCAGACTATTTCTAGATGAAGGCAGGGTTCTGGCGATCGCGCTTCGGGATACTACCATCACTATCCACGACTCAATTGAAAGCGATCGCCAGTTGGCGAGACGAATTCATAAGCAGGGCATTCTAAGAATTTCTATCGATCTATAAGAGCTTTCGCAATCGCACTTTGGGGTATTCATCGCATTACCCTTCAGATTTCATGCGATCGCACTGGCTGGGTATTCAGACCGCAACATTCACCTTTTTGGAGTCAAAAGTTTAATGGCTATTTCTACCCTGGTTAAGAAATTTATTCCTCATGCTGTCATAGTAGCAACCGCAGCCCTCGCAGCAATCGCCGCGGTTGCTCCAGCCCAAGCTTTAACCTTCTACTCGGATCGTGCCGCCTTCAATGCTGGATCAAAAAATCTCCAGAATATTGACTTTGAAGGTTTGTACACAGGCGATACCTGGGGGTGGGGATCGGGGACATACCACGAAAGCATTACGGAGAAAGGTGTCCAGTTCACAGGTTCTTACAAGTCTGTTTACGGGGATTCCAGCTACTATGGCTCCTACTATACCTTGGGTTCAGGTGATGCACTATTTAGCGGTGGCTATACCTCCTCGGAGTCATACTCATACGGTGACTATTCCTACTCCTATTCTTATAGCAACCTCCTCAACATTCTTCTCCCCTCTGATACGACAGCGATCGCATTCGATTTCAAAAACTTAGGGTGGGGTTCTGCCTTTAAGATGAGTATCGATGACCAAATATTTGATTTCAATCCCTCAATTAATTTTGTTGGATTCACATCTGATACGGCAATCAGTTCAATCAAGTTGCTGGGAACTCCCTACGACTACTCCTACAACTACTCCTACGACTATGACATCAACTACGACGGCGTGATTGACAGCAACGACACCTACTCCTACTCCCAAACTGGCTTCAATTCCAGCGTAAGTCTCGATAACTTCACTTTCGGGCAAGCGGCTACGTCAGTCCCCGAACCGGCTTCAGTCCTAGGTTTGCTAGCAGTGGGCGCTTTAGGCGCAACTTCACAGATCAAGCGCAAACAGCAAGGCAAAGCTTAAGATAACAGCCAATCCGTCTCGCGCCAGTTTAACTGCATGACTGCCATGCCTTCTATAAAGAAGGCATGGCAGTTTTTTTGCGGAATGATTTAGGCGAGGTTTTCTCTAGATGCGAACTGACTCTTTCAGCGCTAGGCTAACGCCTCGCTTCGCTGTTTTCATGCCCAAAGGGCTGTACGCTATCGCGCTGGTGAATGAGCAGATTGCAGTGCGTATTGCTTAAGATGCCCAGAATGCGATCGCCCGAAGATAAAGCGAATGTATTCCGGACAAATTCCTGGCAATCGTCGAAACAAGCAAAAAGCACTAAAAACTTAATCCGGCTGGGATGGCAAAGATAGTTTAGGTGGTTGAGTGCCTATCTTAGGCATAAGAGTACGACGTTTAACCCAAAACCCAATTTTGACTGCTAGCTAGCTGTGTCTTTTAGGAAGCACAGCTTTTTTTATGGCTACTCACTTGCTCTTGATGCCGTCATCTCATTACTGATTCAACGATGAGGGCGATCTCCGCTGCTGGCAGGAACCCAAAGGTGATACGGCATTGTCTCTCGGTTGAGTATACAAGAGAGCGATCGCTCAGAATTCACTTGCCTCACATAAAGGTGCGAACTGACAAGTCAGCGCTTCGCTATCGTGTCCTGCCTAAGAATGCCTTACAAGCGATCGCCCAACGATGAAGCAAAGTCTTGCAGGCACATTGTGGACAATAAAAACTTGTTACTACGTAATCCTATTTAAGTAAATTTACGTAGCTGTCAACTTAGAGCTTCATAGAATCTTCATTTATTTTTGAGCAGCAAATTACTATTAAAGCTTTATTGGATAAGAAATTCCGCAACTATTCTTCCTTTATAACTTATTTTATTATTATAAACTTTCTGTAAAGCTACGGATAAATCTTGATGAATAAACACTATACCTGGAAAGAGTTTCACGACTTGATGACTGATAAGTAGAAACAACATTAAAACCTAAGTAATTTCTACAAATCGTTTTTTTCTAACTTTACAGGATTCACTTATTGACATTTTGAGTTAAATATACACCTGTATAAGGGCTGAAGAATTATCAAAATTAATGCTAGCCCTTCCGAAATACGCATACTTTTACCTGTATTCAAAGTAAGCCTAAGAAACGAACTTTCTAAGTAGTTACAGCTTCTGTTTATAAAAAAGCTGCGAACACCTAGGCATTTTCACTGCCAGCATCTATCTTGTATGAGACCGACTATGAATCTTTTTGCTAAAATCTCTGCTTCAGCCGCTATTGGTGTTACTGCTGCCCTGACGATGTTTGGGAATTCAGCAATGGCGTTCACAGTAACTCCAAACAACAATACGAATGCTTTGCTGCAAGCCTTGTTGGGCGACACGACTGGATTGAGTAACTTTTCTGTCAATGCCACAGGCAATGCTACTGCTTTTGGTCTTTTCAGTGACGACCCCTTCGGTTTGAAAGATGGCATCATCTTGAGTACCGGGAATGTCACCAATGTAGTGGGTCCTAATAATGCTCCAGGCAATGGTACAAGTTTCGGAACACCAGGTGATACGGAGGGTTCCTTTGATTTGGCTCAGCTCGATATTAGCTTTGACGCTGACGCTACCGTAGATAAGCTGTTCTTCGAGTATGTCTTCGGCTCGGAAGAGTTCCTAGAGTACGCTGGTACCGGGTACAATGACTCTTTTGAACTGTTGCTTAATGGTGTCAACCTAGCTAAGTTGACCGATGGCAAAACCGTCACGATTAACAACCTTGTTCCCAATCTCAACAGCCCTTATCACGCCGACTACATTGACAATCCAGAAGGGAGTCCTGGCACTGAGTTAGATGGCTACACCAAAACCTTGGCTTTCGAGGGTTTGCTGAACAAAAATGCCAAGAACACTCTCAGCATCAGGATTAAGGATGTAACTGATAGTCAATTAGATTCGGCTGTATTCATCAAAGGGAAGTCTGTGGGAGTCGTAGAGCCTCCGAAGGATGTTCCTGAACCCAGCTTGATGCTTGGTTTGCTGAGTGTTGGTGGTATGACCTTGATCAGCCGTCGCAACAAGCAAAAAGCACTAAAAGCTTAATCCGGCAGGATGGCAAAGATAGTTTAGGTGGTTTGCCTATCTTAGGCGCAAGAGTCTGATCTTGGACTCAGAACGCATAATTTTGACAAAGCTGTGTCTTTACAGAAGGCACAGCGATTTTTTTTATGGCTACTAACTTGCTCTTGCTGCTGTGATCTCGTTACTGATTCAACGATGAGGGCAATCTCCGCTGCTGGCAGAAACCCAAAGGTGAGACGGCATTCTCTCTCGATTGAGTATACAAGAGAGCGATCGCTCTGAATTCACTTGCCTCACATAAAGGTGCGAACTGACAAGTCAGCGCTTCGCTATCGCGTCTTGCTCATCCACTAGCGCGATCATAGTGCGTCTTGCCTAAGAAGGCCTTACAAGCGATCGCCCGACGATGAAGCCAAGCTCTTGCAGGCAGATTGCAGCCAATAAAAACCTGTTCTACGTAATACTTCTTAAGTAAATTTACGTACTTGTCAACTTAGAGCTTCATAGAATCTTCATTTATTTTTCAGCAGCAAATTACTATTAAAGCTTTATTGGATAAGAAATTCCGCAACTATTCTTCCCTTGTAAGTTATTTTATAATTGTAAGTTTTCTGTAAAGCTGCGGATAAACATTGATGAGCAGACACCTTACCTGGAGAGGCTTTCATGCCTTGATAGCTGGTAAGCAAAAACAACATTAAAGCCTAAGTAATTTCTACAGTTCGTCTTTCTCCAACTTTATAAGATTCACTTATTGACATTTTGGGTCGAATATACATTTGTATAAGTGCTGAAGAATTATCAAAATTAATCAGTAGCTTTTACGAAATACGCATACTTGTACCTGTAGTAAAAGTAAGCCTAAGGAACAAACTTTCTAAGTAGTTACAGCTTCTGTTTATAAAAAAGCTGCGAACGCCTGGGTATTTTCACTGTCAGCATCTATCTTGTATGAGACGAACCATGAATCTTATTAGTAAAATCTCTGCTTCAGCCGCTATTGGTGTTACTGCTGCCCTGACGATGTTTGGGAATTCAGCAATGGCATTCACAGTAACTCCAAACAACAATACGAATGCTTTGCTGAATGCTCTGTTGGGCGATACGACTGGATTGAGTAACTTTTCGGTCAATGCCACAGGCAATGCTGATGCTTTTGGTCTTTTCAGTGACGACCCCTTCGGTTTGAAAGATGGCATCGTCTTGAGTACCGGGAATGTCACCGATGTAGTGGGTCCTAATGATTCTGAAGGTACTTCAGGTTCTGGAACGTTGGCTCAGCTCGATATTAGCTTTGATGCAGGCGCTTCAGTAGAGAAGCTGTTCTTCCAATATGTCTTCGGCTCGGAAGAGTTCGTAGAGTGGGGTGGTTCTGCATACAACGACTCTTTTGAACTGTTGCTCAATGGCGTCAACCTAGCGAAGTTGACCGATGGCAAAACCGTCACGATTAACAACCTTGTTCCCAATGCGGCTGGTCCTTATCATGCCGACTACATTAACAATCCCCTAGGGAGTCTTGGTACTGAGTTAGATGGTTACACCAAAACCTTGACGTTTGAAGGTTTGCTCAACAAAAACGCCAAGAACACTCTTAGCATCAAGATTAAGGATGTAGGAGATACTTCATTCGATTCCGCTGTGTTCATTAAAGGTAAGTCTGTGGGAGTCGTAGCGCCTCCGAAGGATGTTCCGGAACCCAGCTTAATGCTCGGCTTGCTGAGTGTCGGTGGTATGACTTTGATGAGCCGTCGCCACAAGCAAAAAGCACTAAAAGCTTAATTTGGCTGGGATGGCAAAGATAGTTTAGGTGGTTTGCCTATCTCAGGCACAAGAGTAAGACCTTAGATCCGAAGCATAATTTTTGATAGTGCTGTGTCTTTCAGGAGGCACAGCCATTTTTTTATGGCTACTAACTGGCTCTTGGTGCCGTCATCTGGTTACTGATTCAACAATTAGAGCAATCTCCGCCACTAGCAGAAACCCAAAGATGATAAGGCACTGTCTCGATTCAGGACATAAAAGAGCAAACTGACTTTTTCTGCGCTAGGCTAACGCCTCGCTTCGCATGAGCGCGATCGCATCCTATATTCCTATATGGGGATCAACTCAAGCCGCCAGACAGATTCGGCATCCTTTCAGTGGTACTCTGGAAAATGGCATTGCTAAATGTTAAGACTGTTTTCCCGTATCTATACAGATAGATTCACAACATAGGCACAAGCATGGTAGCCACCACAGACAAGACAAACGTAGGGCGTATTACCCAAATCATCGGTCCCGTTATCGATGCGGAGTTTCCCAGCGGCAAAATGCCGCAGATTTACAATGCCTTAAAAGTTGAAGGCAAAAACGAAGCCGGACAGGACGTGTCCGTAACCTGCGAAGTGCAGCAACTTTTGGGTGACAACCAAGTGCGTGCTGTTTCCATGAGTTCCACCGATGGTTTGGTGCGCGGCATGGAAGTAGTAGACACCGGCGCTGCCATTACCGTACCCGTTGGCCCTGCCACTCTGGGTCGGATTTTCAACGTTCTTGGCGAACCCGTAGACAATAAAGGGCCAGTCAATACTGAAGAAACCTTCCCCATCCACCGTCCGGCTCCCAAGTTCACTGACTTGGAAACGAAGCCATCGGTGTTTGAAACCGGAATCAAGGTGTTAGACCTGCTGGCTCCTTATCGCCGTGGTGGCAAGATTGGTTTATTCGGCGGTGCTGGTGTTGGTAAAACCGTCATTATGATGGAACTGATCAACAACATCGCGATCAATCACGGTGGTGTGTCTGTGTTCGGCGGTGTGGGAGAGCGTACCCGCGAGGGAAATGACCTCTATAACGAAATGAAAGAATCTGGGGTTATCAAAGAAGATAACCTCAGCGAATCGAAAATCGCCCTGGTCTACGGTCAGATGAACGAGCCACCCGGAGCGAGAATGCGCGTAGGCTTAGCCGCACTGACAATGGCTGAGTATTTCCGCGATGTCAGTAAGCAAGACGTGCTGCTGTTTATCGACAACATCTTCCGGTTTGTGCAAGCGGGTTCGGAAGTATCAGCGCTACTGGGACGGATGCCTTCTGCTGTGGGATATCAGCCGACTCTGGCAACAGATATGGGCGACCTGCAAGAGCGAATCACCTCCACCACCGAAGGTTCGATTACCTCAATTCAGGCCGTCTACGTACCAGCCGACGACTTGACCGACCCCGCGCCAGCAACCACCTTTGCTCACTTGGACGGAACCACTGTGTTGTCTCGTGGCTTAGCAGCGAAGGGAATTTATCCCGCTGTTGACCCGCTAGATTCCACTTCCACCATGTTGCAACCCAGTGTTGTTGGTGAGGAACACTACGCGATTGCTCGTGAAGTTCAGGCAACGCTACAGCGCTACAAAGAGCTGCAAGACATCATCGCCATTCTGGGTCTGGATGAATTGTCTGAAGATGACCGCTTAACGGTGGCTCGTGCGCGTAAGATTGAGCGTTTCTTGTCTCAGCCGTTCTTCGTGGCAGAAGTCTTCACCGGATCTCCAGGGAAATACGTGAATCTGCAAGAAACAATCAACGGTTTCAAGAAGATTCTGTCTGGAGAGCTGGATTCATTGCCAGAGCAGGCTTTCTACATGGTCGGCAATATTGAGGAAGCGATCGCTAAAGCTGAAAAAATCAAAAGCTAGTCCATAGGCATTTGCCATTAGTCATTAGCCTTTTTTCACTGGCTAATGACTAATGACCAATGACCAATGACCAACTAACAACTGACAACTCACAAATTATGGCTTTAACTGTTCGCGTTGTTTCTCCCGACAGAACTGTCTGGGATTCTAGTGCTGAAGAAGTAATTCTGCCTAGCACTACAGGTCAACTCGGTATCCTCAGCGGTCATGCTCCTTTATTGACAGCCCTGGATATCGGTGTCATGCGTGTCCGTTCTGGTAAAGATTGGGTGCCCATCGCCCTCATGGGTGGCTTTGCAGAAGTGGATGAGAATGAAGTAACCATTCTGGTTAACGGTGCCGAGCGCGGCGACAAAATCGATCGGGAACAAGCCCGTGCTGCTTATACCGAAGCTGAGGCGAGGCTTAATCAGGTTGAGGGTGGTGGTTCCCGTCAAGAGCAAATTCAGGCAACTCAAGCCCTCAGACGCGCCCGCGCTCGTTTTCAAGCTGCTGGTGGCATGGTTCAAGCCTAAAGTCTGTCAACACTCAAGTCTTCTGAAAAGCTTCTCCTGTAACTCAACGGGAGAAGTTTTTCGTTTGGGAGAGGTTAACAATCATGAGTATTGCACTCAGCGAAGCGATCGCTTGCTTGAGAAATTTATAGCGTTTGTCAGTTGGGTGGAATATAGTGCAGCTCTAACGTTCGGTAGGGACTTTTTGACTGCCATGTCCTTACAGATGTATCCCACTTCTCAATTCATCTGCAACTAATTTGGGATAGCTAATGGCAAGATTGCTAATCAATGAACAATTAGCAATAAAAAATAATATTTATAAAATCTTCCCATACCTGAGAATCTTTCCATCTATTCACCCCTAAATGATCGAGCCGATTCATAACGTATATTTCGGCTAAAAATTACTATAAATAAATACACAAATATTTTTAGAAATCAATAATTATTTTTACACTTACACATCGGCTTTTGACGAAAAATGATTAACCACTAGGCTCCTTTGTCTAAAAAATCAGGTTTGCTGCTGAATGGTCGAATATTAATCCTGCTACCTGCCGAAAGTTAAAAAATGCAAAGTTGAGGCAGGTCTCAAAAAGGCTTCAGTTGCAATGAATTCAACAAGCAGCCTATAAAAACCAAAGCAAAAATAGCCAGCTTTATGAAAAGTTCCTAAAGCAAAATACCCATCTTTATCAACTCTTTAAAGTATTCAATATCTAATTAATCATTCCTTTATCAAAGCTGTGATATTACGGAGTGACCCAGAAAAATTGGGGATTGTAGAGTTGCCGCAAATTTTTCATCAGCCCTAAGGAAGAGATTGATGTCAGTATTTACCAGTAGAATCGGTGCCCTGTTCGCCCTGTTGTTGTTTGGGGCTTCTGTAGGTGCCACATCCACCTCAGCTCAGTCAATCATTCCGGCTCCCAATGACACGAATACTCTGGTTAACCAGAATGGAAACCAGATTGACATCAGTGGCGGCACCCTTTCTAGTAATGGCTCGAATCTCTTCCACAGCTTCACTCAGTTTGGGCTGAATCAAAACGAGATAGGCAACTTCCTCTCAAACCCATCCATTCAAAACATCCTGGGTCGCGTCAATGGGGGAAATGCCTCAGTAATTAACGGTCTCATTCAGGTTACGGGTGGGAATTCCAACCTGTTCTTGATGAACCCCGCGGGCATTATCTTTGGCGCAGGAGCCAGCCTAAATGTGCCTGCCTCCTTCACCGCCACCACTGCTAACGGTATTGGCTTTGGCAGCAATTGGTTCAGCGCCACGGGTGCCAACGACTATAACGCTTTAATTGGTACGCCCAACGGCTTTGCCTTCGCAATGAGTCAGCCGGGAGCGATCGCAAATGCCGGAAACTTGGCAGTCAACCCCGGACAGAATTTAACCTTACTCGGTGGCACCGTAGTTAGTACCGGGCAATTGTCAGCACCGGGAGGTCATATCACGGTGGCAGCAGTGCCTGGTGAGAGCGTAGTACGCATTTCTCAGGCAGGAAGTTTACTGAGTGTAGAAATTCAACCCCTAGCAGCAGCAGGCAATCAACCGAATGACTGGAAGCTGCCGATTGCCTCCTTACCTCAGCTGTTGACAGGTGCTGGGGAAGTGGGAGCCACGAAAATGACTGTCGCCGCTGACGGCACAGTTCATTTAACAGGTTCCGGTACTGCAATACCCACAGATACAGGTACTGTAATTGCTTCTGGTTCCCTGAATACCTCAAACACTGCCCCAGGACAAACCGGAGGCACAGTCCAAATTGTCGGTAATAAAGTGGGATTAGTAGGTGCCAACATTAATGCTTCCGGCACCCTCGGCGGCGGCACAGTGCGAATTGGCGGCGATTATCAAGGGAAGGGCACACTACCAAATGCATCGCGCACCTATGTCAGTAGCGACTCTCTGATTGCCGCAGATGCCCTCCTCAACGGCAACGGTGGAAAGGTAATTGTTTGGGCAGATGAGACAACCCGCTTTTACGGCAATATTACAGCTCGTGGCGGCGCTAATTCTGGAAACGGCGGATTTGTTGAAGTTTCGGGTAAAGAGAATTTGCAATTTGCTGGAGTAGTGGATACTGTGGCTCCTTTTGGTCAGGTGGGCACTCTCCTCCTTGACCCCAAGAATATTACTATCACCTCAACCGGAACCATTACTAAAACTACGGACATACTCAATAACAATGACTTCGATGAATCTCCAGCCGCTAATGTAACAATCACCGGAAGTGCCCTTTCATCTGCGATTAATTCAGCTAGCGTGATTTTGCGGGCAAATAATGACATTACGGTTGATGATAACGTCACGGGTACCAGTGCGGGAAATGGGCTGACCTTGCAGGCGGGTCGTTCTATTGGCATCAACCCTGGGAAGACAATTACTTTAAATGGAGGCAACTTTATCGCCACCATTAATGACCAAAAAGCTAACCTCGCTCATCGAGATGCGGGTGCCGCTCAATTTAGTATGGGTACTGGCTCCCAAATCATCACCAAGGGCGGTTCTATAACCATTGAAAGTGGAACCGCAGCCGCCAGTGACAGTATTATTTCCCTCTCTGGTAGCCTTGACTCTTCTTCTATTACTAGCGACGGGGGAGCGATCGCGCTGACTGCCAGTGGCGACATAACTACCAATAGCTTAAACTCCAGTGCTTCTGTTACGGGTAATGGGGGTGATCTCACCCTCAAGAGTACGGGGGGAGCAATTAAGACAAATGGAAGTTTGGATTCTAGCTCTACAATTGGCGGCGGAGGAGCGATCGCGCTGACTGCCAGTGGCAACATTGCGGTTAATAACATCAATTCCTCTGCTATTACTGGTGCCGGGAAAGATATCATCCTCACTGGCAACGTGTTGCTGAATGACAATGTCACCTTCAAAACCACAGGGACTACTGGCAACGGTAACATCAAAATCGCTGGCACACTGAATGGCATAGGTACAGCAGGCGGTCAAACGCTGAATCTGGAAGCTGGAACTGGTGGCAGCATTGAGTTCGGTGGTGCTGTGGGTAACAGCAAGCCAATCGGCAACCTCACTGTCGTTAGTGCTAACAAGGTCACGCTCAACGGTAATGTCACCACAACCAGTAGCAGCAACATCAGCTTCTCCAGTCAGGTCAATATAAAAGGGGATGTGGCACTGACAGCCGATGAGATTAACTTTAACGGCGGCAATAATTCAGTTAGCGGAGTCGGCCAACTAACTCTCCAACCGAAAACAACCACTCAAGCGATCGCCATCGGTGGTAATGCTGGTATGGGAAATGTTTTGGATCTAACAGCGACAGACTTGGCTGCATTGAAAGATGGCTTTAGTAAAATTACGATTGGTCGAAACAACGGGAGTGGAGCGATCGCAATTGATTCTGCTGGCGTCACCTTCCAAGACCCCGTGACTATCAAAGCTCCTTCAGGCTCAATTGCAGTGAATGGGAAGATTACAGGGTTAGATAACGCTTCAATCACGCTCGACGCTGCCACAACTACGCTGAAGCAAGACATCACCACTGCAAGCGGAGACATCACCTTTAATAAAGATGTCGTGCTTGGTGCAGATGTCTCGCTTTCTTCCAATGGGGGCAATATCACCTTTAAGAAGACCGTTAATGGGGACCAAAAGTTAACACTTGATGCTAGCAGTGCGGGTGCGATTCAGTTTAACGGAGTTGGCAACGAATCAAACCCGCTCAACAGCTTGATCGTTAGCGCCGCAGATGTTGTCAACGTAACTGGTAACATCTACACTGTCAACGCTCTGACTTTTAACAGCAATGTAAACCTTAGTGGTAATACAGAGTTTAATGTCAAAACTGGTTCCCTGACCTTCTCTAAACTCCTGACCGCAGGCAGCCACGCACTGACTCTAACAGCGGATGAGATTAACTTAACCGGGGGAGCCGATTCAATAACTGGCACCAATACCGTTGTACTTCAGCCAAAGACACCTAGCAAACAGATTGCGATTGGCGGGATGTCTGATAGCGAGACAGGATTGACACCCGTAACGGATATTTTGGATCTGACAGCGACAGACCTTAGTGTATTAAAAGATGGCTTTAGCTCCATCACTATCGGACGGAATAATGGCAAAGGCTCCATTAACGTCAATGCGATCGCCTTAAAAGACTCGCTCTCCGTCCGGTCTCCTGAAGGTGGCAACATTAACTTCCTTGGCACTGTCGATGGGGCGAATAATCTAACCGTCAATGCTGGTACTGGGACAACAACCTTCCAGGAAGGCGTCGGGTTAACAACCCCCCTGGGAAATGGAACTGGGTCTGCCATCACCCTCCTCTCTACCGGATCAACCACTTTTTCCAACCAGCTATTAACTAACTCCGGAATCAGTGCCACTGGCTCTGTGGAGTTCTCTGGCAATGTCAAGATTGCAGCCGGAGATACAGAGACTACCCTCAACGGCGACGTCACTCTGGATGGAGTAAGTTTTGAGGCCGGTCGTAACGTCACTTTTGGCAATCAGACGACCCATAAAATTACCCTAAAAAAAGGCCCAGTTTCCATTAGCATCACAGCCAACAACGGCAATCTGGAATTCAATGGGTTAGTTGATGGAGCGCAAAACCTGAGCTTAGCAACCAACGGTGCTGGAAGCATCGCCTTCAAAACCGATGTGGGTAAGACTGCTGCAATTGGCATAGGCACCGGAGCCGCTATTGCTATTACCAGTAGTAAAACTACCTTTAACAGCACCCTCACCGCTAACTCCGGTATTACGGCTACTGGCGATGTCATTTTCAAAAGCAATGTCAACCTAAACGATGGTGACACAGCCACCACCCTGAATGGCAACGTCACCTTAGATGGTCTCACCTTTAGTGCCGAGGATGGCGTTGCCTTTGGAGATACCGCAACCGACAAAGTGACGCTTTCAGGTGGAGATGTCACTGTTGAGTCTATTAACAGCGCGATCGCTTTCAATAGCAAAATTGATGGAACGCAAGACCTGAAAGTAAATGCTGGGAGTGGCAACATTACCTTTAATAACGCTGTGGGCAGTAACACAGCACTGGGAAACCTAACTATTAACAGTGGCAATCTGTTGACAATTACCGCCGCCGCAGACATAAACTTGGCGGGAAAGTTTGTGCAGAATGGCGCGGGTAATGTTGTCACAGGTGGGGATATTACCGCTAGCAGCATTCAGTTTGACGGGGGCGTTGGCTTAACTGATAGCGTCTCTTTTAATACCAGTAGCAGTAATGGCGCGATCGCCTTCAACAGCACAATTGATGGCAACTACACTCTCACCCTGAACGCAGGTAGCGGCAGTATTAACTTCAAGAATAACCTTGGCACCGTTACCTCTTTAGGCAACCTTACAATTGACAGCGGCAATGTCAACGCTACTGCTGCCATCAACGTCGCTAGCCTCACTCAAAAAGCTGGCAGCGGGACTTACAGTGCGATAACTGCCAGCGACATTAAGCTAACTGGTAATATTTTTAACCTCAACGGTGCCATCAATACTACGGGTGGCGGTGTCACGATTACCAACAGCGATTTGCTGACCATTGCCTCTGTTGCCGACATGAATTTGGCAGGAAAGTTTGTCCAGAATGGCACGGGTAAAGTCTCTACAGGTGGAAGTATCACCGCCAGCAGCATTGAATTTCACCAAGGCATTAACTTAAGCGGTGATGTTAATTTTGATACTAGCGGTAGCAATGGCGCGATCGCTTTCAACAGTACAGTTGATGGTCAGAAAAATTTAACTGTGAACGCTGGTATCGGTGATATCACCTTCAACAGCACTGTCAATACTGCTAGCCTAGCTACCACTGGAGTTGGTGGGACAACCAAGCTCAACGGCAACGTGACCACTGCTAATAGTCAAAGCTATGGGAATAATGTCCTGCTGACCGGGGATATAATCCTAAAGGGGGATGAAATTGACTTTTCGGGCGGAACGGATTCGGTTGCTGGCACGGGAAATCTGACACTTCAGACAGCAACGGTGGGGAAAGCGATCACAATTGGGTTCGACAAAGATAAAGATGCTTCCCATCTAAATATCACCGATACCGACCTGGCTGCTTTAAAAGACGGATTTAGCAGCATCACCATCGGGAATCCCAGCGAAAGCCACAACATTGTTGTAGATTCGGCAACCTTCAAAGATGCTGTAACCATTCAAGCTGGCACAGGGACGCTGACGGTGCAGGGAACATCGCCGGGAATTACCAGTAATGCATCGATTAATCTCATCGGCGGTGCAACGACCCTGGATTCAGGCATCAACACCACAGACGCAGGCAATCTCACCATCACTAACAGTGGTTTGCTGACAATTGCTTCGGGTGCAAATATGACCTTAAGCGGAGCTTTTGTGCAAAATGGCACGGGTAGCGTTTCCACGGCAGGGGATATCACCGCTAGCAGCATTCAATTTACCCAAGGCGTAAATCTTACAGGTTCTATCTACCAGGAAACGGGTGCAGGCGATATTAGCTTTGGCAACACCCTGAATGGCAATCACGACCTATCTTTGACTGCCGGTACTGGCAACATCAATTTTACAGATGCGGTTGGGGGTAGCAACAAACTCGGTTCTGTAACCATTAACAGTGCCCAAAACGTACAAGCAGCAGCAATTACAGCCGTCAGCATTACCCAAAGTGCAGGGAGTGGCACCACTACATTCAACGGCACACTCAATACGAATAGCGCCAGCGGCATCAACTTAAACGGCAACAACTTTGTTTTCAAAAACCCAGTTACTACGACGAATAATGGTGGCGTCAGTATCAACAATACTGGAACGCTGACAATTGACGCTGCCGCAGATATGAACCTCGATGGAGTCTTCAGTCAAAGTGGGACGGGAGGAGTCATTACCGCTGGAGATATTACTACCACCAACGACACTATCAGCTTCAGCGGTGCGGTGAACCTAACCGGCGCAGTCTCTCTCAACACGGGTGCGGGAGTAGGCGATATCAGCTTTAGCAATACTGTCAATGGAACTCAGAACCTGAATCTAGCAGCAGGTACTGGCAACGTTATCTTTAATAATTGGGTGGGAAAAAGCGCTGCACTCAGCAATTTGACTGTGAGTAATGCAGCATTGGTCGCATTTAAAAGCACTGCCAATCTGACCGGAAATCTCAATTTGACGGCTGCTGAAATTAACTTTGACGGGGGAGACAATACAATCGTTGGCGGCGGTACCGTTCAGCTTCAGCCTGCAACACCCGATCAAGCGATCGCAATTGGCGGATTTGAAGAAACACCGGCGCTGGATATCACCCAAAAAGATATTAATGCCTTGGGTGGCTTTAAGCCCATCATCATTGGTAGTGACAGCGGAACTGGGACGATTGATGTCAATGCTGTCACCTTCGACGATCCGGTGAAAATTCAGTCTCCGAATGGCATCATCAACGTTAATGGGACAATTCAGGGAGTGGATGATGCTGCGATCGCTCTCAACGGTGCAACAACCAAATTGTGGGCAAACATTTCCACCCAGGGGCAAGACATTACCCTCGGTCAACTCGGCAAAACTGTGGAGCTTCAGACCGATATTGCACTTGCAAGCGGCGGTGGTAACATCATCTTTGAAGGCAATGTTAACGCTCAAGCCGATAGCGAGCAGGGGCTGACGCTCAATCCGGGTGCAGGTCAAGCGATTTTTAAAGGGAACGTCGGTAGTCCGAATCTCCTGGAGTATTTGACTATCAATAATGACTTGGGTGTTGTAATTATCGGTGGCGAGAATGCAACCTTAAAAGGCAACAGCGCCGATATATACCAGGAACTGACTGTCAACGCCAAGCAGACACTCTTATCAGGCATCATCACGACTTTGGATGGCAACATTATTTTTAACGGTGATGTCACCCTGACTGATGATACTTTCCTCAATACAGGCTCATTGGGTGCGGGTAACATTTCTTTCAATGGCACCCTAGATAGCGAAAAGGGTGAATACAACGACCTAAAGATGATCGCAGGCACCGGCAACATCTTCTTCGGCAAAACGGTGGGTGCGGGAGAAGGTAAAGGGTTAGGCGCAATCTTAATCGAGAATGCTACCGATGTGACAGCCCTTTCGACGATTGTTGCAGACAGTCTAACCCAGTTATCTGGTAGCACTACGACGCTGGCGGGTGACATTACGACAACTAAGCCAGCTGGTGTAAGTATTACCGCCAATAATATTCAGGTGGGAGGCAGTCTCAACACTAATGGTGGCAAGGTAAATCTAAATGGTAATGGCGGAGTCAGCGCTAGCAATATTACTTCCAAAGGTGGGGAAATTGCTCTCAATAGCACTCAAGGTGCGATCGCTAGTAATGGCACTTTAGATTCATCCGGCGGTAAGGTGAATCTCACTGCCAATCAAGGCGTCACCGCAGCCAATATCACTTCCAAGGGTGGGGAAATTAGCCTCAATAGTAGCTCTGGCGCGATCGCTAGTAATGGCACTTTAGATTCATCCGGTGGCAACGTTAATTTAATCGGCAATACTGGCGTCACCGCAGCCAATATCACTTCCAAGGGTGGGGAAATTGCCCTCAACAGTACTCAAGGTGCGATCGCGAGTAATGGCACTTTAGATTCATCCGGCAGCAAGGTTAATCTAAATGGGAACGGCGGAGTCAACACTAGCAATATCACTTCCAAAGGTGGGGAAATTGCCCTCTATAGCACTCAAGGTGCGATCGCTAGTAATGGCACTTTAGATTCATCCGGCGGTAAAGTGAATCTCACCGCCAATCAAAAAATCACCACCAACAATATCACCTCTAAGGGTGGGGGAATTAGCCTTACCAGTGACACGGGAGCCATTAAAACCGCAGCCTTGGACTCCTCTTCTGCAACGGGTGCTGGCGGCGCGATCGCGCTCAATAGCAAACAAGGCTCGATACAAACGGGAAGTTTGACATCCAAAGGCGATACGGATGCTGGAGGAATTACAGTGATCGCCAATGACAGCATCACGACGCTGGATCTAGACGCCACTTCTACCAAAGGTGCTGGCGGTGCGATCGCGCTTACTAGCCAAAACGGAACCGTACAGACTGGAAATGTGAAAACTTCCGGTTCTCCCATCACTGTCTCTGCTCAAGACAATATCACTGCTGCCAATATTGATTCTGCTTCCGAAAAAGGCACCGGGGGAGCGATCGCACTTACCAGCCAAAAAGGAGACATCACCGCTGCAAATGTGACCTCCAAAGGTACAACCGGCGGGGGTGCAGTCACCGTTGCGGCTCCAGGTAGCATCACCACAGCAAATATTGACACCTCTTCTACCAATGGCACCGGGGGAGCGATTCGCCTAACGGCGATAGCTCCGCTTCACGCTCTCCTAAGCGATGCAGCAGCCATTCAAAGCGGTAATTTGCTCTCTCAAGGAACAGCAGGCGGTGGGGATATTGAAGTTTCCGCTCAAGGCATCATCACTGCTGGAGTGATCGACTCTAGTTCCAGCTTCGGGAAAGGTGGTAACGTCACCTTGGCAAACCCACTGATTGAACTCAACAAAAAGCCAATGGATGACATTCAAGTTGTCTCCATCAATGCCCAAAGTGGAGGGAGCGCCTTCGGAGGCGTTGTTAAAATTACAACCGATCGGTTCTTCCGCGCTACAGGCACTTTCACCGATTCCAAAAACCCATTTGCGACCAGCATTTCCACAATTGGAGGCGCTGGGGACGGCGCGATTATGATTTCCCACGGAGGCGGTTCCTCCTTTACTCCCTTTGTCGTAGGAGATGCCACAGAAAACGGAACGGCTGGCGCTCTCACCACCGGAACTGGGTTCCTCAGTACGATTTTGCCATCTAAAGAATTTCCTGGCCCTTACCGCCAAGGCAATATTCAAATTACTCCCCGCCGTCCGGGAGACAACCTGCTTCCCTACTTCGGCGCGATGCCTCTGAATACGCCTACTAGCGTCTCTGACGTAACGGTTGATACTACGAGCGACCTGGATAGCACAATCACCTCTAAATTTGACCAACATCTGGGGCAAACGGGAAATATCACCAATCCGAAAGCAGCCGCCAACCTATTGAGCCAAATCGAGAAGCAGACGAGCATCAAATCAGCATTTGTTTATGCAGTCTTTGCACCGGATCAAGTTTCTAGTAGCCAAAAAACTCAAATTAACAAAGACGATGAGCGACTAGAGCTAATTTTGGTAACAGGAGAGGGGAAAACGAAACGGGTGCGTGTAGCAGGTAGCAAGCGAGGAGCGCTTGGCGCATCCGCTTCGCGATCGCAGATCCTGAAAGTCGCTGGAAAGTTGCGGAACGCCATTACCAATAAAAATAAACTGAATGACGACTATCGTGCCCCCTCCGAACAACTGTATCAGTGGCTAATTGCACCCATCAAGGATGAGTTAGAAGCCCAAGGTATCCAGAATCTAGTCTTCATTATGGATGCAGGCTTGCGATCGCTTCCTATCGCCGCCCTCCACGACGGTCAACAGTTTTTAATCGAGAAATATAGCATCGGTCTCATGCCTAGCCTCAGCCTTACCGATACCCGCTACGCTAACATTAAAAACGCTAAAGTCTTGGCAATGGGTGCCGACCGCTTTACCAACAAAACGCAAAATCCATTGCCTGCTGTGCCGGTAGAATTGTCGATGATTACTTCTAAGCTATGGCAAGGTAAATCCTTCCTCAACGAAGCTTTCACCCTCAAGAATTTAAAAGCACAACGCACTTCCACGCCCTACGAAATTATCCACCTCGCAACTCATGCAGAATTTAAGTCAGGGGCACTCGGCAACTCCTATATTCAGCTGTGGGACACCCAATTGAGATTGGATCAAGTGCGTCAGTTGGGCTGGAATAAACCAGCGGTGGAATTATTAGTGCTGAGTGCCTGTCGTTCAGCACTGGGAAATGAAGAAGCCGAGTTGGGCTTTGCCGGGTTTGCGGTGCAAGCAGGCGTGAAGTCAGCGCTGGCAAGTCTTTGGTACGTCAGCGATGAAGGCACATTGGGGCTGATGACAGATTTCTACAAAGAATTGAAAAAAGCCCCTATTAAGGCGGAAGCTTTGCGACAGGCACAGCTAGCAATGTTAAAGGGAAAGGTGCGACTAGAAGGGGGACAACTGCATACTTCTGATGGCAATATGCCTCTACCTTCCTCTCTTGCATCAATCGGAGATAAAGACCTAAAGCATCCTTATTTCTGGTCAGCTTTCACAATGATTGGGAGTCCTTGGTAGAAAGTTAATGCATGAAAAACCCGCTGACTACAAATACTTCTTCAACAGCAACTCCATTTTCTCCTTCGTTGCTGCCGGAACGTTCTCTAGTCGCGTGAGGATTGCATATTTTAAAGCCGAGTGAGCATCAGAAACTGGCGGATTTTCACTCAGACGCCGAACAGTTTCTTGAATTACTTTTTGAGCATTGGTTGCATTGCGTTGCAGATTGGCAATCACCATTTCTACCGTTACGCTGTCGTGATCGGGGTGCCAACAATCGTAATCGGTTACTAATGCTAAGGTTGCATAAGCAATTTCTGCTTCTCTGGCTAACTTCGCCTCTGGTAAATTAGTCATGCCAATGATTGTGGCACCCCAACTGCGGTAAAGATGCGATTCAGCTTTTGTAGAAAATGCGGGTCCTTCCATACAAACATAAGTACCACCGCGATGGAGCGTGACATCGGGTAAGTTTAAAGATGCGATCGCATCTGCCACAACTCCAGCCAATTGATTGCACACGGGATCGGCAAACCCAATATGAGCCACAATCCCTTCCCCAAAAAAGGTAGAAACTCGATTTTTGGTGCGGTCAATAAATTGATCCGGCACTACCATATCTAAAGGTTTCGCTTCTTCTTTGAGAGAACCCACCGCTGATGCAGAGATTAGGTACTCGACGCCTAGCTGCTTCATGGCGTAGATGTTGGCTCGAAACGGCAACTCAGAAGGCAACAGCGTGTGATTGCGACCGTGACGTGCCAGAAAAGCCACTCGCGTTCCTTCCAAAGTTCCCAATATCAAAGCATCAGAGGGGAAGCCAAAAGGCGTGGAGATTTGCATCTCTTCTACATCTTTGAGCGCCTCCATCTTGTAGAGACCGCTGCCACCGATAATCCCAATCCGAGCCTGAGTCATTTTTTTGCCTTCTTGCTACAACGCCAAGCTATTTTACGGGATATTCGGGAGTGTTTGGATAGGCAATCTGATTTGTCAATGATGAGAATCACCAAATTATGAAGGAATTGTTACATTCTCTTGAAGATGGCGATCGCGCAGGATTGTAAAGAAATATTACAATATTTTTATATGTCCTCAGAATCTCGTTCTGCGGGATTCGCAGCAGTATTACATAAAGTTGCTAGAGAACTATGCCAGCTTCAGCTAGTTTACCCACAATCTCCGTTCAACAAATTGTTGAGCGAATCTTTGTCTTTCGCCAAATTTCTCGTACCGATCAACGTCTATTGATGTCAATATTCCTATCGCAGGAAACCCTAAGTGAAGCAGAACACCTGCTAATTAATCGCGTGTTTGATGCACTGAAGCAGGGATTGCTAAAAGTAGTGGATTAATTAAGAAGGGTTGACTTTTGACTTTATTTATATCAAACCGCTCAAAGTCACAAGCTTGCGGGGTTGATAGCCTTTTAACAATTTAAATAAATATCAAAAAATATATTATTTGGAAGTAAGTCAGTTAAGGTGAGACTGAATTTACTTCAGTGCAGATGCACTTAATCCATAAAGATGAGCAATTCGAGAAACTCTCTGACAGCGATCGCACTGCTATGTTTCTATACCACTGGCTTGCAGCTAATCGCCCAAACAAAGGCAAATGCAGCTACACCAATTTTACAGGCTCAATCGAGACCTGCACAAAACCAAGGCGTATGTTCATTTATTAATGGAAATAACGTCAATATCCGTAATCTACCCAATACTCAATCCAATATAGTCGCCAAACTCAATAGAGGCGATACGGTTCGGGCAGTGCGAAAACAGGGTAGCTGGGTTCAAATCTCTGGAAGAGTAACCTCACAACCCGGAGTGACTCCGGAGGTGGTTAAACCTCTGAAGGGTTGGGTACTCAATACTTACATCAATGGATGCTCTGAAGATCAATTCGATCGGTGGCGGACATAAAAAATACCACTTAATTCTCCGTTCCATTGAATTAAGCCAATATTGGGTTAGTGCTAAAAAAGTAATGATGCATTAATTTTTTAGCACTACTCCATACACTACTATTCTTTAGCGTTGGCAAAACTTTTCGAGCTACTGTAAATAGTTTAATTTAAACCTTGGAGATAGGTTTTTTCTTGTGGAAGCGAATTTCTCAATTTAAAGCGCACTGGCATTTTATCAGACGGATAAATTAACAGGTTTTGCTGTAATTGTTCTAGAGAAGAACGACCCTTGACTAACTCCCAGTCGAAGTTGCGGAGCAATAATGCTAGCATCATCGTTCCTTCCAGCATTGATAAATGCTCCCCCAAGCAACGATGAGGTCCTGAGCCAAAGTCTATCATTGGCAGCGAACTATTTTCCTTGCTCTTCTCTAACCAACGTTCTGGCAGAAATTCCTCTGGATTAGCATAGACTTCTGGATCTCTTCCCGCAGCAAGCATTGACCAAGCTATTCTTGTACCGCGAGGAATCGCTTTACCATCAATGAGGGTGTCGCGTTGAGCCTCCAATGAAGTCGAGCCTGAGGCTACTGAATAAAGGCGCAAGGTCTCCTTAATAATTGCGCTAATATAAGCCAATTCCTTGAGGCTTTCGGTATTTATCAAGCCTTTGCTTTGCCAAACTTGGTCAACGATGTCTCGTGCTTGCTGAAAAACCCTTTGATGGAAGCTCAACTCTCCTACTGCAAAGGATAAAGTATGGGCTGTTGTATCAGTACCAGCGATTAAGAGTTCAACACATTCTGCTATTAATGTGTCGCGATTGTATTTTGGCTCTTTGGCAGCGATTTTGACTAACATTGATTCGGAGAACCAAGAACTTACCTGTGGTAAATCGGTCTTGTTTTGTTCTCTGAATCGTAAAGCTAAGTCTACACGGGGCGTTAAAAATTCCTCAAAATATCGCTTTGCTGCCCAATAATCTTGTGAATTTTTAGAGGGCAAATATTTCATCCATATCTTCTCGCCAGTAGCTTGTCGTAGGAACCGATAGCCTACAACAGACATTGCTTCGTACAGCTTGGAAACTTCCAGGGGTGGCCCTTCAGGACTCGCGAGCTTTCTATCCACAGGAATGCCCAGTACGAGACAAGAAATCACTCTCATTGTTAGTTCTACAAACAGAGGATCTACCTGAACTTCTTTTGGTGGTGGTGCTTCCTTCAATGTTGCAATTACTTGTTCGCAAGCTTCGCTAATAATTTCTGCATATTTCGTGAGGCTGCTAGAACTGAATTCGGGATTCCAAGCTTTGCGTCGCCACTGCCACTCAGCTCCAGTTTCTCCTAATAGAATCGGGCCACTGACATCGTTCCAAGCTTTGCGTAATTGCTCCGATCTGATTAAGGTACCATCTTTCATCCCATTGACAATGGTATCTTCGATAACTTTTGCTTTACTTAAAATAACAGCAGGCTGATTGACCTTCCATATAACATACATCGGACCTAGCTCTTGACTCCAATCAAACATTTGCTGGAATAATTTCTTCTGTTTGACTGCTGCTAATAGTTGAGGAAGATTTCCTAACAGCCAGTGTTGAGGAGGTGAAGGGAGCGATCGCAGCGATTTGTATGTATTATTTTGTTTCCACCAGCGCCACCCACTTATTCCCGCTATGCTAGTAACGCCTAAGACTGTGGCTAAATATGGAAGTGAGTCGAAATAAGCAATCTCAGTAGTAATGTTTTGAAGCATGAATCCGCCTTTATCCACAAAAAAACTACAGATTACCCAGATACTAACTGAACGTGAGTTCGATGGCTAGAGAAAGGCAAAAAGTTCGACAGATATGAAGCGCGAGAAACTGGGCAGGTATCGGCGATCGCGCTCGATTGATTGGGGACTTCCAAGCAATCAATTAATCAACAAAAGCCAAGAATCCATGCTTAAACAATAGCGATCGCTCAAAACAGAGAGTTATAAAGGACAAATAGCACTGTAGTCCTATTAAATCCAAAACCATCACAAGATAGGCGTGGCATGGAGCGAATTATATTGGGCTAACAAAGTAACTATGCCAGGTTTGCACCAGTTTCTCAGCCGCTATCGTTCCTTCCAGAGGGAAACATGAAAGAAATTCTTTATCAGTAGTGGAATCGTAAGGCCCTTCTTTAACTTCAAAAATTACAGTATTTGGTACTAAAGCGATCAGTGTATGATAAGTTCCTTCGAGGAATTCAATACCAGAAGTTGTTCCATCGGCACTAATCTGTTCTTGGTGAATAATTGCGCCTTGATCGTTAAATAGAAGCATTCCTACGGCTCCCTGCAAAATCAGGCACAGCTCGAATCCATTGTGACCGATTGCCCGTTTATGGCGATGGGGACGCACATACGTCCCTGGTTGCAGACAAATAAGCGATCGCTGAACTTTTTCTTCTAAGGTGTGGAAGTTGTAGCTTTGTCGTAAGCGATCGCTACTGGATGCCTGTTGAGCAACTGTATCTATTAAATTTTGGTCGAGACGTTTAAACATTTTTCTCCAAGGAAGTTTCTGACCAGACTTAGAAGTCTGGTCAGAAGGTAGGGTAAAAATACTTCCGATCAACTAGACACTTAATACTACTGAAGATGGAATATTGCCCACCATTGAAGGTGATAAATACTCCAGATACCACTCAATTGTTTCAGCTAGTCCTTTATCAAAAGAATATCGGGGACTCCACCCAAGCATTTTTTGCGCCTTTTCTGCCGATACCTGCTGGTGCCAAATTTCCCCGTGGCTTTGATTCATAATTACCGGCTCTATGTGTTCGCAATTCATCAGTTGCTGGAGCTTTTGCACGACTTCTAGCACCGTCCAACTACCACCCATTGCGAAGTTGAAAGCCTCTCCATGAACTTCTGGACGAGCTAGCCCTTCAAACATTGCAATATAGGCATGGGCTGCATCTTTGACATATAAAAAGTCCCGCATAAAATTACCTTTATCGGGCATACGAATGAGAGGACTTTCATTGCTCAGTAGCCTTCGGATCGTATTTGGGATCAGTCGGCTCCAGTTTAAATCTCCACCGCCGTAGATATTACCAAATCGCCCTACAGCCACAGGCAACCCGTAGCTGTGATAGTAGCTTCGAGCAATTAGGTCAGCGCAGCTTTTAGAGACATCGTAAGGATGTCTGCCCAGCGTTGGCATATCTTCTGTATAGGGTAAGACGGGACTATCACCGTAGGCTTTATCACTTGATGCCACGATTACCCGCCGCACCAAATCCGAACGGACGCGACAGGCTTCCAATATGTTGTATGTGCCACGAATGTTTATCTCAAATGCCAATCGAGGTTTCTCAAACGCCAAACCTTCTACCGACACTGCTGCTAAGTGAAACACCGTATCAATGCCGCGATCGCCAATCACCTTTTCAAGTAAATCGTAATCCTCAATTGACCCAACAACATTGTTGACACGATGAACGATTCCACTACGCACAAAATGACTGTCTGGGTTCCAGTCAGCCAGTATCGTCGTCACCGTCGCGCCCTGCTCTAATAAGCACTCAGTCAACCAAGAACCCATAAAACCGGAAGCTCCGGTTACTAACACTCGACGATCGCGCAGAATATCACTCACTGATGCACCTAAATAAGAAACGGATACGCATAAATATACAGTTTTTACAACTCCCACAAGTGTGATTTATAATACTTTTTAAGGAGAAAATTAGTCTTTTGTGGGTTTTGCGCTCATCAGTGCGATCGCACTGATGAGATGAGCCATCGGCGAACCAAAACTCTAACCAGAGATTGCAGAATCTCTTTAAAGTTGTTTGAAATCTTAGTCTTGGAAGGCTTCGGAGTTTCCATCTTCCCCTCAAAACAGCCAAAAGCCGCTCTAAGTCATCCCACCATCAATCAGGTTACACAAGTAAAAAATGCAATCCTGACCCTGCTGCTGGCGCTGTTCATATAAGCTTGAGCCTTTGCATACAAAAGGCGTCTGTTCATTGATTAACGCTAATAATCTCAATATCCAAAAAAGTTCCAGCACTAAATCACAAGCGCTCGCTAAACTCAATAGAAGCGATCGTGTCCAGGCGGTGCGAAGACAAGGTAACTGGGTTTAAATCTCTCAAAGAGTAACATCACAACCTGGAGCGACACCGGAGGTGGTTAAACCTCTCAAGGGTTAGGTACTCAAATACTGATATTAATAGATACTCAGAAGATAAATTTAATTGATGGCGAAAATAGGGAAGCCGCTCGTTTTAAATCTATTGGACTTCCCCAATTCTCCGTAAAATCCTAAGCGCTAATCAGCACCATCTAGTCCCAACGAGGAATATCGGCATCTTCCCCACCAATACCGATTCCGGTGTTAAATATTTCAGCATCCGTGAGAATCAGGTCATCCATTGATGCCCCATACACATTAGCGTCATAAATTTTAGCGTTCGTAAAATTCACGGCGTTGAGATTGGCTTGCTGAAAATTGGCATTCGTTACAAAAGCTGATGTTAAATTAGCTGCTGTCAAGTTTGCCTTCGTCAGATCAGCACCTTCGAGGTTTGCATTCGTCAGGTTAGCGCCTTGCAAATTGGCTTCTCTCAAGTCCGCACCAATCAAATGTGCGCCGCTGAGATTGGCTCCTGATAAATCGCACCGAACACATTCCCTCGTTGACAATAGCTGTTTTACGTGTAGCGGATTCTCCGCTTTCACTGGCATAGTTAAAAATAGTGGAGCGAGTAATGTTAGGGTCGCGAATAGCTTGAGTTTCATAATACTCCCCCTTTATCAAAAAGGTTGTTCCGTTTTCTTCCTCACACCTTTATTATCTCACTAAGATTCTGTGGTAGACATTGATTGATGCCACATATAACTTGTGATAGAGAACATAGGATTTAATCACTCGTTAGCAGGATTGCGATAGTGCTTAATTGGGATAAGATGCGATGAATTTCTACCGCTCTTGCATCTTCAATCTGGGTTGAGTGTACCGGGTGCAAGGCGCGATCGCACCAAATCGCATCAATCTGCTTTTAATCTATCTTTTGGTAGAGAAAGAACCTCAATCCTCTCCTCGCAACAGCCAAAAGCCGCTATAAGTTATCCCCGACTCATCTGGTTGCACCAGCAAAAAGTGCAATCCCCGACTCTGCTGCTGGCGCTGTTGATAAGCTTGAGCTGCTGCCGTAACTTCTTTATCCTCAAAAGTGGCAACAATCCAGCGGTCAACCAACCCAGCTTCTAATACCAACCCATCCGGCGCACCCGCAATGTAATTGAGAGACACGGGACGCGCTTCTTGTAGCCAACGCGCCAAACGCATCGATTGCCGCCCACCGTAAATTACCACACCGGGGACTGGCACCGTAGACGCTAAACCCAGATTGATCGGCAAGAGAAATTCTGGCATCTCCAGAATCGGAATTGGGCGTTCTGCAAAAGCTTCCACCACAGCAACCGCCGGAAGCGTGGCAAATCGCCATTGTTCTCCCCAAAGGTTTTCTGGCAATGGGACTGGCGGCGGTTTGTCCAGCGATGGGAGTTCGCCAGTGTAGGTATAGTTATCGAGATTGGGATATAGTTTCGCCTTCTGTTGCAAATATTCCTTCAGCGCCCCAGTGCGTCGAGTCGCTTCCACCTGAATACCCAGTTGTTGCGCCGCTGCCTGAATCAAACTTAACGACTGGGGACGAAACACTTGGATGAGATTCGGCAAATTTCCACCGGCTGCTTGCTGTAACTGAGAAACCAACCAACTAGCATTCGCTTCAGATTGAGGACAAAAGGCGTCATAACGAAAGCTGCGTGTGGCATCGCAAAGCAACAATTCCCACAACACCTGCCCTTTTTCATCTTTGAGAGGACGCCGATAAAAATCAGCTTGCCAAACCCGATTCATCTGTTCTCTCTTCCTTTGCGTCCTTTGCTTCTTTACGGTTTGCTTCTTTGCGGTTCAAAAAAAAGCAGGTGGGCACTGCCCACCCTACTTTTAGCTCAAAATCGAGTCAATTCATACCTAATGTAGGGGCGTGCCGTTTGCCCCTACAAATTTGCTACGCCAGCGCGCTTGCCAGAATCGGTTCAGTACCGACTGAAGTTCCCGGCGCGTACACCTGAGTAACGTAGTCCGCAATCATCCGGTCAGTGTTGAATAGCGGCGAATTTGTCTTAATCGACGCCTTCATCATCTGAATCCAGCGATGAGGAACTCCATTCTCATCTTGGTCATAGTAGAGAGGAACGATTTCCTCTTCTAGTAGGTGGTAGAGAGATTCCGAATCAATCCGGTCTTGCAACTCCTGGTCGCTGGTGTGGGCATCTTCACCGATTGCCCAGCCATTGCTTCCCTTGCCATCTTGCCCTTCTTGATAGCCTTCGCACCACCAGCCATCGAGGACACTGCAATTAATGCCGCCGTTGAAGCAGACTTTTTGCCCACTCGTTCCGGAGGCTTCTAGAGGGCGACGCGGGTTGTTCAACCAAACATCAACACCTTGCACCAAATGTTGACCCGTGTAGATGTCGTAATCTTCAACTAAGGCAACTCGGTTGAGAATGTCTGGGTGCTTGCACCACTCCATTAACCGCTGGATAATCCGCTTGCCTTCTTCGTCGTGGGGGTGCGCTTTACCGGCAAAGACAATTTGCACGGGGCGTTGGGAATTTCCAAATATCCTCAAGGCGCGTTCGGCTTCCCGCAGCAGCAAGTCACCCCGCTTGTAAGGGCTGAAGCGTCGTGCAAATCCGATCGTCAGCACGTTGGGGTCTAGCAGCTTGTCGGCGGCATCAATGCGGAATTGCTCTTCACCGCGACTAATCCGTGCCAATTTCACTTTAGAACGGGTATGAGCAATCAGGCACTCTTTGAGAACTTGGTGCCGCCACCAGATTTCTTCATCAGGAATTCCGTCCACCTTTGCCCACATCTGTTTGTCAGCCATGCGGGTTGACCAATCTTCACCCAGGTACTGGGAATAGAGGTCGCCCATTAGGGGTGCTGTCCAGGTACGCGCATGGACACCATTGGTAATGTGACCAATGGGCACTTTCTCTTCGCTACGGTCGGGATAGAGAATGTTCCACATCTTGCGGGAAACCTGACCGTGCAGTTCGCTGACGCCGTTGGCAGTGCGACACATCCGCAAAGCTAAGACGGTCATGCCGAAGGGTTCCCAAGGGTCGCCCAGTCGGCGTGCCCCTAAGGAGAGGAACTGTTCGCGCGACAAGCCCAATGTAGGCCAGTAGTGGGCGAAGTAGGAATCCATCAGGTCTGAGGAGAAGACATCGTGACCTGCGGGAACGGGGGTGTGGGTGGTGAAAACGCAGCGATCGCGCACCAATCCCTCGATATCATAGAAAGACTTGCCGGTACGCTGAATTTCTTGTCGCGCAATCTCTAGGGTGCAGAATGCCGCATGACCTTCGTTCAGATGACACACCGACGGAGTAATCCCCAATGCTGTCAGCGCCCGAACGCCGCCAATTCCCAGCACGACTTCCTGGGCGATGCGGGTTTCTTGGTTGCCACCGTACAGGTGCCCTGTCAGCCAGCGGTCAATGGGATCGTTGTCGTGTCGGTCGGTATCTAGCAGGTAAAGATTGACACGACCGACTCGCGCCAGCCAAATTTGGGCTTTGACTATCCGTTGCCGGATTTCCATCTCAATCGTGATGGGTTCCCCATGAGTATTTTTGATTAACTCTAGGGGCATCTGGTCAAAGGGATTGTTAACGTAGTTTTCTTCTTGCCAACCGCCGCTATTCAACCGTTGACGGAAATAACCTTGGCGATAACAAAGCCCTACCGCAACCATCGGCACGCCTAAATCAGAGGCGGACTTGAGGTGATCTCCGGCTAAAATTCCCAAACCGCCGGAGTAGATAGGGAGGGATTCGTGGATGCCAAATTCCGCACAAAAATAGGCGACAGGTCGCTGTGGGGAAATTTGCGGCGCGACGCGCGACGCCCAAGCATTTTTTTCGTTCATGTACTTGTCAAATTGCTCGACAAGTGAATTCACCCGTTTGATGTAAGCAGGGTCTTGAGCGAGCTGGGTAAGTCGCACTAAAGAAGCTGATTCTAAGATGGCGACAGCGTTATGTCCGCAGCGGTGCCATTCATCAGGATTAATGTTCTGAAATAGAGAAGTGCGATCGCTCGTCCAACTCCACCAATAGTTATATGCCAGGTCTGCCAATCGCTTGAGAGGAAACGGTAGCTTCGCACGCAGCGTTTCAATTGTTGTCATAAATTCCGTTGCACTACACTTGACAGGCTTGCTCTTGACGTTCGTCTGGATAGGGAGCGTGTTATCTTCTACGGGTTGTTTGGCTTTTAGCTAAAAAAGTAGAGGCGCTAAGAGCCAGAAAACCTCCGGCTATCCAGCCCGATTTATAGCTTTACAGGATTTCCTATATAAACTGGGTTTTTTTACACTCTTTACATTTTTCCCCCAAAAATTAGTCAAGTAATCTAAGGAAGATTATGGTTTTGTTAAGTTTTATCAGACAACGCCCAAACCGTGCCTAATCTAAACAGCCGGTTTTGCGACTTTCTCAACCCCAGACTGGCTGTAGTTGTGCCAATTAGTCATGAAAATTACAGTTAAATTGGTTAGAGTACCAACGATTCATTAAATTAACTAAGGGGGAAAAAGCCTCAACTGACTCGGCACCCCGGTTGTTAAACTCTCAATTTTCAAAGTCGCTTTAGCTTATGAATCCTGCCCTGACTCAATTTGGCGATTGTATGTCCCACCTCACTGGGGTGCGGGCAATTATGAAGGATATTAAGGAAACTCTGCAAGCAGGTATTGGACAGGAATATATTAATTTAAGTCCTGGGAATCCAGTGATTTTGCCAGAAGTAGAGCAGTTATGGCGGGATTACACCGAAGAATTGCTCGCTAGCTCAAATTACGGGAATGTAGTTTGTCGCTATGGTGACTCTCAAGGCTATGAGCCATTAATCGAAGCGGTAGAAAAGGATTTCAATCGCCGCTACGGGCTAAATCTGACTCATCGCAATATTCTGATTACCCCAGGCAGTCAAACGCTTTATTTCTTTGCAGCGAATGCCTTTGGGGGGTACACCACAAGCGGTAAATTAAAGCAAATTATCCTGCCCCTGAGTCCAGATTACACGGGGTATGGGGGTCTGACTTTAACCCCAGAGGCATTATTTGCCTATAAACCCGCTTTAGACATTGATGCCGCTGCCCACAGGTTCAAATATCGTCCGGACTTCAGCAAACTGAAGATTACGGAAGATACGGGTTGCGTGTTATTCTCGCGTCCTTGTAACCCAACCGGCAACGTCCTCACGGATGACGAGGTGAAAAAAATTGCCGATTTGGCTGCGCCATATGATGTCCCAGTCTTGATCGATTCTGCGTATGCACCTCCGTTCCCGGCGTTAAATTTTACCGAGATGACGCCGGTATTTGGAGAGAACATCCTGCACTGCATGAGCTTATCGAAAGCGGGGCTACCCGGAGAACGGATTGGGATTGCAATTGGGGATGAAAAGTGGATTCAGGCGCTGGAGTGTTTCCAGACAAATATGTGTATCCATTCATCTCGGTATGGACAAGCGATCGCTGCCCGTGCGATTGAAACGGGAACGCTGGCAGAAATCGCTACCACGGTGATTCGCCCCTACTACCAGAAAAAGTTTGATGTTGTGGAAAGCAGCATCGAACAGGCAATGCCCAAAGATTTGCCTTGGTTCCTGCATCGCGGCGAAGGAGCAATCTTTGCATGGCTGTGGTTACAAGATTTACCCATTACAGACTGGGAACTGTACCAGCAGTTAAAGCAAGTCGGTGTCATTGTCGTACCAGGTAGCTCTTTCTTCCCCGGATTGCGCGAAGAATGGGCGCACAAGCAACAATGTATTCGTATTAGCCTGACTGCTACGGACCAGGAGATTGAAATCGGGATACAGCGCTTAGCGAAGGTGGTAGAGCAAGTATATTCAGTTGTTAAATGTTAGAAAGCCCTGCCGGACAGAATTCGCGGCTATGCAAACTAAGTCGGAAAAGCGCGGACTTTTAGAAGTCTCTGTGTCGCCGCCCCTTCCAGTTATCAAAGCATTCACTACCGTGTACACATATCTTTGATTAAGTGGCAAAACGTTGATTGCTCCCCCAATTTATCGGGGGGTTAGGGGGATCAAAACCGGACTGGCAAGTACAAGAAGATTTGTGCGTACACGGTAGGGCATGAAAAAGAATACGGAATACGGAATACAGAAAGCTGATGACCAATGACCAGTGGTTAGAAATTGGCACAATTGTTGCCGCTCAAGGGATGAAAGGGGAGTTGCGGGTGTATCCGGAATCCCAATTCCCAGAACGCTTTGAGGAACCGGGAGAGCGTTGGATGTTGCGACCGGGCGAGACAGAACCGCAGCCAGTGAAATTGGTGAAAGGGCGGTATATAGATGGTAAAAATCTATACGTTGTACAGCTTGCTGAGGTAGAAAATCGGGATCGAGCGGAGGCGCTAGCGGGAACCAAGTTAATGGTGAAAGCTTCCGATCGCCCGATCTTGGAAGAAGATGAATACCACGTTCTAGACTTAATTGGTTTGGAAGTTTTCGTTCAAGAATCGGGAGAAAACTTGGGCGTGGTGGTGAATGTAATTCCGGCTGGCAACGATTTACTGGAAGTCCAGTTGCACCAGCAACCTGTAGCTGTAGCGCCAGAGGATGAGCCGGAAACACCCCAGAAAGGGGAAGTGAATCGAACCAGCAAAAAACGGAAAGTTCTTAGACCCAAGCCACCGAAGCCGTCTACCATTTTGATTCCTTTTGTGAAAGCGATCGCGCCCGTGGTAGACCTGGAGAATCGGAGAATTGAAATTACGCCACCGCCTGGATTGCTAGAAATGAATCAGGACGTTTGAATTTGTTCAGAATCCTAGCGCGATCGCAACCAAGCATCTATCTCGGAATCTATCTCGGAAAATTATTTCCTAAAATAACCATGCCGTCCTTTTGGGGACGGCATGGCTAGATTAACGATTCTTTGTTAATTGCTCAAGAATGCTGGTGAAGTCATTACCAAAGCGCTGGTACTGGCGCTGCCTCAGTCGTCTGCGGTTCGGTTTGAACTGTATCTGGAGTACTTGTGGTCTCTCCAGTGGTTGTTGTCGGACCAGGAGACGGTGTTGTCTGCACCGTTCTTCGCTGAATCGTTGTCTCTTCCACTCGACGGGTTCTGTTGAGGCGAGTAGTATCTGTCGCATCGGCTGCTTCAACCATACTCACATTGCTAGCCATATTCTGGTCATCCAATGTGGCGCTAATCTCCATTCCTGGCATGAGGTTCAACCGAGTTAGATCCTCTGGTGAGAGCATCATACTTCTGGTTGTACCGTCTGGCAGTCTTAGCGTGACTACATTGCCTCTAACGCTGCTGACGGTGCCTCTAACTACTTGATTCGTATCGGTTGAGTTAGGAGTAGTTGTGTTGGTGTTGGTTGGATTGGCAGTAGGTGTGTCGGTGTTTGTTTGGCTAATGAGCTGCCTTGATTCACCTTCAGATACTGGGCGAGCGATCGCTGGCAACACTGATACTGCCGAGAGTAACAGTGTTAGCATCGTACCTGTCAATACTTTGGTTTTTTGTAAACGCATTACACCCTCACTTTTAAAATATTTGGGTAATAAACTTGACTATCGGCAACAGTTGTCCTTAGCAACGGATGAAAATGCCTGGATTATTGCCCAAATCCTATCTAGCTCTACTGAAGATTCAATCTACCGGACTATATAAGCCCTTAGGAGGAGAGCTGGGAATAAAATCTGACTTTGTGAGACTTGACAAGACTAAGAAAAGTCAATTTTAAATAAGTCAGTCAGCTCTGTGCGATTTATTGTTTTGATCTCAGATAATAATTCGATAAGAGTCGTTGACCAGGGAAAAGAGAGGACAGGAATGCTCAGGGGTAAATTACCGTCTGGAAGCTTCAAGGTGCTGTACTTCGCAGCCATTCTATTGCTGGGCGTTCGGCAGCCATCTGGTGCTTCAGTGCCAACAGAAATGGCAACTACCAGACAGGCAACAACGATTGAATTGCCTTCGGAACCCCAATTGCCTCCGCTGGGGGCACCCTCTCTCTATCTACCTTTGGAGGAACTCTCCCCGGCGAGTACCACGCCCGATACTCATTTGGTGATTAAATTAAGCGATCGCCGCGTCTATGTCTACCGAGACAATCAGGTGAAAGCAAGTTATCCTATCGCAGTCGGGAAAAAGGGCTGGGAGACGCCTACAGGCACGTTTAAGGTGACGCAAATGCTACGCAATCCAGCTTGGCAGCATCCTTGGAATGGAAAAGTCGTTCCTCCAGGTGCAGATAATCCTTTAGGAGCCAGGTGGATTGCTTTTTGGACAGACGGACGCAATTTTATCGGGTTTCATGGCACCCCCCAGGAAAAACTGGTGGGACAGGCAGTTTCTCACGGCTGCGTCCGGATGCGTAATCAGGATATTTTGGCTTTGTATGCACAGGTCAACATCGGAACTCCTGTAAAAGTAGAGCCTTAGAGTCCTGAAAGTTGCCCAATTAAAAATACAGCGGCTTGTTAATTTTTAATTAAACCAAAGGCAACAAAATCTCAAATTCGGTGCCAATGCCTGGTTTAGGTTCTCCGCTGGAATTGCTAGGAGTGGCATACCCCTGAGGAGATCCGCTCTCTGGGCATCCACTGCGCGAGTAATCCTCAGGACATACACTAAGCGAGTCGCCCAAACGGCATACACTACGCGATCGCATTCTTAATTTTCCACCATGCTTCGCCGTCACAATCTGATAACTTACCGATAAACTCGTCTCTTTAGCAGAGCGTTTCTCTACAGAAAAAGACTCAAGAATTTGCTGCTGTACTTCAGGAGACATCCCAGGGCCATTATCGGCAATGCGAATGGAAACCCACCGCGAATCAGAAATTCCTGTCTGACTTGCCTTGTGCGAACAAACCTCAGTCGTGATTTCGATCCGAGGTTTCTCTTGAATATTCGGGGGCAATGTTCCTTGAAAATCTTGAGTAAACTGCTGAACGACTGCTTGATTAATCAATGCATCAATCGCATTCGTCAGGATATTCATGAAAACCTGATTCAATTGACCCGCGTAGCATTGTACCGGCGGCAAATGACCATAATTTCTGATAATTTCAATTTCGCTGTTTACACGACTTTTTAAAAGCAAAACAATACTATCTAAACAAGCGTGCAAATCGGCAGGCTTGGGATAAACATCATCAATATGGCAGAAGTTTTGCAGACTCATCACGAGCTTTTTCAATCGTTCTGCTCCGGCTCGGATGCTGGAAATTGAGCGAGGTAAGTCTTGTTGTACAAAATCAAATTCTATGTCTTCTTTCAGAGCCGCAATTTCTTCAGGAATCTGCGGCAAATATGTCTCATAAGTAGACAGCAATTCTATCAAGTTTTCAGTGTAAGTTGAGACATACGTTAAGTTCCCCCAAATAAAGCCAACCGGGTCTAAAATTTCGTGAGCAACTCCGTCCACTAAGCGCCCTAAGCTTGCCATTTTCTCACTTTGAATCATCTGAGCTTGGGTGCGTTCATATCGCACCTGAGCTTCGATTCCCCGGATTTGCCAAGAAACAACATTCAAATCCTGAACATCTAACAGCCGATAATCAGATTCTCCCACTTGCACTACGACAGGTTCTGCCAAAAATTCAGGCGATCGCCGCAGCGCCTGCTGGGTTGCTGTCAAAATCGGCGTACTATCGGGAAGGATTAAAACCTCAGAGTGGGCGTACTTGTAGAGGATGTGCAGCGGTTTGTGCAAAAACAGCTCTAGTCGATGAGGACGGATCAGGTACTCCAAAAGCCGCCGCCGCGAAATCATCCCGGCAAACTGACCCTGTTCGACTAAGATGGCTCCTGGCAGTAGAGGATGCTTCTCAAAAATCCGGGCAATATCCACACCCAGACAGATGGGTTTTACCAGAAAGTTGTACAGCGGCAATTCCCCAAGAGTTGACTCTATAGAGAGGTCGCGATCGCTCCCTTGGGACAAGGACGGAAGTGATATAAATCCGTTTGGTACCGACACACAACGCCCACAAATGCAGCAGTGAAGCTGGAATCAGCTATGACCATAGACTACCATTTTCAGCAGTTTTCCACCTGCCCTTGAGGTTAATTTCTGCTACTATTTTCCAGAAAAATTGTGAACAAGCGCCTTAACCGAGTGGCAATCGGATCTCGAATTCTGTGCCCATCCTTGGTTGTGAATCTTCTATCTCCCTGGAATTAGCTAGCAACTGTGCCGCTGCTGGTGCCTCGCATCCGCTAGCCGCACTATAGATTCTGTCTTGCCGGGGATAGGAATCTGCGATTCCTATTCCTACGGCGGAAGCTACGGGCACCGACAACGCTTCAACTACGGAACCATTATGGGAGGCGGTGCTAGGAGGAGGATACGCCAAAGGCGAGCAATCCTCTGGACATACACTACGCGATCGCACCGATAAATGACCCCCGTGTTTCTCAGTAACAATTTGATAACTAATTGCCAATCCCAATCCCGTTCCCTTGCCCACCGGCTTTGTAGTAAAGAACGTCTCAAAAATCCGATCCTGAATTTCTGGTGGAATTCCCGGCCCATTATCCGCAATCCGGATTACAACCCATTCAGAATCTTGGATTTCTAAAACTTCCGTCGTAATCTCTATCTGGGGTTGCCAATCCGACCCGTCAGTGACTCGATCTTTGAGTGCATCAATCGCATTACTAATGATATTCATAAATACCTGACTCAGTTGACCTGAGTAGCAATTCACCAGTGGTAAATCGCCATATTTTTTAATTAATTGAATCCCCTGCTTGATGGGATTATTTAAAATTAATAAGGTACTTTCAATACATTCGTGTAAGTCAGCAGGCTGTCTCTTGGTTTCATCCATATGAGAAAAGTTTCGCAGACTGCCAACGATTTTTGTTAATCGTTCCGCACTCAGCTTCATACTTCCTATCAACTTAGGCAAATCTTCTAGAAGAAAATCATATTCAATTTCCTCTTTCAATTCTTCGATTGTATTCAAAGTTTCAGCTTTTTCATAAGCTGCCAATAAACCGATTAAATTTTTGTAATAAGTTTCTACAAAACCAAAATTACCATTAATGCAGTTAATGGGGTTTCTAATCTCATGGGCAACCTCAGCAACCGTCCGTCCCAAACTCGCCATTTTTTCGGTTTGCAGCATCTGAGCTTTGGTTTGCTCGTTGAGTAACTCGGTTGTGAGTTCATGAATTTTTGACTGCGCCACCAATAATTGATGTACATCTAGTAATCGGTAAATTCCTGGCGCTAACTCTACCACAATCGGTTCATAGAGTAGCTCAGGAGGTCGTTGCAAAGACTGCTTTGCCGCCGCTACAATTAACGTATCGCCAGAAAGTTTCAAAACATGGGTACTGGCGAATTGATATAAAGATTGTAAGGGTCGTTTTAAAAATAATTCTAGTCCATAAGGACGGCTCATTTGTTCTAAAAATCGTCGCCGCGAAATCATTCCCGCAAACTGACTTTCTATCGTTAAAATGACTCCTGGTAGCAGCGCATTTCCTTCAAATTCTTTGTTAACTTCCTGCCCCAGACCAGAGGCTTCTATCTGAAAATCGTATAGCGGAAGCTCTTGAAGGGTTGACTCTAAATTGAGGTTCTTTATCTGGGACAGAGGAAGAACTGATAATTCCGGCGGAGATTCTTGCCAAGCCATCATAAATTACCTCAATCAGTTCTTATTCGCTGTATAGGGAGATGCAAAATTTACTTTATCCCCACATTCTACTGATTTAAGTTATAAATTTTACAGCTAAAACCTTAGTTTAACTTTAAATATGATTTAAAGATTTGATTAACTTTTGGTTAAAAAATGACGACTCAAGAGGTTTTTTAATTGTTATAAAAATACAATAATTTACACTTTTTACTAAACTAAAACAACTCTATATATTTATCTAAAGCGGAATAATTTGTATTCAAGAAGTTGCAGATGGCTCAAAAACGGATGAGCGATCGCGCGGTACGCAAAGCAGATGGCCTTCAGCCTTATCTCGTCCTGTCTGTTTTGCCTGATAAAGCTTTTTGTCCGCTGCTGCAATCAGCATTGCAGGCATAAACGTTGAGCTAGGAAAGATCGTAGCAACACCTAAACTTAAGGTGATGTAATCGCTTTCTGAGCAAGCATGGGCTATCTTCAAGGCTTTCACGGTCAGTCTGATGTGTTCTGCGACCTGAAGGGCACCCTCTAGCGATGTGTGCGGCAAAATCACGGCAAATTCTTCGCCCCCATAGCGTGCCACTAAATCTTCCGGTCGCTGCACTGCTTGCTGGATGGCACCCGCTACCTGTCGCAAAGTGTCATCACCCGCTTGATGACCGTAGGTATCGTTGTACTTTTTGAAGAAATCAACATCGCACAAGATCAGCGATAATGCTGAATTACTCGCCTGCATCTGGTGCCAACAGGAATCGAGATAGCTATCAAAACGGTGTCGGTTAGCAACCCCAGTCAAACCATCAGAAGTGGCAAGGCGCAGCAATTGTTGGTTTGCTGCTTCCAGATGAGTATAAAGTTGAGTGAGCAGTTCAGTTGCTAATTCGTGAATTTGCGACTGAGCAATCAGTAATTCATGTACATCTAATAATCGATAAACTTGCGGCGCGACCTCCACCACAATCGGTTCATAAAGTAACTCAGCCGCTCGTTGCAAAGAGTGACGCGCCGCCGCCACAATTAACGTATCGCCGTTCAGAATCAAAGTTTCCGTTTCGGCAGAACGATATAAACATTCAATGGGACGTTTGGAAAAGAGTTCCAATCCGTAGGGACGGCTCATGTATTCCAAAAATCGCCGCCGCGAAATCATCCCCGCGAATTGACCCTGCTTCATCAAGATGACGCCTGGGAGTAGGGGATTGGCTTTAAGAGTCTGAGTTACTTCCCAACCAAGTTGATGATATTCAATCTGACAATCGTGAAGCGATAGCGATCGCAGCGTGGACTCTAAACACAAGTCTTGCTGGCTTCGATTGGATGACAAAGGAAGTGATAAAAATGCGTTCAGCACAGGGTACCCCGCTGCATGAAAACGCAGCAATGGAAGCTTGAGTATACTTCAAGCTTAGGATAGCATTTTCACTAGCAATCGTCCGTGTTACAAACTACAAAGGTTCGGTAAACTCCGTAAATTTACGGTAAAGCAACCGATAGATAAGGGAGAAAGCGAGCAACTTTTGGTAATCGGGTTCGTCCACTAGCACATTCATCAGCCCTAGTGATGAGTAGTAATAACCGCTAAAATGTCTTGGCAACCTCATAAAGCTAAAAAAGGCTTCTCACGATCCAAAGCATGAATCAACTGCACAACGCTTTCACCTTGTTTTTGAGTTTGCTGGTAGAGGCAATGCCTTTCTTACTACTGGGGGTATTGCTCTCCGGTTTGCTCCTGTTGTGGATTGATGAGGGCAAGCTGATTTCTGCCATGCCGAAGAACCCCATTTTGGGGGCATTTGTAGGCAGTTGTGCGGGCTTTTTGTTTCCGGTGTGTGAGTGCGGCAACGTGCCGGTGGCGCGACGGTTGCTAATGCAGGGAGTGCCTGCACCTGTGGCAGTTGGGTTTTTGCTCGCGGCACCGACCATTAATCCGATCGTCATCTGGTCAACCTGGGTAGCGTTTCGAGATCAGCCAGAAATTGTCGTGTTGCGGGTGGTATTTTCTTTATCGATCGCGACAATTATTGCCTCGGTTTTCAGCGTTCAATCTAATCTGAAGCCGTTACTGCAACCCGCGATCGCTTGCGCCATACCTCAGATGCAAACTCAAGGGGCACAGGAAGACGATACTCCCACCTTGTTAAAATCCGGCACGTTTTGGCTGGGACAACCGCAACCGATAATGAGCGCCGTTGGCGTCTCCGGCGGTGGGATGATGGGTCAATCGATTACGTCAAAACCCCTGCCTTTCAAGCTGCGGATGTTCCTTGATAATACAGTGCAAGAGCTGCGGGAATTGGGAGGCGTGTTAATTTTGGGAAGCGCGATCGCAGCGGCGATTCAGGTACTCGCTCCCCGCGAACTGATCCTCAGCTTGGGTCAGGGACCAATTACCTCCATCCTTGCGATGATGGGATTAGCGGCTCTCGTGTCCATTTGTTCAACGGTCGATTCCTTTTTTGCCCTTTCCTTTGCCACAACATTTACCAGCGGCTCCTTGTTAGCCTTTCTGGTATTTGGCCCCATGATTGACCTCAAAGGCATCGGTTTGATGTTATCCATTTTCAAACCCAGAGCTGTGTTTTACCTATTTGGTCTTGCAGCTCAGCTGACTTTTATAATGACTCTCCTGTATACGTACTTTTTCTAAGATGAGTGGTGAGTTGCAATTGGCTCAGGGAAAACAGATTCCTAGAACGATTCACAATCAACCCGTCTTAAATTAGCGATTCGTACCCTTACCAATGACCAATCAACCAAAAATTATTTCTCAAAAATTTATAATTCCCGGCTTGGATGTCCTAGCACTAACGGCTTGGGGAGCCTTGCTCCTGAAATATTGGTTCACGGGTCAGTTATACCTGCTGATTCACAAAGATTACTTTAAATATGTTGTTGTCACTGCCATCTGCTTGTTAATTATGGCGGCATTGAGCGCCATGCAACTGATTGGGAAAATATTAAATAACCGGAAGGAAAAGCGGTCGGTGGCAGTTCTTCAGCACATCACCCTATTTCCTCCTGGTTGGAGCAGTGTATTGTTACTGTTGACGGCAATCGCTGGTTTATTGGTTGCCCCCCGCGCCTTTAACTCAAGCACAGCGCTCGATCGGGGAATTACCGATTCTTTGACCTTGACACGAGTGCAACCCCAATCATTTCGCTCTTCAACAAGACCGGAAGAGCGATCGCTCATGGACTGGGTGCGGACGCTCAACTTCAATCCAGAACCCGATACCTACACGGGTCAAAAAGTTAAAGTAAAGGGATTTGTTGTCCATCCACCAAAACTCTCTGAGCAATATCTGTTAATTTCGCAATTTGTGATTACCTGCTGTGCCGCAGATGCTTATCCCGTGGGACTGCCAGTGAAACTCACTGAAAACCGGACAGCTTATGCCCCTGATACTTGGTTAGAAGTTGAAGGTGAGATGATCACTGAAACTCTAGAAAACAAACGCCAACTCACCATCAAGGCAAACTCCCTCAAAAAAATAGAAGCACCGAAGAACCCGTATGATTATTAGACGATTTTAGATTTTAGATTGGCGAGGACGAAGGCAGTGATAAATCGAAAATCAAAAATCGAAAATCGAAAATGGGGGCAACCTGTTGACCGTCTAGCGCTAGCGCTAATGCTGGTGCTAAGCGTGGTGATTGGGCTAGTCGTGTGGGGTGGCGATGCCTGCGGCACGAACTGTTTTTTAGTCACCGGGCCTCGCGTGCGGGATTTCAACTGGCAGGGAGAAAAAATAGGTGTTGAGGATACTTCCTTTATCCTCACCTTTAGCCGCCCGATGGAACACAGCAGCGTGGAAGCAAATCTGCGAATCGCTCCACCTTTGGGGGGTAAATTCAGTTGGGCGGGGCGGAAGATGTCTTATACCCTCACTTCCCCAGCATCCTATGACACTGACTATAAAGTGGAATTACAGGGGGCGCGAGAGCGCTTGGGGACTCAAGGAAAAACAGGAAGGGCAATTCAGCCGTTTACGAGTCAGTTTCGCACCCGCGATCGCGCTTTTATCTACCTGGGCGTTGAGAAAGAAGAACAGGGACAGTTAATCCTCTACAACCTCACCCAAAACAAAAAAACCGTTCTGACGCCTAAAGACCTCGTAGTGATGGACTTTAAGGTGTATCCAGATGGTGACAAGGTTTTGTTTTCTGCCACCGACGCGACGAATAACCAACCCGGTGTATTGGCGCAACAACTGTACACCGTCAGTACCGGACTCCATTACAAAACCAAAGGAAAATCTGAAAAGGATCTCGATCCCCCAGGCAGAATGAATCTGGTTTTAGATAATAAAAACTACCAGAATCTCAAATTTGACTTAGCGGCGGATGGGCAAACGATTGTTGTTCAGCGGGTGAACAGCCAAAATCCAGCCGAATTTGGCTTGTGGGTAGTCCGACCGAATGCACCGCCGCAACCGCTGAATAACCAACCGGGGGGGGATTTTTTGATTGCGCCGGATAGTGCCTCGGTGGCAAGCGCTCAGGGAGAGGGCATCGCGATTCTGCCCCTGACACCAGGAGCCAAACCGCTAGATTTTCTGCCCAAGTTTGGGATGGCGCTGGATTTTGCCAGAGATGGCTCGGCAGCAGCGATGGTGAAATTTAATACAGATTACACGCGATCGCTCTTTTTAGTCACCAACCAAGGCGCACAGAAAGAACTGCTGCGAACAAATGGCTCAATACTCAACTGTCAGTTTGCTCCTTATAAGGAAACGCTCTACTGCCTGCTGACTCAGTTACTGCCAGGCGAAGAGTACCAAGAACAGCCTTACATTGCGGAAATTGACCTCCAGACAGAGAAAGGAATTCTGGATGCAAAGGCGATCGAGCCGCTGTTGCTCCTGCCCACCCAGCGGGATATTCAGATGAGTCTGGCACCGGATGGGTTAGCGCTGCTGTTCGACCAAGTTGTGACCAACGAGACGGCAACCGCGGCAGACAGTTTGAGAACTAGTGAAGGACAAGCGATCGCGACCAGTCGCCTTTGGCTGCTTCCCCTGAGCCAGCCAGAAGCTGCACAACCCCAAGCCCAGCTCCAACCAGAGGCACTGCCTTTCGCTGGATTTCATCCGCGCTGGGTACCATAAAAGAGCCAAGTTTTACTCATTTAAAAGGCAAAATAAAGAAGGAAATCCCTAAAAATTTTGCCTTTTAAATTTTTTATTTTTAAAATTTAATAATTTTTATCCTTCAAGGGTGTGCAAATACATAACTTCCTCGATCGGTACCGACAAGGAGAACGCGATTTTTCCTATGTAGACCTCAGTGGAGCCAGCCTCGGCGGGGTCAATCTCCGCGATATAAACTTAACCGGAGCGAACTTGAGCGGTGCCAACCTCAGTTGGGCTTCTCTGAACCAATCCAAGCTGATTGGTGCTTGTCTGCGCCAAGCCGATATGCGGAGTGTCAACCTCACAGGTGCCAATCTTAACCAGGCAATTTTGAGTCGCGCTCGGATGGTGAAAGTGGACTTGCGTTTAGCCACTCTCCAAGACGCCGACCTCAACTGGGCGGTGCTTCAAGAAGCCGACTTGAGCGGTGCTGACTTGCGTAGGGCGAAGCTGGATCAAATCAATCTCGAAAATGCCAAACTCAACGGCACTCAGTTAATCGAAGCCGAGTTGATGGAGGCAAATCTCCGTCGCGCTAGCTTGGTTGGCGCAAACCTCAGCAGTGCAAATCTTCGGGAAGCGCATCTAGAAGCTGCGAATTTACGAGATGCAATTTTAGTCGGCACCAACTTGACGGAAGCCGACCTCAGTTCCGCCTACTTGCGGGCGGCAAATTTGACTGAGGCAGACTTGCATCGGTCAATTCTCATCGGTGCCGATTTGAGCGAGGCGATTCTCAATAGTGCTGACTTGAGTCGGGTAAATTTAACGGGAGCGTATTTACTCAAAGCCAGTTTGCGAAAAGCTTATTTACTGCGAGCGATCTTGCAGGATGTGTATTTGTTACGTGCCGACCTGAGCGAGGCAAATTTACGCGGGGCGGATCTGCGGAAAGCTGATTTGAGCGGGGCATACCTGGGCGACTGCACGATGTCCGAGGCAAATTTGGGCGACGCCTATCTTCTAGAAAGTCATCTGATTCGCACCAATCTCGACCAAGCGCAACTGACCGGCTGTTGCATCAGCAACTGGCATCTTGAGGATGTCGATCTTTCTAAGGTGGAGTGCCGTTATGTTTTTACCCGGTTTAATTACGCGACTAAAAAACCGACTGAGCGCTTTCCAATCGGTCGGGATTTTGAGCCGGGGGAATTTGGCAAGGACGATAGCACCGGGGACGCGGAGGGTGCGGAGGGTGCCACTACCATAGAAGTTTTTTTGAAAGAAGCTCCGAATTGGGAAGCGCTGGTGTTTACTTTGGCTCAGGTGCAACTCGATTCTCCTGACTTGCAACTCAGTATTAAGTCTTACCAACCCCAGGAGGAGCAGTATCTGCTAAAACTGGCGTCGAGTCATTTTGTGAATGCGAAAACTCTGTCTCAACGAGTTTTGCAGATCTACCCGGAGATGCTCCAGTTGGTGGAGTCTAAGCGACAAGCGATCTTGGATCTGCTGGAAATCAAGGTTCGCCCAGAAAATCCACCTGTAACGCTGAAGGTACCGCCACCGCCACCGCCACCGTTACTACCGTCGCCTCCACCCGATTATCGGCTGCGGATTTATCAAGAGGTGGTGAAACAGATCCAACTGATTATCCTCTCCCAAGCGCCAGAGCAGTTGGTCGAAAGCGTGCAGCGGTTGTTGAATTTCCTGAAGAACGAGGGGATCTCGACCGAAGAAATCCAAAAGACAATGATTAGTCAGGCGCTGGTAAAGCGAGCAAAGCAAGACCAGACGTTCCAAAAGCAGTTGTTGCAGTGGGAGAAGACGGCGGATGAAACGGTGCGTTTTTCAATGGTGGGGGAGTCACTCCGGTTAGCGATCGCGCTCATTTGGCCCCACCTTCCGCAAAAATAGAGTTGTCTATGTAGATGAGACAGCTCTAGCCCCACCCGCGTTCAACCTGGTACGCTCAAGGGAGGCGCTGGTGATACCGTGTATGCGATCGCTGAATAAAAATTCCCACAACCATATCTTCATCAAGGTAATTCCCTATTTATTATTCTTGGGGATTTTGGGGATAACGCTGCTTTCTTTGCTTAGCTTAGTTGGCTGGAATATCTTTTTAGAACAGCTTTCTCACTTTAAACTGCAATATCTCATTGTAGGGTTAGTGTTATTTGCCTTACTCTTACTGACTCGCAAAAAACTCTTAATCTTGATTAGCCTATTTTGTATTTCTCTACTCTTAGCAGAGATACTCCCTTGGTATATTTCTCTATCGCCAAAACCGGGGAATAATATTGAATCTATCCGAATTTTAAGCTCAAATCTGAATACGCAAAATAAAAGCTATTCAAAAATATTATCTGTTGTTAGAAAAGAAAAACCAGAAATTGCTGTCTTTTTAGAAGTTAACGACGCTTGGATAAAACAATTAGATTCTCTTCTTGATATTCTTCCCTACTCCATTAAAAAACCTAATCCTTATAATCTAGGTATCGCCGTTTATAGTAAGCAGCCTCTCACCAACGCTTCTATCAATCTTTTTGGGACAGATAAAAATAATAGTATTGTTGGCAACTTTACGATGAACGGACAATTGATTACCCTGATTGCCACTCATCCGCTACCGCCCGTCAAACCTACCTTCTTTCATTCTCGGAATCAACAGCTAGACAAAATCAGCCAATATATACAAAAATTGAAAACCCCAGTTGTAATGGTTGGGGATTTAAATATAACTATGTGGTCTCCTTATTACAAAAGATTTATCAATAAAACTGGGCTGCATAATGCCCAGAAAGGATTTGGAATTCTACCGAGTTGGCCTATGAAAGCTTCTTATTCTCAAACTCTCCCACCTTTCTCTTTTGCTTTATCCATTCCTATCGATCATTGTTTAATCAGTCCAGAAATTAAAGTCAAGAATATTCGCACTGGGCCGAATGTTGGTTCAGATCACCGACCTTTAATTGCAGACTTAGTAATTCCAGAAAAGAAATGAACCACTCCAGGCGCAAACAACACAAAAGGTAGAAATGAGGGCAAGATAGGTAAACTGAGAGCGCAAGTAATGCAATACGTCCCCTTAGTGGTGTTCGCTCCTTAGAAATCCCTTCCCTAGCCCCTTAAAAGGGAGGAAATTTGCCCCTTTTGTTAATCAGGGTTTGGGGATCGAGCCTTAACCGAAAAAGATTGGGAAACGATCGCTAGAAAAAGGGAAAATGTTTGCCAATAGACTCGGCAGCAGATTATCCTAAAGAACGCAATTTATGAGTTTCGGGTGGTTAAAAACCATTGTTTGACAATATTAATGTTTCTACGGGTAGCAGAGGCAGTGACGGCAAAACCGCCGGTCATCAGTTTGATGGTTGGTCGCTAGAAGAGCGAAATCCCGATGTGATTAAAGCTTGGATGCCGGTATGGGAATGGTTCTACCGCCACTATTTTCGGGTTCAAACGGATGGCTGGCATCATATGCCCCCCGAAGGGAAGGTGCTGGTTGTCGGTTCCCATAATGGAGGTTTGGCTTCGCCCGATACTTCGATGTTTTTGTATGACTGGTTCCGCCGGTTTGGCTACGAACGCTTAGCTTATGGACTCATGCATCCGTCTGCTTGGAAAACTCCTATCTTCGCGGTGCCAGCTGCCCAGGTAGGGGCGCTGATCGCGCATCCGAAAGTAGCGATCGCTGCCCTCCAGCGGGATGCTGCGGTACTCGTCTATCCTGGCGGGGCTGAAGATATGTTTCGTCCTTACAACCAGCGTTATCAAATTCATCTAGCAGGGCGTAAGGGATTTATCAAACTGGCACTGCGGGAAGAAGCGCCAATTGTACCGATTATTTCTCATGGTGCCCACGAGACGCTGATTGTTCTAGCAGATTTCTACCAGCAAGTGCGACAACTGCATGAATGGGGCTTTCCCTGGAAGTTAGATGCTGAAACGGGTGTATTTCCACTTTATTTAGGGTTGCCTTGGGGAGTGGCAATTGGCCCGATCCCGAATTTTCCGCTGCCAGTGCAAATTCATACTCGTGTCCTTGCCCCGATTGTGTTTGAACGCTATGGTCGTGCAGCAGCGAGCGATCGCGCTTATGTGAATGCTTGCTATGAAAAAGTTTGTACCCAGATGCAACTTGCACTAGACCGTTTAGTTCGAGAAGTTAGCGCGAGGCAATCATCCGCACCCTAAAAAGGCACAGGAACTAAACCAACTGCGAAGAAGCCAGAGAAAAGAATACAAGAGGGCGATCGCACCGGGGATCTTCCCCTCCCAACTCACTTTTTCACCTAGGAGCGGTGAATTAATGAAGGCGAAGCACGCTTGAGAGTAACGTTGCTTCGCTATCCCGCGACTAATTATCTATATTGATTCATCCTCGGTATCGTGATAGAGATGAGGACTTGAGGGTGCCAAAGCTCAAGTGAATCTAGGGAGAAGCAATCGAGATGAAAACAAAGGGGTTGAGATGAGCATAGAGAGTTATCCACCACCAGTAAACCAGCTGCTCACCTATGGCAATTGCGCCGAGATGGACTTTGACAATTGGCCTGACTATCTGGAACTCGGTATTGCCCCCACGGACATTCCTAACTTGATCCGCATGGCAACAGACAACGAGTTATACCGGGATGATGAAGACACGCTCGAATCCTGGGCACCCATTCATGCCTGGAGAGCATTGGGCCAACTCCGCGCTGAGGCTGGCATTGAGCCGCTCATGGGCTTGTTTGAGAAAGAGGAAAGCAACTATTGGGAATGGATTGCCGAAGAACTGCCATTAGTCTATAGCATGATCGGGCAAGCCGCGATTCCGGCTCTGGCGGCTTATCTAGCGGATACCTCTCAGGCGATATTCCCCCGCACAACGGCTCTTAACTGTCTGGAAGACATTGCAATCGATCATCCTGAGGCTCGTCCTGAGTGTGTTGCGATTCTCACCCATCAACTGGAATCGTTTGCAGAAAACGGCTCAGAATTGAATAGCTTTCTCATAGGTTCCCTGGTCGATCTGAAGGCGGTAGAGTCCGCGCCGCTGATAGAGCGTGTCTTTGCTGCTGATACCGTGGATCGTTTCTTGGTAGGAGACTGGGATGATGTGCAGGTGGGATTGGGCTTGAAGTCGCCTGAAGAATTACCGAAGAAAGAATTTAACCAGAGCTTTCAAAGAAAGGGGGTCAGCGATTCTGGCTTCACGGGTTCATCAATTTCTCAGGAAGCAAAAGGCTTTCGCCCTGGCAAGAGCGATCCCAAAGCCAAGTCTAAAAAAAAGATGTCCAAGGAGTCACGCAAGAAAAACCAGAAAAAGCGGAAGTAATTTAATCGGGGTTAGCGATTGTTGAGGTGCGAACTGACAGGTCAGCGCTAGGCGAACGCCTCGTTTTGAAGACACGCGATCGCCTCTGACTCAGCTGGGATCAACGATATATTTTTGCTCCGGTAGTACATTGTGCGATCGCACATCAGTTGCCTCTGTCGCTGATTCGGTATCAGCGATCGCCTGCACAGACTCTATAAACTGGCTATCCAGCAAAAAAACTCCTCTGGCAAAGCGGACGCTCCAATATCCCCCTGGACGCCGGTCAACAACGACCCCCTCTTCCCCAAGCTGAATCACATCAGGAGGACGCAGCATCGGCATCGGTTCCGCTGTTTTAACGTAAGGCGGCAACGTTACCACACGGACTCGCTCACCAATTACAAATTCTTTAGACATCAGTTTTTAGGTAATGAAGTAGTTGGGTGTCAGTAGTCATTAGTTCTAAGTTCTTTGCGAGTGACACCAATGACTAATAACAACTGACTAATGACTACTTATCAAATATTCAAGGCGCTTGCCAAATCTTTTGGTGATATTGCTCTACATTTCTGTATGGATCTTCAACAGGGTGAGCATGATCGTGACCATGCCCGTGCCCATGCCCATGCCCATGTCCATGCCCATGATGAGAATGATCGTGGGCGGGAGTGTGCCCGTTACTGTTGCTATTGGCTGCTATCCTGAATTTGCACATTTCGCAATTCATTTGCACTTGCCCCAACTGCGTCTCAATTTCTCGTTCTCTTAATACAGACAACAACTGAGGGTGAATGCCCATTTCTGGTAGGCAAGTCATGGAAATATCCGGGTATTGCTCCTGTTGTTGCGCCGTGATGTCGAAAATCTTTTTAACTAAGACGCCGGTAAATAGGAAGTACGGTAGGACGATAATGCGTTTAGGCTCGTAGAGTCTAGCACGGCGGAACCCTTCTTCCAGACGGGGATGGGTAATGCCAATAAAGCAAGTTTCAACGGTGGCGTAGCCGCTACCTTCCCACAGAATCCGGGCAAGCTTATAAACATCGCTGTTCGCATCAGGATCGCTGGAACCCCGACCGACAAAGAGCAGAACCGTTTCTGAGCGATTGTACTGGGGTTGGTCTAATTCCGAAAGACGCGATCGCCACAAATCCAAAATCCCTGGCGTAATCCCAAAATGACGCCCATAGTAAAACTTCACCTGGGGATGTCTAACCCTTGCCCGGTCTAACTCATTCGTAACATCAAACTTATTGTGTCGAGCTGCAAATAGCAAAATCGGCAATACAGAGAGTTCCGTGTAACCCTCTTCTACACAGCGATCCACCCCCTCCTGTATCGTGGGGGTAGTGAGTTCTAGAAAACAAGGTAAAACAGGACGCGACGGGTCTAACGCTTGATACGCATCGGCAAAATCTAGAAGACTCTGCCGTCCATCCTCATCTTTGGTGCCATGACCAACCATCAACAACGGACGACGCAAAGGTAGCGGCGGCAATTGAATCGACTGGGGAGTAGGGGATTGCAGTCCCATCAGATCGGTTGAATTTATACTAGGCATCAATTTGATTGCTCCTTTCCCGTGCAAGGCAGGAAGTTAGACTGTATGAAGGTAGTACTAAGTAGGCATTCTGGCTTCCGAGAGTCACCTCGTTTACAGCTGCCGCACAGCCCCGGATTTGCACCGGCGTTTCCCCACGTTGTTACCCTTTACGTGTGCCTTGATATCTTAGCCGATCCGGTCGCAGCTCAAAATCCAGGGGGAGGGGGTATTCCCAAGACTCTCCAGATGCCAGTTTTTGATGCCCCATCAAAACTGAAGGAAAATTTTCCCCACTTTATCGAGTATCATTCGCAAGTTTGGCGATCGATCGGGCAACTCTAGAATTGATTGACCGTTTGTGGCTTTTTTACAAAAGCGGGATGCTCCCATTTTTTGTAGCTTATAGAACCTTATCAATCCAAACCATTGCTGACTATATAAAGCTAACCCCATACATAGAAGTCTGATAAAAAATACAAATTCTCCATTACAAAATACCGCCCTGAGTGCGACGACGTACAGCCAGTGCTAACCCGGCAAAAACTAAGGAAGTCATGCTTGAAGGCTCAGGTGTAGATACGGGTGCAACGTTTAATTTTACTCGACGCCCTGTTTGCATCGAGAGTGAAATATTTGCCAAGGTTGATGAAGAATACACTTGCCAGCGGTTCAACTCTCTAGGCGGTGCAGTAAATTGCACTAACATTTCCCAATTGCTGTCAAGCGAACCAATGGCTAAACCATCAGTGCAACAAGCTCCCCAACCCTGATTTGAAATAAAGAGGGTGCCAGTGGAATTTGCAGTTGCCTCACCTAAATCGTCAACAATTTTTAATTTCGCCGTATCTCCCAACAAGTTAAAGCTCATTTTAGCTGCTCCACCTGTTAGATTACCCGGCTTAGAATGAACGATGAACAGTGACAGCCCATCAATAGCATCTACAAAAAAAAGGTGAGATTGCTTAGCCGTTAAACTCAGGGATGGGTTACTAAAGGATGAATTATAACCTTTGCTATACTGGTAGTAATTGGCTGCTGTTTTATTTGTACTGAAAGCTTCAACAAAACCCAAGATATTACTATCAAAGTCACCCAAGCCGGGTTTAGATTCTTGCGACACCTTAAGTATCGTCGCGGCTGCGGAGCGCTGGGCAAAGAATGGAACGAACAGCGCGATCGCTACCAACATCAAAAGCTTTTTCATGACTTGTTATTTTGTAGATGCTCTGCTTACTAAAACCAGAATACGTTTATTTAAATAAAGTTAGAATAAAGTCAAATTAATAAAATTGTAAATTTAATAATTGCTACATCTTTATTTCAGGGAAAATACGAATTGACTTTAAAGGAAATATTAGTTCTTCTGAAACGCTTCCTCCTAGACGGAATCACCCCATTTAATTTTTCTTGATTTTCCACAGCGAACCCTCTTCTGTTACCTTCGCCAGTACAGAAGAGGGTTTGCCAATTGATATGCTTTCTAAATGAGCTGAATTAAGGTTTATTTAGAAAACTGGAAATTTTACCTTTAATTGCTGCTGAAGTGGCACGTTAACGAAATCCTGCGGAAGAGGATGTCCCTCCTAATATCCGCGAGTATCCGCTCCCCCTAAGGAAGTTTAAAAAGCAGGGTGGTTTCATACAACCCTTAGAAAATATCGAGGCATTGCGACATTTTGTAGGGGCATAACAATCAAAAAGCCCCTACCGCCAACCAAAATTAACGTTACAGAATTTTCTTTTAATAAATGAAACCACCCTGGCCTAGGGAAGCTTAAAAAGGAAGGAACCGAGCCACTCAAAGTCCCCTTTTTAAGGGGGATCATCAGTGGGTAAGCGTGTCACAACAATTTTCACACCTCGGCTAAGCTGCCTTTACCCAATAAACCTAGCCGCATGAATGATTGAATAATTGTAGAGCTTCTTCTTTGAGAATTCCTTTGGTCACTTTTATTCTCTTAGACCCTTTTTTAATAATTTCTTCGCTAGATAAGTCAAGCTGGGGAACACCAGCCTCAATTAAGTCTTGAATGGAAGCTCCAAATATAATTTCAGATATCCCTGCCCATATACAAGCTGTTGTACACATTGGGCACGGTTCGCAAGTTGTGTACAAGGTATAACCTTCTAAAGAAGGATTTTTTATTTCTTTTGTTAAACACCGAATTGCGTTAAGTTCTGCATGGGCAGTTGGATCATTATCCGTTTCGACAGTATTGTGCGCTTTAATAATTACTTGATTATCTTTAACAATTACTGCACCGTAAGGAGCATCTCCTAGCTTTGCTTCTTCCAGGGCTATCTTCATGAACTTTTCTATTTTCATCCAACTCCTGCGACAAAAAAATCTTTCTGGATAAGACTTATCTTATCCTATTTTAAGGTAAGGCTATAAATTATCATCCTTAAATCAACTGAATAAAATGCTAAAAAACAATTGCTTAATTTTTGAACATTAGCAATCTATATCAACCACAGGAAAGTATTCCGTCCATCAGAATATGTTCGACTTCCTTCAAGAAAGCCTGCAACAACGCCGCGCTTAGTTGTTGCGGGTCAGTACGAGTAATTCGCGATACCAAAATTTTATCGAGCAGTTTCGTGACCCTAGTATAAGCTTGAACGGCTAGAGCTAGCATCACGCTCCTACAACTCTTTAATTAATCGGGAATTATTTTGATTTCCTTCCCCGTGATGTTACCCTAAGCGACAAGATGAACGTCTTCGTTCGATAGAGTGATGCCTATCACCCTGTTATTTATTAATGTCTTGCTTCTGGAAACTCTACTATGCGCTTGACTTCGCTCGATGTGTTTCGAGGTATTGCCATTGCGGGAATGATTTTAGTTAATCAGGCGGGAGTTGCCGACCAAGTTTATCCTTTCCTGGAACACGCAGAATGGCACGGCTGCACCTTGGCAGACTTGGTATTTCCCTTCTTTCTATTTATTGTCGGCGGGGCAATGACCTTTTCCCTTTCCAAATACGCGGAAGGGAACCGCCCTACTGCCGATGTTTATAGACAAATTTTACGCCGAGCGGCGATTCTTTTTATTCTTGGTTTGCTGCTGAACGGCTTCTGGAATTATGACTTCAGCTCCATCCGCATCATGGGCGTCTTGCAGCGGATTAGCCTTGCCTACCTGGTGGCTGCTCTGATAGTTCTTAACGTGCCACGCAAAGGACAGTGGGTACTCGCAGCACTGCTACTCATTGGGTACTGGATGGCGATGTCTTTGATCCCGGTTCCCGATTATGGAGCTGGTGTCTTAACGCGGGAAGGGAATTTTGGCGCTTATATTGACCGCCTGATTATTGGCACAGCGCATCTGTATAAGGGAGATAATTTCAACTCAATGGGAGATCCTGAAGGTCTTTTCAGCACTCTTCCAGCAGTTGTCACCGTCCTCACCGGCTACTTTACGGTTGACTGGATACGCACCCAACCAGTACAGTCACGCACCAGTATCGGCTTGGTCTTGTTTGGCATTGCTTGCCTAGTCGCTGGATGGGCGTGGGGGTTAACGTTTCCCATCAACAAGAAACTGTGGACGAGTTCTTTTGTGCTTTTCACAACTGGTTGGGCGTTGCTGTTGCTGGCAGCTTGTTATGAATTGATGGAAGTGCGGAAGTTCCGTCGATGGGGAAAGCCGTTTGAAGTTATGGGGTTAAACGCTATCTTCGCGTTCGTCGCCTCAGTTGTGCTGATTAAAATCCTGGCTAAAACCCACGTTGGAACCGGCGAAACCGCCCCAACTACTTACAACTGGATCTATGAGAATGTCTTTCTGTCTTGGGCAGGAGCGATGAACGCCTCTTTATTGTTTGCCATCGTGACATTGCTGTTCTGGTGGGCGATTCTGTACGCAATGTATCGCCAAAAGTGGTTTTTGAAAATTTGATACAGCACTTCCTCAGGACGCTAGAAATGACCGGGATCACTTAGTTTCTAAGGTGTTGTCACAATTTTTTCTAGCTTGCATCACTGGGGATGGTTCGGAAAAAGCTGAGAGTAGAGATATCAAATTCTTGATCTGACCATGACATCTGAGTTTTTTCCGACCCAAGTGACTATCGAGGATCTAGTTGCTCAGATATTCGTCTCCCGCCGGATTACTCCTGTGAACCAGTACCAGCTGCAAACTGTCCTGCTCACTAAAGATTGGCTGGATGAAGAAGAACAAACCATGCTCAATCGGCTATTTTATGGTGTCCGTCATGGTTTGCTAAAACTAGGCGAATAAGTGAATCGCTACTCAATAGGGTGGTAATAACCTACGGAATCCATGCAAGATCACCACAAGCATGAAGAATAGATTCCTCAGGAAAAGATTAGGCACAGGCAGAAACAATGCTCGTTGTTCTACACCTCGCTCAGACACCTCAGTTAATCTCCTTCCCAATACTTCCATCCAATTAATATTTCTCGGCATTTCCCAAAGACCATCAAGCCACAGGGAGGGAATGCCGACTTTGCCTACAGATGCCCCGATAATTCCGCCTAAAATTGCCGCTGTGGTATCTGTGTCCCCGCCGCAACGAATGATTTCTAGGATGGCGGTTCGATAATCTTGCTGATATCTCAACCAGACATAAATCACCACCGGTACTGTGTGATAAATATAGCCAGTGACGCCTGTGCCCAGCCCCATGTGGGCGGCAAAGGATTCTGTACTTTCTTGGGCATCTGCACTGTCGCAAGCTTTTTTAATTAGCTGCAAGAATTCACCAGACTCTGCTCCTAGGATCTTTTCAAGAGTGCGATAGTAATCTTGGGGCAAAACATACGATTGGTGACTGGATAGATGGGATGCGATCGCTACCGCCAAAGCCCCATATTCTGCTTTAGGATCGGTATGGGTGATGTGGGTGGATATTCTGACGAACTCGCGTAATTTTTGGATGTCATCCCCATAACAGACACCAATAATGGCGCTTCTCATCGCGGGGCCATTTCCAGCAGAGAAAACACCAGCGCGATCGCAGGGAAATCCTAGCCAAAGCCTCACAATCGCTTTTAAGGTAGCGTATCCGATACCTGCTGGTAGACCCAGTAGCCAGAAGCGCAATTTCCAAGCCAGTTGTTTCGCAAATATCTGGACATCCCCGTCTGCAACGATTAAAGCCTGGGCAACCATGCAGGTGTGTTCCGTATCATCGGAAACCATGCCTTTACCAAAGAAGAAATGGTGGCTGTTTATTTGAGGATAAAGGCGATGTTGCCGTTGTTTTGATAAGCCTTCGTAAGGGAGTCCGATGGCGTCACCTACAGCAGTTCCAAGTATACAGCCAATGATTGCATCTGCTTTTTGAAGGGGCATGGAATTAACGAACCGCCAAGGACGCAGAGGACGCAGAGAGAGTTAGGAAGAGAGAACGATGCGGCGGATGCCGTCTTTGAGGAGGGAGACGTTAAAGTTGATGAGCAGGGCAAGGGGATAGTTGGTCATTTTAAGGTAGGAGAGGACTTGGGCTTGGTGAATAGGATCTAGGTTTTGAACAGCTTTCAATTCAACAATTAGGACATCACCAACCAGAAAATCTAATCTGCCTTCACCCACTTGATGACCTTTATAGGTCACAGCTAGCGTTTTCTGAGGTTTAGAAAATATTCCCCGCAACCGAAACTCTACCTCTAACGCCTCCTGATACACAGACTCCAAAAATCCCGGCCCCAGCACTCGATGCACCTCCATCGCCGCACCTATCACAGCATACGCAAGTTTATCCACCTCCTCACTTGGCTCTCTTCTCTTGGCGTCCTTGGCGTCTTGGCGGTTCGTTCTCATATACCCTTCCCTACCGTATGGCAAAATTTATGTAAAGCCGTCTTCATTTATTCTTCCCAGCATGACCGCAACAATCCCCGCCCTCGCCAGCCAATACGACCCCACTACGACAGAAACCAAGTGGCAGAAGTTCTGGGAAGAAAACCAAGTCTTCAAAGCCGACCCCAATCATCCAGGCGTTCCTTACTGCATCGTGATTCCGCCGCCTAACGTCACGGGTAGCTTGCACATGGGACACGCCTTCGAGAGTTCCCTGATTGACACCCTCGTACGCTACCACCGGATGAAGGGACGCAACACGCTGTGGGTACCAGGAACCGACCACGCCAGTATCGCGGTGAACGCCGTACTAGAAAAACAACTGAAGGCAGAAGGAAAAACTCGCCAGGATGTGGGACGCGAGAAGTTTTTAGAACGGGCTTGGCAGTGGAAAACCGAGTCTGAGGGAACCATTGTTAATCAGCTGCGGCGTTTGGGCGTCTCGGTGGATTGGACGCGGGAACGCTTCACGATGGATGAAGGCTTATCCAAAGCAGTGTTGGAAGCTTTTATCCAAATGTATGAGGAAGGACTGATTTATCGCGGCAATTATCTGGTGAACTGGTGTCCCGCGAGTCAATCTGCCGTGTCTGACTTGGAGGTGGATAATCAAGAAGTCAACGGGCATCTGTGGCACTTCCGCTATCCCCTCACGGATGGCAGCGGCTATGTGGAAGTAGCGACGACTCGACCGGAGACGATGCTGGGCGATACAGCGGTGGCGGTGAATCCCAACGATGACCGCTATAAGCATTTGATTGGGAAGACGCTGACGCTGCCCATTATGGGGAGGGAAATTCCGATTATTGGCGATGAATTGGTCGATCCGGCTTTCGGGACGGGTTGCGTGAAGGTGACACCCGCCCATGACCCCAATGACTTTGAAATGGGTCAGCGTCACTCTTTGCCGTTTATCAACATTATGAATAAGGACGGCTCTTTAAACGAAAACGCTGGAGAATTTCAGGGGCAAGACCGCTTTGTTGCCCGGAAGAATGTGGTGCAGCGGCTGGAAGCAGACGGCGTTCTGGTGAAAGTGGAGGAGTATAAGCATAAGGTTCCTTATAGCGATCGCGGGAAAGTCCCGGTCGAACCCCTCCTCTCAACTCAGTGGTTTGTCAAAATTCGCCCTCTCGCTGACCGGGCGCTAGGGTTTCTGGACGATCGGAATTCACCGGAGTTTGTCCCAGAACGCTGGACGAAGGTTTATCGCGACTGGCTAGTAAAACTAAAAGATTGGTGTATTTCTCGCCAACTGTGGTGGGGACATCAAATCCCAGCTTGGTATGCGGTGAGTGAAACAGGCGACGCAATTACCGACGAAACGCCGTTTGTTGTCGCCCGTACCGAGGCAGAGGCACGGGAGAAGGCGTTTGCACAATTTGGGGAAAATGTCAAGTTAGAACAAGATCCAGATGTTCTCGATACCTGGTTCTCTTCTGGTTTGTGGCCTTTTTCGACGCTGGGTTGGCCCGAACAGACGCCAGATTTAACAACCTATTACCCCACCACAACCCTCGTGACAGGCTTTGACATCATCTTCTTCTGGGTTGCCAGAATGACGATGATGGCGGGGCATTTTACGGGACAAATGCCTTTCCAGGACGTTTACATCCACGGCTTAGTGCTGGATGAGAACGGCAAGAAAATGTCTAAATCTGCCAACAATGGCATCGATCCGCTATTGCTGATTGACAAATACGGCACCGATGCCCTGCGCTACACCTTAATTAAAGAAGTGGCTGGGGCGGGTCAAGATATCCGGATGGAGTACAACCGCAAGACCGATGAATCGGCTTCGGTTGAAGCTAGCCGCAATTTCACGAACAAATTGTGGAATGCTGCCCGGTTTGTGATGATGAATCTGGATGGCAAGACACCGCAACAATTGGGGAACCCCACCCCAACCGTCCCGGATAACGGAGGAGATTTAGAACTATGCGATCGCTGGATTCTCTCCCGCTACCATCAAGTAGTGCAGCAAACCGGCGACTACATCAACAACTATGGTCTTGGTGAAGCCGCTAAGGGACTGTATGAATTCTTTTGGGGCGATTTCTGCGACTGGTACATTGAACTGGTCAAACCTCGCCTGCGCCCAGACGCCCCCGCTTCCTCGCGGTTGGTTGCTCAGCAAACTCTCGCTTATGTGCTGGAAGGAATTCTAAAATTACTCCATCCTTTCATGCCGCACATTACCGAGGAAATTTGGCATACGCTGACTCAAGCGAATGAAGGCAAAAGCTTAGCGTTGGAATCTTATCCCAAATCCGATCCAGCACTCATTAACCCGGATTTAGAGCAACAATTTGAGCTGCTGATTGGCACAATTCGGACGATTCGCAACTTACGGGCAGAAGCAGATATTAAGCCTGGGGTGAAGGTGTCAGCAATCTTGCAAACTGAAAGCGATCGCGAACGGCATATCCTCTTGGCTGGCCAGTCTTATATTCAAGACTTGGCGAAGGTGGAAGAATTAACCATCCCAGGGACAGCCGAAACACAACAGCCGCCTTCATCTGCCGAAACACCCAATCAGGCGGTATCTGCCAACGAAAAAGGCAACTTTAAAATTAGCCCAATTTTCTTGCCATTTTTACTGTTGCTGCCCTTGCTCTTTTTAGTGGGCACTGGTGTAATTGCGGTGGCAACAGTGGCAAAACAAATTCTCGGAACCCGTGTCTCAGAAGCCAAACAAGTTGGTGCGACGAATCCTCCATCCACCGTTTCTCCCCCAGAACCGGCGAGTACCGCACAAGCGGATACGCCACAAGCGATCGCTTGTGTCGTGGGTACGGTGCAAGTTTCGATTCCCCTGGCTGGTGTCGTCGATGTGGATGCTCTGCGTGCCAAGTTAGAGAAAAATTTGAACAAAGTTGAAGCAGAAGCAAAAGCCCTTTCGGGACGTTTGAGCAATGCCAAATTTGTTGATAAAGCACCCGCTGATGTCGTCAAGGGAGCGCGGGATGCCCTTGCCGAAGCCGAGACACAGGCAGAAATGCTGCGCGAACGACTCGCGCAACTGTAGAAGCGATCGCGTAGGGGTAAAGATTATCTCGCCCCTACGAATCCCAAGCTGGGTTACGCTCTCCTCCTATAGAAGGAAGAAGAAAAGGGTTGTTTAAAATAAAATACGCCCGTAAAGTTAGGGTGCCCAGTTTTATTCATTTAAAGACAAAATAGCAATGCGATATTTTGCCGAAGTGCAAAAAAATGAATCGTCAGGCAGTATGGAACTGCGAATCCTAGCTGAGCAAACCTCTGACAATATCTGGGCAGTGGTGGAGAAGGCATCTGTCGTTCCCGCCGCTGAGATTCCATCCTTAAGCGAAGGTTTGTTGGTTCTGGCAGACCTTGGCGAGAATCAGCAGATTCTAAGTATTCACGAAGCCAAAAACTGGGTTTTGGATTTAGTGCAGCAGTACCTGACAAGTAGCATTACTCCCGCTTTTTTGCAGCAGGAAGCCGAACGTGCTGAACACTGGCGGCAAGACCTTACTTTACAAAGTCAGGAATTAGCTCGCAAAAATTTGGAAATGGAAGCGCGTCGCGAACAAATTCAAACTTTAGAACAAGAACTCGAACAGAAGAAGAAGCAACTAGAAGCCTTAGAAGCAGACCTAAAAAAGAGAGGCAGTAACTAGAGGGAACGCCGCATCAGGGGACGTTTGCAACCCTTGGCAATACTTCTGGGATCTGAGATAAGAACCCTAAACCCCAAACCCCACCCCTTACAAGGAAAGGGTGGGGCAGAGGTGAGAAACCAATTACTCACGTTAAGACATTATCGTTGGCAACCCTTGGCGACGGCTTGGGGAGAAGCACGCCGGTGGTGGTTCGTTGCGGCTCCCCTAACAGCACCACAGAGCAAGCGAGATGTTGAACCAGCTGGGTCGTGATATCGCTAACTTCCAGACCGCCCGCAGTGCGGTATCGTAGCGATCGCAATACAATCAAATCAAACGAACGAGCCGTATTGAGAATCGCTTGCGCCACATTCTCATGCTTAATCACTTCAATCTCAAAGTTCGTCTCCGGTGCCCACTTCGAGGCTAAAAGAGACAGTTGCGATCGCGTCCACGCTACCTTAGCTGCCGAAGTTCTAGCATTGCAGACGTGTAACAACGTTACCTGAGCTTGATTGGAATCGGCTAGAATTTTCGCAAACCGTAACGGTTGCGTCCCTTGCCCCGTCAAGTTTTCCACCGGCACCAAAATGCGGTGAAAATTCATAGGCGAATCCAAGAGGCGTGTCACCACAACTGGACAATGGGACGCCCACAGCACGCTATCAATCACATTGCCAAACAAACGCGCCCTGAAGCCCGTCCGTTTGCCCCAGCCCATCACAATTAAACTCGCTTTTTGTTCGCGGCTAGCGCGGCTAATTCCGCGAGCAATGTCGTCATCTAGGCGCAGCAACGGCTCGGTTTTCACACCCAGTTCCCCAGCCAGTTCCGTGGCTCGCTCAAGTAGCATCTCACTGCGTTGGAACGCAGCTTCCATCTGCGGTGCGTCCATCTGAGCATTGGTTGTCGTAATCGCTAAAGGCACAATTCGTCCAGCTTCATGCCGCGCCAATAGCGCTGCCATTTCCATCAAATACTTCTCAGTTTGCGGATTGTAGACGGGTACAACTACTGTAAAAGGATGGCTTGCCGATGCCTTTTCCCCATCCAGTCGAGTTTTATCGCTCTCTAGTGGCTCAGCTTCCGTTACGGTTAATCCGGGTGCGAACTGACTGGTAATCAACGGTCCTAGCGTTGCCGTCACCAGCATTAAGACAATAACGCTGTTTAAAACCTCTTCCGTTAGTAGTCCAACCCGGTAGCCGACGAGAGTAGCAGCCAGCGTTGCCGCAACCTGGGGCAGCGACAGCGACCACATCACGAGCATCTCGCGCCAGTTGTAGCGGTAGACAAATTTAGCCAACAGAGCCGCTAAAAACTTACTACCAATCAAACCCACTACAATCGCTAGCGTCAGCCAGATAGAACTGAGCGTTTTAATAAATGCTGGGATATCAATCAGTAGCCCCATATCCACAAAGAAAATGGGGATAAACAGGACGCTTCCGACAAAAACCACCTTTTCTTTTACTTGCCCTTCCCCCACAACATCATTCACCGCCAGACCGGCAAGGAAAGCTCCGACAATTTTTTCCACACCGATTAGCTGGGCACCCAACGATGCGAGAAATAGTGCCAAGAGTACAAATAAAAATTGATTGCCTTCTTCTTGCCCAGTGCGCCGGAAAAACTCTCGACCCACCCAGTCAAAGCCAAACAAAATGACGGCAGAGTAGACAATCAAAGAACCAAAAAGGGTGAGTAGCTTCACAACCGTGAAGTCACCCCCATGAATTCCCACACAAACAGCCAATACCAGTAGAGCGCCAACATCAGTGAAGATGGTCGCTCCAATTGTCACCGTGACGGCTTCGTTCCCTACAACGCCGAGACGGCTCACAATCGGGTAAGCCAAGAGAGTATGGGAGGCAAACAGAGAGCCAATCAAAATTGAAGCGTTCCAGTCAAAGTTGAATACACGCCCCACGATTGTTCCCATAATTAGGGGCACTAAAAAGGTAAACGTGCCAAAACCGGCAGAGCGATGCTTCGTTTTGCGGAACTGTTCAATGTCAACTTCTAGCCCTGCCACAAACATCAGGTAAACTAACCCGATATCTGATAGCAGCTTCATCGTCTCTGATTCTTTCTGAAGCAGCTGCAACCCATTAGGCCCAAGAACCACTCCCGCTACCAGCAAACCAACCAGTCCTGGCAGTCGCAGCCGCTCAAAAAGGATGGGCACGGTCAAGATGACTACTAGCAAAAGAGCGAAGGGAACAATTGGTTCCTCTCGGAACACATGCAAAATCGGTTCCATAAACAGCGGCTTGGAGATGAGTTTGAAGCGATGCTTGCAAAAGTCAGCGATGCTGACTTTTGAAAACATGGTGGTATCACTGGAGACATCCTACAGAAAAACCGTTTTTTGCGCCCTACCCTAAAGAAATAGGGGTGCTGGGTGCAGTAGATGAATATATTTTGGATCTACGGGGTGCCCCAATGGAAGTAGAGTTACAGAAGTTTTTGCGCCCTAAGCGCGAAGGACGGATATTTTGAGGACAAGACACCTTTATTTTTAGGCGTTAAGTTTCTAGGGCATCCGCTGCCTATAAACGGATTTGGCTCAAAATATACCTCAAGCGGTCGTAGTCGTCCTTGAGAAGGACGCTGAGGGTCCGTCCTGCCTGCACCAACCAGTCACGGTCAGCCTTGCGTAGTTGATAAATTTCTCGAATCGCTGCTGCAATCAGCGCCTCCACCGGCGCACCCATGACCTGCAATAAGGTTCTTAAGAAATCCATCTGTTCGCTGAAGTGAACAATTTCCTCCGGTTCGCACTGGTAAACCGCTTGATGAATTTGCGGTGGACGAGGCGGCAGGTACTGATAAATCGTTCCACCCAGGCGCTTAGAACCATTGACCCCTTGATGGGTAGCTTCAAAACCAACAATAGCGGCGCGGAACTCGGTTTTCAGCATGGCAAATATTTGGGGTTGCTGCTCTCGCAGTTCCTGCAATGATAGCCCCAAGGCTCTTGCGCGGTGAATGGAATCAATGGGACTGGTCGCCGCATGATAAACAACAGCAAAGACGAGATTTCCCGACTCTTCATCCGTAGCTTTGACCCAACTGCCAAAGGCTGGCATGACAGGGAAGCTCAAGTCTTCTGGATCGAGACACTGTGCCAGGAATTCAGTCGTTGCCGTCTCAATCACCTCAGCAATATGGTTGGCGGGGCGATCGCCTGTGGCAAACTGTGGCAGGGGAAGTCGCATATTTTTGGTAATGGATAATCGGTAATGGGTAATCGGTAATTAGTCGTTCATGTTTCTTTAGGTAAAAACCATGAACTTTGAAGCATGACTAATTACCAATTACTTTTTTCCAATCTTATTTTGCTTTTTTGCGACCTGCTGTTGTCTCTGCAAGTTCTAATTCTGATAGTTGGAAGGTGACGAGTTTATCCCAATTTCCCCCTTCAAATAGGACTGCTGCCTTTCCCTCGCCAACCCGTTGGACTAGCCCTTTATAGCCGTAGTAGATATCGTTAGTGTTCTTTACTTGAACGACCGCTCCAGGCAGAATCATGATTTTTTCTCGGTTAAGTTTTCATTTATTAGCTTAATAGCAGTTAGCTGTCATTCGTCATAGGTCAAACCACGACCTATGACGAATGACAAAAAGCTAAAACTTCAATCGGTGTCGATAATTTGCTACAGACTCTACAATCCCCAGCGCCAAAAAATTCTTCAACATCGCCGAACGACCATAACTAACCCAGGGAAGGGGAATGCCGGTTACGGGTGCAAGTCCCATCGTCATGCCTAGGTTAACGACCACCTGAAACACAATCATCGATAAGACGCCAATTGCTAATAAAGATCCAAAGTTGTCTTTGGCATTTTGGGCAATAATCACCAAGCGCAGGCAGATCAACCAAAAGATAAATAGCAGAAAGAAACTGCCTGCAAGTCCGAATTCTTCACCAATGGCAGAGAAAATGAAGTCAGTGTGCTGTTCCGGAATAAAGTTAAGTTGGGTTTGGGTTCCCTTGTGAAGCCCTCGTCCCCAAAGTTCGCCTGCACCAATGGCAATACGAGATTGGATCAGGTGGTATCCGCCGCCGAGGGGGTCTAGATCCGGGTTAAGGAACAAAATCAATCTGTCTTTTTGATAGTCTTTCAAAACTCCCCAGAAGATTTGCCCTAACTCGCCTCCCACCAAGTTGACGACAATCGCTCCAATGGCACCCGACAAAGGCCACGGTAAGGTGCGCCAACCAATAATGCCCATGATTGCCGTCCAGATGAACCATCCGGGCATAAATACGTTAAACAAGATAGCCGAAATCACCGGAGAAGCTAGCAGGATTAGCCAACCAGGATTGGCATTCCCCCAGTAGAGCATACCTAACACAATCGCTCCAAACACCAAGGAGGTTCCTAGGTCGGGCTGCACAAATACTAAAATCCAGGGAACCCCAGTCACCGCTAAAGCTCTCAAAACAGCGGGAATCGTGGAGGCGGGTCGAGCATGTAGAATAGCAGCCAGGGTGATTATCACCCCTAATTTGGCAAATTCAGAGGGTTGAATGTTAAAGTCGCCGATAGTAATCCATCTTTGGGCACCTTTGGCGCTGGTACCAATAATCATCACCGCGATCAGGGACAAGTTGGTAATGCCATAAAGAATCCAGTGCCACTGGAGCAGGTTCTCGTAACGCGATCGCGCGATAAACATCGCCAATATCAGCCCAATGAGGCCCACCAGCCAGTGCCACCACCAGTCGGTCAATCCCTGGTTAAGTTCGGCACTGCGGATCATCACACCTCCAAAAATGGTGAGTCCAACAATCAGTCCCAATAGCAGCCAATCTACCTCTTGCCAAGGGGAGAGCAGCGATCGCCAGCGAAAACCAGTTAGTGACTTATGCAACATTGCTAAACAATTAAAAATTAAAAGTTAAAAATTAAAAAGGCAAATTTTTTACTTTACCTTTTTAATTTTTCTTAAGTTAAGGCAGCGACAGAAACTTTGCCCGCGATCGCTTGAGCGATCGCCATCAGCGCTTTGGCAGAAGCCGACTCTGGATCGGCAACCACAATCGGCACTCCTGCATCGCCCCCCTCTCGCACGGGCATTTCTAGCGGTACGCAGCCCAGCAACGGTACGCCGAGTTCTTGCGCCATCTTTTCACCGCCTCCAGAGCCAAAAATGTCATATTGCTTATCAGGCATATCCGGCGGAATAAAATAACTCATATTTTCCACCATTCCCAACACGGATACTCCCAACTGCTGGAACATCTTCAAGCCCTTACGCGAATCCAACAAAGCCACCGTCTGCGGCGTCGTTACAATGACTACCCCAGCCATTGGCACCGCCTGCGCTAGCGTTAACTGGGCATCTCCAGTGCCGGGGGGCATATCTACAATCAAATAATCCAGTTCCCCCCACTGTACTTGGTAGAGAAACTGGCGAATAATTCCATTCAGCATCGGACCCCGCCAGATCACCGGCTGATCCTTGTCAATCAAAAATCCCATTGAAACTAATTTGACGCCGTAGTTAAAAGCCGGTTCCAACTCTTCACCATTGGCACCTTGCCGCACGCTTATCTTGGCGTCTGACAATCCCAGCATTGTCGGGTCATTAGGCCCGTAAATATCCGCATCAATCAGACCAACTTTAGCTCCTAAATGTGCTAAAGCCACTGCCACATTCACCGCTACAGTACTTTTGCCCACACCGCCCTTGCCACTAGAAATCGCGATGATATTCTTTACACCAGCAATTCCGGCGCGATCCGGAAGCGACTTTTGTTGGGGTGTCTCAGCGGTGACATCTACCACGACATCTGTCACTTCTGGCAAATTTTTCTTGAGTGCCTGTTCGCACTCTTCCACGATGAACTGGCGTAGTGGACAGGCAGGTGTCGTCAGCACCAGAGTGAAGCTGACTTTTCCGGAGTCAATTTGCACATTGCGAATCATGTTCAACTCGACCAAACTCTTGCGGAGTTCGGGATCTTGCACGGGTCGCAATACTTCTAAAACTGAGCTGGCATCGAGCATAACTAGGTTACTTGCATTCCTTATCCCAGATATTGCACCTGGGACAAAACGATCGGGGTTCTCTCTCTTCAAGTATCTTAACGGTTTGTTTGACGCGATCGCGCTATGCAGTTCAGGGTCTAAATTTAGATTGTTAATTGGTAATTACTAATTAATAACTCCCTCTGTTTGCCTCTCCCCCTCTCCTGAAACCTGTATTCTCGCTCCTCAGTCCCTCAGCCCTCAGCCCTCAGCCCTCAGTCCTCAGTCCTCAGTCCTCAGTCCTCAGTCCTCTCTAGTTTCTAGCCTTGAGCTTGTAAACCCACCTGTTCGGCAGCTTGGGCTAATTCAGTGGCAACACGAGCTGAGTAAGACCCAATCATCCACCAAATTAAAGGTGACAACCAACCGCGCAACGTCACTGAATAAGATACATACGTGCCGCAGACCGTCGATTCTACCTGGTACGTCACCCGTTTCTCAACTCCTGGGATTGCCAGCATTCTCACACTGAGTAACTCACAGGGACGGACACGCTCAACAAAAACCCGGATGGGAATAGGTAGCCAGCGCGTGACTACCTTGTAAATCAATCCCGGTTTGGCAATCAACCCGCTGGGGACATTGGTGCTGGCAAGTAGAGGATGCCAGGATACATCGCCAATATTGATTAATTTTTGCCAGAGGACATCCACAGAAGCAGAACTAACGGCGCGGTAAGTCCGAACCAGGGAAAACTTAAAGGAAAAACCCTCTCGACCAGCGATAAACTTTAAGGAAAAATTGAGAATCACAACACTCCTCCTCGCACCAAGTCTTCAAGGGAACTTATTACTTTAATCCCTGGGATCATTAGGTAGCATCCCCCTGTAGGATATTTCGATAGCCTGTAGACGCTTTATTCAACTTGCTGCTTGGGTTCAGCAGACCCGATTTAAGATAGGCTGTAAGTTCCCCTGCGATCGCATAGAGTTGAGTGCTTTGACCCGATCAAAGCGGCTCACCCTTACCCCGAAAAGCAAGCTGACGTGGTACAAGCGATCGCGCCCGTACAAGCCGGTATCCTGGGTGAACTCAGGCGAACTTCCATCCCGATTTATTCAATTCAATACCTTTTTCCTTTCCCAATCGCTTTTGTGAACAATATTGACTTGAGATTATGACAGCTTTTCAGACGGACGTAACTACTTCTGCTAAGGTTTTGCCCCCAGATGACTCGAAAGCTAGGGTCAGCCAGTTTATGCAGCAGCTGCAAGACCAAATCTGCGAAGGTTTGGAACAACTGGATGGAGTTGGGAAATTTCAACAAGATGCCTGGGAACGAGAAGAAGGCGGCGGCGGTCGTTCCCGCGTCCTCCGCGAGGGCGCAGTTTTTGAACAGGGTGGCGTTAATTTTTCTGAAGTCTGGGGTCAACAGTTACCTCCGTCGATTCTGGCGCAACGCCCGGAGGCGGCTGGGCACGGCTTTTATGCGACTGGCACCTCAATGGTGTTGCATCCGCGCAATCCCTACGTCCCGACGGTTCACCTCAATTATCGCTACTTTGAGGCAGGGCCAGTTTGGTGGTTTGGCGGCGGGATCGATTTAACCCCTTACTACCCATTTGCGGAAGATGTCGCCCAATTTCACCGCACTTTAAAGCAAGCCTGTGATGCCCACCACCCAGAGTACTACCCCACGTTTAAACTCTGGTGCGATGAATATTTTTATCTGAAGCACCGACAAGAAACGCGGGGCGTTGGAGGACTCTTTTTTGACTATCAAGATGGTCAAGGAGCTTTGTATCGCGGCCCGCACGCCGATGGACCAGCCGCTGTTTACAGCAACCAAGTGGGGACGCCTTCCCCACGCAACTGGGAAGATTTATTCGCCTTTGTGCAGCATTGTGGTCAGACATTTTTACCGGCTTACGTTCCCATTGCCGAGCGGCGGCAAAAGATGGAATATAGCGATCGCCAGCGGAATTTCCAGCTATATCGTCGCGGTCGCTATGTGGAATTTAACCTCGTTTACGACCGAGGCACCATTTTTGGTCTTCAGACGAACGGGCGCACTGAGTCAATTTTGATGTCTTTACCGCCTCTAGTTCGCTGGGAATATGGCTATCAACCCGAACCGAACACCCCAGAAGCCGAGCTTTATGAAACTTTCTTAAAGCCACAAGATTGGGCAAACTGGACACCTCCCTCGGAATCGCCGGTCTGAGTTAGACTACGGGAAAAATCCCGCTCTCATCGCACCCGGTTGATATACTTGCCCATCTTTAGAGGTGAGTGTTCGTGCTTCACATCGACCAGAAAACATACACGACCCAAAACGGCACGAAGATTATCGTTTTGACACCAACAGGACGGCTGGATATCACCACAGCTTTGCAATTTCGCGTGAAATTACAAGAGAGTCTTTATACACTCAGTCGTCATGTGGTCGTAAATCTTGGGAGAGTGAATTTTATTGATAGTTCTGGTCTCACCTCATTGGTGGCAGGGATGCGAGATGCGGATAAGGTAAACGGGAGTTTCCGCCTTTGCAATCTGCTTCCAGCCGCCAAGGTGGTGCTGGAAATCACCATGATGGATTCGGTATTAGAAATCTACGAGAACTGTAACGACTGCTTCAACCCCCCGGATGCCCCTGGAACCATCCTCTCCCCTAGAAGAGGAGGCGATCCCTTTTTTCCGGATATTGAAGCAGAGTTGTGAGTAACACTGGAATCTTCTACCTGTATGATTCTGAGTGCTATCTTAATGGGCGATCGCGCCAATCCAGTCTGCTAGAAGCCGAATTTAATGTAATTTTTTTCAAGCTTTGCTTTAAGATTAGGCGAGCTGAATTTTTGGTAGCTCTAATCTCTAAGTTAGAGTTAGACTACTGAAAGCTCAAATCATGGGAGCAATCGTAGTAAAATGCGGCTCCTATCTAGATATTAAATATAGACGGAGCTTCCGGAGCAAGGAGGTCTTGGTGATTCATATCGATCAGAGAACACATACGACTCAAGACGGGACGACAGTCATCGTCTTAGCCCCCACTGGACGCCTGGATATTACAACCGCATGGCAGTTTCGTCTGAAGTTGCAGGAATGTATTTCCAAACTCAGTCGCCACGTAGTTGTGAATCTCGGTCAAGTTAATTTTATTGACAGCTCTGGTCTAACATCCTTGGTGGCAGGAATGCGAGATGCTGACAAAGTAAAAGGCAGTTTCCGCATATGTAACGTCCATCCAGAGGCAAAACTCGTTTTTGAAGTCACCATGATGGATTCGGTGTTTGAAATTTTTGAAACCGAGGAAGAGGCTCTTGAAGGAGTGCCTCGCAGCATGGTCAGCTAAATTATTCATGAGTTATGCAGTCAATCGTCCTTAACTAAGGACAAAAGATTTCAAATTGCTAGCTCAGCGGAAAAATCTTCGCGCTTAGTGAAAATATAGGGGCCAAGCAGTGCCCCCCAGATGGCTCTGCCTGTTTGGGGGTCAATTCCCTTGTCATAGCTTCTAAATTCTTGATGCCGCGCCTCAAACCCTAAAGAAACCTGGTAAGTTTCTCCTTGATAGGTAAAACAGCAGGGGGCATCAGTCGCGGGTGCGGTAGAAAAGTTATAGGTATTTTGAGGTAAGGGTTGCTGAATGACGGCGAGGGTACAGCCGGGGAGAAGTTCCATCTGTTCTGGTATAAGCGTCTTCAGCAAGGCTGGATTTTGACCGGCACCTCTGACCCGATCGGGATCTTTCAGCATATAGTATTGCACCATCAGCGAGGCTTGAGAGGTGTCGCTGTGGCGCAGGCGCAGAATCCGAGGACGATAGGGACGATCCAGTTGCAGGATGTTCGCTTGCTCTGCAAACAGGGTGAGGCTATCTTCTGCAAACAGCGGTACGGGTCGCAGCCAAAGGCGGAGGTTTACGTACCAAGCGGGTTCTCTTGTCGCTTGTTCTGAATTCTCAAATTCTCCAGCTATATATTGAGCCAGGAGCGTTAGTTCAGGAGAAAAAGTCATTGGGAATGGCTAATCGATAATGGGTAATCAGCAATCGGAATTTAGGATAAGGAAGGCGTATCTCTAACTTCTAAGACCCTTTTCCCAATTACCAATGAATAATTTCTGCGATCCCCGGCATTGTATCGCCGAGAGTCTCTACAAGACATTGCCTTGGCAAAGGTGTCCAAAAGCTGTGACAATGAGTTTACATCGCCCTCAAACTTAAAATTTTCCGGTGAATAACGTCCGCACTGTATCAGACACCAAAAGAACTTTCTATACCCTACACACCCGCCCCATTAACTCCATCTACCGGCGGGTGGTAGAAGAGTTGATGGTGGAAATGCACTTGCTTTCGGTCAATGTGGACTTTCGCTACGACCCCATTTATGCATTGGGCGTGGTGACATCCTTTAACCGCTTCATGCAAGGCTATCGACCAGAACGAGATAAAGAACCGATTTTTGAAGCCCTCTGTCGAGCAGTCGAGAACGAGCCGCAACAGTACAAGCAGGATGCCCAGCGGCTGGAAGAATTAGCCATGCGTCTGGGTGGGAAGGATATCGTTGCCTGGTTAAACCCAACGGCTCCTAGTCACGGCGCTGATGACTTGCACGCTGCTGTGCAGGCGATCGCTAACAATTCTCCGTTTAAGTACAGCCGTTTGTTTGCGATTGGTTTATTTACGCTGCTGGAAGTAGCAGATTCCGATTTGGTAAAAGACGAAAAGCAGCGGATTGAGGCGCTCAAGCAAATCTGTAATGCCTTAAACCTGCCAGAAGATAAATTACTCAAAGACCTAGAGCTGTATCGCAGCAATTTGGAGAAAATGGCTCAAATGCAGCTGGCTATGGAAGATATGCTAAAAGCAGATCGAAAAAAACGCGAGCAACGTGGGGATAAAGGGGTTGTGGTGGCTCCTCCCAATAGTTCTCCAGAATCAAGCGTTGCTCCAGGCACTTCTCAAGACTAGGCAACTTGTGTTGAAGCTGAGAAAGCCTTCCGTATGATAGCGATCGCTCATCCGATTCCCTTTTGATGGGCTAAACATCAATAAGTGGTAATGGGTCTTTAGTCATTTGCCAATAGTCATTAGCAACAAACTAATGACTATTGGCAACTGATTTAAGGGTTCGCTTTCTTTAGCTTTGTAGATTACCAACTGCTCTCCAGAAATGAATTTCGGTTTGGCATCTCGGCGGTAAAAATGCAGCCTCCCTTCGCAGCACTTCTCCCAGCTTTCCGAGATATGCACCAAGTTGAAAGATTAGCCCGGAAGTCAAGTTCCGGGCTGGTTTGGCAGCTGACTCAGAAGGCGGTAAGATAGGAGTTCCCGTACATATCCGCGTCTGCGATCGTCAGCATCTGTGGATGCTTTCGCCAAAGAGAGCTATTGGTTACACCCAGATACTGCCGATGTAGCCTTAAACCAACGCTTCTAGGCGCTGGATAAGTTGTGGGGCTGTCAGTACACCCTCAATGCGCTCAACTACCTGACTATTTTTAAATAAAACCAACGTTGGTAGGGCGTGAATTTGATATTGGCTCGCCAAGTTTGGATATTTATCCGTATCAATTTTTACAACCTGTAACCGTTCGTTCATCTGGGCGCTTACCTGCTCCAGGATCGGGACCATCATCTGACAAGGACCGCACCAAGTCGCGTAAAAATCCACCAACACTGGCTTTTCAGACCCAGACAGTAACTCTTGGAAATTGTTGAACTGCTTTTTAGTTGCCATGCGATCAAAGTGTTTTCTGCTCTTTCACGACAATCGTAATCTTTTGGCGTATTGATTCGTTCAGTCCGAGGTACGAATCGACCTAAGATCGTTAGCGCAGTTAAATAACCGCGTTCATAACGGATCGAGAGGAATTTATTGATGGAAGCATTGCCAGAGAGCCAGCAAAGATTGCGCGGACAGGTTGCCATCGTTACCGGCGCTTCACGAGGAATTGGTCGAGCGATCGCCCTAGAATTGGCATCTGAGGGAGCCAGTGTAGCGATTAACTATGCGAGTTCTAGTGGAGCAGCCGAAGAAGTCGTGAGTGAAATTACCGCAGCAGGCGGTAGTGCGATCGCCCTCCAAGCAGACGTATCCAAAGCCGATCAAGTAGACGCCCTCCTGAACACCGTGATGGAGAAGTGGAAGCGCGTTGATGTCTTGGTGAATAATGCTGGAATTACCCGCGATACCCTGTTGTTGCGGATGAAGCCGGAAGATTGGCAAGCCGTGATTGACCTTAACCTCACTGGCGTCTTTTTGTGTACGCGAGCTATCAGTAAGGTGATGCTGAAGCAACGCTCCGGGCGCATTATTAATATTTCATCCGTTGCCGGTCAGATGGGCAACCCCGGTCAGGCAAACTACAGTGCTGCCAAAGCGGGAGTGATTGGGTTTACGAAAACCGTCGCCAAAGAACTCGCCACTCGCGGCATTACAGTCAATGCTGTTGCCCCTGGATTTATCGCCACCGATATGACGAGCAATATCAAATCAGAGGAAATCTTAAAATTCATCCCCCTCGGTCGTTACGGTCAACCAGAGGAGGTTGCTGGTTTAGTTCGATTCCTAGCCGCCGATCCGGCTGCCGCCTATATCACGGGTCAAACGCTCAATGTGGACGGCGGTATGGTGATGGCATAGCGACCATAGCGGCAGAGGACTGTGAGCGTAGTGACGCTCTCCTCGCGGTCGGAGTGGGAAAGAGAGAGGCCGACAAAGAATAACATCCATCACTGCTTACTATGGAGTTAGTCTTGCTCCCTGCGAGGGAAACTATGCGAATTTCTTTTGAACGGACTGGCGGCTTTGCTGGGATGCGCCTGACAAAAGTTTTTGACACTACGACTCTGCCTGCAAATGAAGCAAATCAGCTGCGCCTCCTGATTGACGCAGCTGATTTCTTTGATTTGCCTGCCGCGATCGCTTCCAACACTCCCCAACCCGACCGCTTTCAGTACAAGCTAACGGTGGAAGAAAACACTCAGCAACATACTGTTTTAGTGAGTGAATCCGCCGTACCTGGAAACTTAAGACCGCTGCTGGAATGGCTGATGGCAGCTGCACGCAGAAATTAAAAATGAAGAATTGCCTCTTCCATTTTTAATGCACGCATTTTTAATTTAAATCACTCCCACTTCTTGCCAACCTTTGCGGACTGCATTCTGCTCCTTGGAGCCTTCGCCGTAGAGTTCTCCAGCGACTGTAATGAGAGTATTCGCAGCCCGTTTAAAATTCGCTCTAGAGCGCAGGCGATCGCGTAAAGCGATATACCAGATTTTCCCTGCCTTTTCCCAAGCGTAGCCGCCAATTTCCACTGCTGCTAAATAAAAGGCACGGTTGGCAATCCCTGAGTTAATATGCACGCCTCCGTTATCTTCCAGCCCTTTGTAGCGGTCTTTATAAGTCGCAGGCTGGGGGTCTTTGCCTAGCACTGGGTCGTCGTATGCTGTCCCCGGTGCCTTCATTGAGCGAATCCCAACGCCCTTAACATTGGCGGTAAACAAACCTTCCCCGATAATCCAGTCAGCTTCCTCGGCGGTCTGATTGAGAACCCGCTGTTTTACCAGAGAACCAAAGACATCGGAAAAAGATTCATTCAGTGCGCCGGATTCGCCGTAATAGATTAGATTGGCTTCATATTGGGTGACGCCGTGGGTTAGCTCATGCCCAATCACATCAATCGCCTTGGTGAAGCGTTCAAAAATCTCTCCATCCCCATCACCGTAGACCATTTGGTCGCCGTTCCAAAAAGCGTTGTCATACTTCACGCCAAAATGAACCGTCGAGTCCAAACGCAGCCCTCGATTGTCGATGGAATTCCGCTCGAACACCTGCTCGTACAAGTCATAAGTTGCACCCGATCCGTCGTAGGCTTCGTTGATCGCGGCATCTTCGCTGGGAGGATCGCCTTCACTCCGCACCAAGGTGCCTGGTAGATCGTTGCCATTTTTAGCATCAAAGATGGTACGACGCTTCTCTCCCGCTGATGCTGCGAACGAGATATTTCCCACTGTCAAGCGCCGTCCGCGAAACTGTTCTGACACGGTTAAGGTTTGAAAAGCCCATGCCCGCTGCTCAGGGTTGCCATTCTGGAGAACCTCCTTCAGCATATGAGGAGGAACGATACAACAAATGGGATGAAGTCTATCGCAGCAAGGTTGCAGCCCTACCGCTCTTTTTTTTGGTGAACGCATAAATTATTTCCTTTGTCAAGGACAGAGCATCAAAAAGTGGATGATAAACGCATTCAATCCAATCCGCTCTAGTTATCGAGAATTCGGCAATTTCGTTACAAAAAGTAACTCAAACGTGCCATTGATTGCTCTAGCTGTTTATTATGTACCTCCCCCATATCAGTCGAGGTGAGGACTCTCATCCTCTCGGATTAGCACTCTGTGCCAGTGAGTGCTAAATTGACTAATGGAAGCGCTCTGAAAACCTAAAACATGGCAAAAATCGTTGCATTTAATGACGAATCGCGGCGGGCACTAGAGCGGGGCGTGAACGTCCTGGCAGACGCCGTTCGCATTACGCTGGGGCCGAAAGGGCGGAATGTCCTTCTAGAGAAGAAGTTTGGCGCACCCCAAATTGTGAACGATGGTATCACCGTTGCCAAGGAAATTGAATTAGAAGACCCCCTGGAAAATACAGGCGCTCGACTGATTCAGGAAGTGGCATCCAAGACGAAAGATATTGCGGGTGATGGCACGACGACAGCGACGGTTCTGGCTCAAGCGATGATTCGTGAGGGCTTGAAGAACGTAGCGGCTGGGGCAAATCCAGTGAGTTTGCGGCGGGGAATCGAAAAAACGATCGCCTTCTTAGTGGAGGAAATTGTAGCGATCGCGAAACCAGTGGAAGGTAGTGCGATCGCGCAAGTGGCAACCGTCTCCGCTGGTAACGATGAAGAAGTCGGCAAAATGATTGCCGAAGCGATGGATAAAGTCACCAAAGACGGCGTGATCACCGTTGAAGAATCCAAATCGATGGCAACGGAACTGGATGTCGTCGAGGGGATGCAGCTGGATCGCGGCTACATTTCTCCCTACTTCATCACCGATTCCGAACGGATGGTGGTGGAATATGAAAACGTCCGGATTTTGATGACGGATAAAAAAATCAACTCTATCCAGGATTTGATTCCCGTCTTGGAAAAAGTTGCCCGTTCCGGTCAAGCTTTGCTGATTATTGCCGAAGACATCGAAGGAGAAGCTTTGGCAACTTTGGTGGTAAATAAAGCGCGGGGCGTACTGAATGTAGCCGCCATCAAAGCGCCTGGATTTGGCGAACGCCGCAAAGCGATGCTGCAAGATATCGCCGTTCTCACTGGCGGTCAGCTAATCTCAGAAGAAGTTGGTTTGAGCCTAGATACCGTCTCCCTGGAGATGCTGGGAACCGCTCAGAAAATCACCATTGATAAAGAAAACACCACCATCGTCGCTGGTGATGCCAAGACGGCAGATGTGCAAAAGCGGATTGCCCAAATTCGCAAGCAGCTAGAAGAAACGGATTCTGACTACGACAAAGAAAAGCTGCAAGAGCGAATTGCTAAGCTTGCCGGTGGTGTCGCCGTCATCAAAGTGGGTGCGGCGACCGAAACCGAACTCAAAGACCGCAAGCTGCGGATTGAAGACGCCCTCAACGCGACCAAAGCTGCTGTGGAAGAAGGTATCGTTCCTGGCGGTGGCGCGACGCTGATTTACCTAAGCAAGAAAGTTGCTGACATTAAAAATAGTCTGGACGCCGAAGAAAAAGTCGGTGCTGACATTGTGGGCAGATCTCTAGAAGCCCCCCTGCGTCAGATGGCAGATAATGCCGGTGTCGAAGGCTCTGTCATTGTCGAGAAGGTGCGCGAGACTGATTTGAATATCGGTTACAACGCGGCTACCGACACATTTGAAGACCTGATCGCCGCTGGGATTATCGACCCTGCGAAAGTTGTACGTTCGGCGTTGCAAAATGCCGGTTCGATTGCCGGGATGGTGTTGACCACTGAAGCCCTGGTTGTCGAGAAGCCTGAGAAGAAAGCGGCTGGTGCCCCGGATATGGGCGGCATGGGCGGCATGGGCGGCATGGGCGGCATGGGCGGCATGGGTGGCATGGGCGGCATGGGTGGCATGGGCGGCATGGGCATGATGTAGTCCATTGTTCGCGTCCCCAGCGCCCACAGGTTGAAACCTGAAGCTAAAAAAACAAAGCCCACCTTTGTGGACTGAAAGAAAAGCAGCTTGTCTCAAACGGCAAGCTGCTTTTTTGTAGCGATCGCTCATTGTAAGAGTGTTACAGTATTGAAAAATTATAGGGTTCAAACCTACTTAACTGGGATAATTCCTCAAACTTCTGTTTAATCAGCATTTTAGGAAAATTTTCAGTAAATACTGTTACTTTAGGTAAATCATCGGGAATCTTATATGAAGGTAGTTCCTTAGATATTTTTCTTTCAGCTAGAGGATTAACTTTAACAATGCTAGTCTTTTTTCTTCACGGGGTTGCTACACGGGATGTTAAATATGGAGATAAATTGAAAGGTTTTATTACAGAAGAGTTTACCAAAAGAGGTGAATTACTCCCTCACTTTTATTATAGTTTTTGGGGCGATGTTTTAAATGATGTTGGGAGGATGTGGAACTGGATTCATCAAGATTTACAGGAAGTTAAAAAGGAATCTCCAAATTTAGATATTCAAACCATTTTGAGGTATCAACACTTTAGACAAGGCTTTCTATCTGAATTCGTTGGAGATGCTTTCACCTACCTTAATCAAGAACGGGGCGTAAAAATTAGAGAACTGATTGCAGATCAACTAGAGGACTTTATAAGACGTAACCCTGAAGAAACTGACCTTCATATTGTTGCCCATTCCTTGGGAAGCGTCATCCTATGGGATAGTTTGTTCTCCGATAGATTTGATTCTGATGATGCGGCGTTTCATATCCGTGCAATGATTAAAGGACTAGGTGATTCCACCTCCAAAAGACAAGTTTACCTAAGGAGTATTACCACAATGGGTTCTCCTATTTTATTCTTTAACACCATGTTAGGTATTAATCCTAATAAAGTTAAATGTTTTGCTAAAAATTATAAAAACCAAGGTTTGAGATGGATTAATATAATTCATTCCTCTGATATTATTGCCTATCCGCTTCGGACAAGCTTTAACATTAATTCGTCTGATAACATATTTTTACAAGATGAGTATATTTTAGATCATGCTAACCTGGCGGAAAATACTGCCTATACTGTCGGTCAAGTGGATGCAGCCTTAGCTTTAGGAGTTGTTGATGCTCATCACTGGTATATGAATTGTTCTAAAACAGCTAATTTAATTACTGATAATATTTTATCTGGTAAAAATATTATGTATGATGTTATATCTCGCTTAAAAAAAATACCTGAAGTCAAAAATGTTTTAACTCCAGTAAACTATATCTTTGATAAAAAATTACTGCATCTAAATTTTAGAGATGGTAGCGGTAGTATACAAATGTATGTTAATTTTGCCAATATACACCATGCTTATATATTCGATACTAATGAAGATCGCGAATTTGCAGGATATTTTGGGTGGAATTATGCTAATAGTTTTCAGGAAGAAATTGAATTAATTAAAAGAGAATTTTGCTGAATAAAGAATAGATAAAATTCTAAAATAAATACTGAATAGGAGTAAATGCAAATGACACAAAGACGCCCCCAGCCTGCGGAAGTAGTTACACAATACAATGTAGACGAAGACGATGATAATTCTTTGTTTGAAGACTTTTACGATAAACCCGGTAGTCTACCAGGAACAATTTTTATTAATAAAAATTCTCCGCCACCCAAAATTATCTTAATTGACTACAACGAGGCAAACCGCATCTGCATGCCACTTGAGACCCCAGCAGCGTGCGCTAGCTATTTGGATACCGAGTCGGTTTCTTGGGTGGATGTGTTGGGCTTAGGAGATGAAGAAATTTTGCGAGAATTGGGACAGGTTTTTCATTTACATCCATTGGTTTTGGAAGATGTGGTAAATGTACCCCAGCGACCCAAAGTGGATGATCAGGGAGACCATCTGGTGCTTATTAGCCGGATGGTGATGCCTAAAGAAAAAGGCACTGGCTTCTACAGCGAACAAGTGAGTTTAATTTTGGGGAAACATTATTTGCTCACTGTGCAGGAGGAACCACTGCGGGATTGTTTTACACCCGTGCGCGATCGCATTCGTCACAATAAGGGCACTATCCGCAAGCGCGGTGCCGATTATTTAGCCTACGCACTGTTGGATTCAATTATTGATGGATTTTTTCCGGTTTTAGAAGTTTATGGTGAGCGAATTGAAGATTTAGAGGAAGAAGTTATCGCCAATCCTACACGCAAGACTCTAGACAAAATATATCAAGTTAGGCGCGAATTGTTGGCACTCCGTCGCGCTATTTGGCCCCAGCGAGATGCCATAAATTCCTTAATTCGAGATGGGAGTCCTCTTATTTGTGAAGAAGTCCGAATTTATCTAAGAGACTGTTACGATCATGCGGTTCAAGTAATGGACATGGTGGAAACATATCGAGAACTATCCTCTGGGTTAATGGATGTTTATATGTCTTCGGTTGGCAACAGAATGAATGAAGTCATGAAGCTTTTGACTGTGATTTCTAGTATTTTTATTCCCCTCACTTTTGTTGCTGGAATCTACGGCATGAACTTTAATACAGAAAAATCACCATTCAATATGCCGGAACTAAACTGGTATTTAGGCTATCCGCTTTGCTGGGCATTGATGATAGCGATCGCATCTGGTTTAATTTACTTTTTCTGGCGGCGCGGCTGGTTTGATAATTTTTCCACAGTTAAGGATGACTAGCATCATGTTCATAAATTACTTTTCTTATAGCCTGTAATTTTTTGCTAAAAATTAATGGGAGACAAAAATTTTTGTTTTTAATTACTTAATTCTAAAGTACAAATAAGTAAGTTTCTTTTTTTCAAAAAGTAAAGTTTGTAATTAAAAACTTTCCCCAATTAACAATTACCAATCACTAATTACTAATTTTGGATGACCGCAATTTATTCATCTTGACTGTCTACATCATCTGTGTCACCTACGTTTTATACCGAGTTTTTAAATCGGTAGATAGAAATCAAGTGATAGTCCATCTCGATCGAGAATCCTTAAATGGACAACTGGAAGCACAAAATCTAAGAGATCGCGTCGATATCCAATTTAAGCTGGAAAAGCGATACCAACTAGATCGACTGCGCGAACTATCGATCCAGATTGACAATAAATCTGCGGAGCATTCAATTGACGTAGACTGGGATCGCAGTTCGCTGACAGATTTCGACGGGCGATCGCGGCGAGTGATTCGCCTGACGCCCAGCATGATTCTGGATCTCTCCCAGCGTCAAGTTTATAGCTTCATTGGATCTGGAAAAATTCTTAAAGAAAAAATAACTGTTGAAGACGTTCTCCAGCGCGACTTGCAAACCGATGTTTTGAAAATCTCAGCGTCCCTTTTTGATCCATCCAAACTCAAAAAACTCTCTAGTCCTGAGAGTACGCTGCACTTTTCTCTAACGCTGGTGCTACATTTATTGAGGTCTACGAGTGAGACGGGCAATTCCGTTACTCACATTTTGTCTTGTGACTTTACAGTTAAAAAAGCTCCTTGGACAGATGTAATGCGTTGGAATCCCAGAGAAACAACTAAAAAATAAAAATTGAGAAATTCTTAAATTTTTATTTTTGTTTTGGTCACTGGGGAGGCTGTACTTTCATCCAAGCCCCGTTACCACAGTAGGGGACGGGACAGAAAAAGCCCCTACTGGTAACGAGAAAAAAAAGCTAGTTTCTAATTTTTAATGGTTAAGCAATGTCTTTGACTGCGTATTGCGCTTCGCAGCGCAAACCAGTGGCAATTCTAAAAAGTTCTTGACCTGTGTGCAGGTAGCCTTCATCATAGTTGAGCGTAAAAAGTTCTAACTCTTCAATGCCATCTGCTACTTGATTGAGGCAGTAGTAAAGGTGAACTGCTGCGCCAGCAACATTGGCTGGATTAGGCAAAGAACGAAAAGCCAGCTGAGCTTGTTTGAGATAGTTACGACACTCTTTCAGGTAAGCCTGAAATTGTTCCATCAGTTCATCATCAAAAGGATCGGCTGAAAGTTGGTCTAGTTGGTCTGCCAGAGGATTGAGAATGCGACAGATCAAGCGATTGACCGGCACATAGACTTTCTGAAGCCATTGCTCCAGTTGTTCGTCGGCATCTATTGCTGTCTGTCGATGCGCGTAGTATCGGTTTTCAGCGTTGGCTTGCTGTTGTCGATGCGCGTAGTATCGGTTTTCGGTGTCGGCTTGCTGTTGCCGCTGCGATCGCGCCGAAGCATCGGCTTGCTGGTATCGCTGCGATCGCGCCGAAGTATATGTCGCTGATGATTCGGCTCGTCGCGACGGATGATTGTTAACAGATTGTTCGTGTCTCAGGCGATCTTTGAGCAGCATCTGGTCATAAGACTGCCGCTGTTGAGGGTCGCCCAGTATTTCGTAAGCAGCATTAATCCGGACAATTTGCTCGTGGTTCGCTGTTTCGCGATTACCATCTGGATGAAACAGCTTCACTAGACGCCGGTAAGCTTGCTTGATCTGTACCGGAGTCGCTGCGGGACTAATATCAAGGGTGTCGTAGTGAGTGGAATCTGTCATGGAAATAGCTTTCTGTCAGAGGCATGAGTCATTAGTAGGTAGAGGTATGACTAATGACTCATAGCTCATGAGCTTTTAACTAATGACCACTAACAGTTACTGTAGCGTCAACCCAGCACAGCTGGCACTCGCGGTTCTGGATCTTGGAACAGGGGTGTACTTAAGTAGCGTTCTCCAAAGCTAGGCTGCACCATGACAATCAATCGCCCCTCGTTTTCGGGGCGCTGAGCGACCTTGATGGCAGCATAGAGGGCAGCACCCGTGGAAATGCCGGAAAGCAGTCCTTCTTCACGAGCAAGACGACGACCGTAGGCGATCGCATCATCATCTGTCACTGCGATTACCTCATCAATCAGCTCAACTTTCAGCACTTGGGGAATAAACCCAGCACCGATGCCCTGAATTTTGTGGGGGCCAGGGCGTCCGCCGGACAACACTGAGCTACTGATGGGTTCGACGGCGATCGCTTGAAAACCCGGTTTTCGTGGTTTAATCACCTCTGCAACACCCGTAAGCGTGCCGCCGGTGCCCACTCCAGCGACCAGGATATCCACCTGCCCGTCCGTATCCTCCCAGATTTCCTCAGCAGTGGTTTCCCGGTGAATCTGGACGTTGGCTGGATTGCTAAACTGTTGCAGCATATAAGCATTAGGCGTGCTGTCAACAATTTCTTGCGCCCTACGAATGCAGCGGCTCATCCCCTCAATGCCAGGGGTCAGTTCCAGTTCTGCTCCATAAGCCCGCAGCATCGCCCGTCGTTCGGTACTCATCGTGTCTGGCATTGTCAAGATCAGCCGATAGCCCCTGGCTGCTGCCGCCATCGCTAGAGCAATACCCGTATTCCCAGAAGTCGGTTCCACTAAAATTGTTTTGCCTGGGTGGATCAACCCCTGCTCTTCTGCCGCATTAATCATACTCACCCCAATGCGGTCTTTGACCGAGGCAGCTGGGTTCATACCCTCCAATTTCACCACGATCCGAGCCAAACAGCCTTCCTCTTGGGGAATGCGGTTCAACTGTACTAAAGGCGTCCGACCGATTAATTCTGTAATGTTTTGAGCAATCCGCATAGATTTTAGTTTTTTTCTTGGTTATGAGGAGTCAGAAGTCAACATCAATCATTAAAAAGTGCAAAATTAAAAATTAAAAGAAGTATGCTTCTTTTTAAATTTTTAGTTTTCAATTTTTAATTTTTAAATGTAATACATGATGTCAAGCTGACGCCTAGAATCCCGTTTTTCTGCTAAATCTTGAAGCGTGTATCCTTGTAAGACCGAATTAGCTGTTTGATGCACTTCCTGCCAGATTTCCTCTACCACGGCACTTTCTACCGTTTTGGAAGTGTTGTTGTTCTCAGAAGGTTTGGCATCCAATCCTTCCAGGCAACTCACAACTTCTAAGAGCGTAATTTTCCAAGGTTCCCGCGACAGCAAATAGCCTCCCTTTGCTCCACGTTGGCTACGCACTAAACCGCCACGCCTCAATGTCGCCAGCAGCTGTTCTAAATATCGATCGGGGATATTTTGTTGAGCCGCAATCTGCCGAATTTGTAACGGTTCGTTGTCGTTGTAGTGACACGCTAGCTCTAACAGAGCCAACAGCGCATATTCTGTTTTACAGGAAAGTTCCACAAGCTTGAGATCGAGTGTGAGGGATCGTCTATTCCAGTATACCCCGGTTCTCCACCGGAGTTTGCCGGTTTAAGCATTCGCCAATAAAAAAGCCCCGCTAATACGGGGCATAACCGGGTTCGCAAAATTTACGACACAAAAGCTGGGAGCAGGGGATCAAGGGAGAAGAGGGACAGAGGGAGTAATCACCCCTTACCCATTACCACCTGTCCTAGCAATGTGCGGGCTACTACTTCCGTCTCCCTAGAAGCTGAACGTTGTTCTGAGCGTGCCAATAACGGCATCTTCGTTATCGTTGTTTTGGTTGGGAGCAGTAATCCAGATAATGCCGGGAGTCACGGAGATGTTATCCGTCAGCTGGTACTTGTAGAATCCTTCGAGGTGATAAGAGAGATCGTTCTTAATCCCGACTGGGCTGCCTTGAACTTCAAGACCTGCCAAGTAGGGTTCTACACCTGCAAAAATTCCCAGGATATTCCCCCGCTTACCCAAATCGGGGAAAGCCACACCTAATCCGTAGTACCAGACCTCGCCTCTGGTACTATTTTCAACCGCGCTAATATCAGTCTTACCAACGAAGCCGCTCAGGGAGAATCTGTCGCTCAGTCGTAAGGCAGCCTCAAGACCATAGGAGTTAGTGATCAGTGCGGTATCCCTAGCCAGTACTAATGGAAACCGAGCGCCTGTTCCAGTTGCAAGAGTTGGATCGTTAGCTCCGAGAGTACCTGTTACCGGCCTACCGCCAGCCGATCGCGGACTTCCACCAAGGTCGAAAATCCCGTCACCCGCGTTATGGTAGCCGTGGACGTAGGTGGCAGCTAAGCCCAAGCGATCGCTAACTGTAAAATTCAGTTGCGCCAACGCCGAATAGTCTCCGTTGAATAGACCAAAATCACTGGTTCCGCCATCAGGTCTGGTAAATGAGCCAGGATTATTGCCATTATCTGCCAAGTAACCCAGGCTCAAGGAAGTAGGACCGAGAATCGGTGCTGTACCTACACCGAGCCTGATCCCGATACCGGCACCGCCACCGATTCGATAAATAGGACTCTGCTGAGCAAATGACGAAAGTGCGGCGGTACCTCCGTCTCCGTCATAAAAGTAAGGGTTGAGGACGGGAGCGTAGTCGGCATGAATTCCTCCCGCAGCGGCAATGTAGACTTTGGAAGCTCCAAAGGGAAACTCATACGCCAGCCAATCTAAAGCGATATCGTTGTTGTTACCGGGATTAAGGTCAAAGGTCTGGTTGCCCTCGAATGAACCATTAGGTTGAAAAGGTGTAGTGTTACCAGCCGCAAGACGGGTGTGCAAAACATCTCGACCCGTGAAGCTGGTTTGGAAGTCTAAACGAACGCGATCGCCAAAAATGGTATTGGTGTCCTCGCGATCGCTAAACTCGTCCGTGACAGCGAAGATCGCTTCACCCACGAGTTTGGTGGTTGTCGAGAACTGATGGTTTTCTAGGAACGTCACCCGCCCTTCCAGGTTATCTACCCGCGTGCGGAGGGTTGCCAGTTCTGCCCCAAATTCATCGATCAGCCGCTGAAGTGTGGCTAAATCTTCTTTGGTAACGAAATCTGCTGTAGACGCGGCAATTAATTTCTCGATTTGCAGCAAACAAGCGTTCAAACCCGCCGCAAATTCATAACGGCTCATTGCCCGGTTGCCCCGATAGGTGCCATCCGGATATCCTGCTATACAGCCATAGCGCTCTACTAGGCTTCGCAGCGCTTCGTATGCCCAGTCGGTTGGTTCCACGTCCGACAGTTGGGAGACGTTTGTGACTTGGCTTTGGGAGTTATTTCCTTCCTGGCTGTAGCGATTGATTTGTTCTAAAACGCTGTTGTTGCCAACTGTATTTCCTGCTGGAGCTGTTTGAGCCAGCTTTGAGTCGGCAGCTGGCATCACAGGCAAAGATGTGCCTTCAATCGTTTCTACCCCTAGTGCTTGAGCTGAGTCAGCGGTTGCTGGCTCCTGGCTGGGTGCGACTGCCAACTGTTCTGGCGCTTCCGTCGCAACAACTTTCTGCTCTAACTCTGACTTCTCAGCGGTAGCTGAAAATACAGGGATTGAGCTGACTGTTGGGGTTTCTGGCGCAGTAGCGATCGCTACTGGCTGCAATTCTGGTAGTGCCTCTACCGTTTGGGGCTGAATCACTTCTTTAGCAGCAGGCGTTTGTGCAGCGATCGCTGCCGATGAAACCACCAATGCTGCCCCCAAAACTGCTGGGCTGAATACCAGCGATTTCCAGATAAATTTAGCCATCTTTCCTCTTTTCCTCACACACACCTTATTCAGAAAGATTGACATCCTTCTTAATTTTTCCTGTCATCCTACCACAGCCCAGAAATTGCATTAGGTAATAAATCATACAAAAAAGCCCCGCATTGAGCGAGGCTTTACTGATTTCATTTCATAATATTAGGCAAGCTATATAACCCAGCCGCCTAGCTTTTGTGCCACTAGAAGCTGAACGTAGTTCTGAGCGTACCGATAACAGCGTCGTCGTTATCATTGCTTTGACCGGGAGCTGTCAGCCAGACAACTCCAGGAGTAACAGAGATATTCTCCGTCAGCTGGTACTTGTAGAAAGCTTCAATGTGGTAGGGTCGATCTTTACCAACTGGAACCCGAGCACCCTCAAGTTCGAGACTTCCCAGATAGGGTTGGGCACCGGCGAAGATCCCCAAAACGTTACCCCGTTTCCCTAGGTCAGGGAAGGCTACCCCTAATCCATAGCTCCAGACTTCACCATCTCCGTCACCAATCACTGTGACGTCGCTATAAGAGACAAAGCCACTGAGTGAAACTCTGTCACCCAATCGGAAAGCACCTTGTAATCCATAGGAGTTACTGACCGTTGGACTTGCGTCAGCTGATATACCAAGTGCGGATGAAACGAAGGGACCAATAACCCCTGGATTATTGGCTAAAGCGGTACCAACTACACCCTGGCCTCTGCCACTGTCGAATATCGAGTTGCCGGAACTATGGTAACCGTGAACGTAGGTAGCCGCCAAGCCGAATCGGTCGCTGACAGTGAAATTTAGCTGCGCCAGAGCAGAATAGTCACCGTTGAACAGACCACCATGCTGATTAATACCTAGTCCAAGCGGTGTGCTATCGGCAGGATTATTGGCATTATCTGCTAGATAACCCACCGTTAATGAAGTGGGACCGAGAATTGGTGCCCGACCGACACCCAGTCTCAGACCAGCACCAGCACCGCCCCCGATGCGATAAATGGGGCTGTACTGAGCAAAGGTTGAGAGTGAGCCGCTACCACTGTCACTGACTCCGTTATAGAAGTAAGGATTCAAAACAGGGGTGTAGTCGGAATGGCGTCCTCCAGTGGCTGAGATGTAAACTTGGGAAGCGCCAAACGGAAACTCATACGCCAGCCAGTCTAAGCCAATATCATTGCTGTTGTCGTTGTTGAAACCGAGGTTAAAAGTCTGAGTTCCCTCGAATGTGTCGGGGGTTAAAAGTCCCAGGTTCCCAGCGGCGAGACGAGTGTGCAATACATCTCGACCTGTGAAGCTAGTTTGCAGGTCTAAACGTACCCGGTCTCCAAAGATGGTGTTGGTGCCACGGTCATCGACATCCACATCCAAGTCGCTAACGCTAACATCACCCGTAAACGAGTCCGTGACAGCAAAGATCGCTTCACCCACCAATTTGGTGGTTGTCGAGAACTGATGGTTTTCTAGGAACGTCACCCGTCCTTCCAGGTTATCTACCCGCGTCCGGAGGGTTGCCAGTTCTGCCCCAAATTCATCGATCAGCCGCTGAAGTGTGGCTAAATCTTCTTTGGTAACAAAATCTGCTGTAGACGCGGCAATTAATTTCTCGATTTGCAGCAAACAAGCGTTCAAACCCGCCGCAAATTCATAACGGCTCATTGCCCGGTTGCCCCGATAGGTGCCATCCGGATATCCTGCTATACAGCCATAGCGCTCTACTAGGCTTCGCAGCGCTTCGTATGCCCAGTCGGTTGGTTCCACGTCTGACAGTTGGGAGACGTTTGTGACTTGGCTTTGGGAATTATTTCCTTCCCGACTGTAGCGATTGATTTGTTCTAAAACGCTGTTGTTGTCAACTGTATTTCCTGCTGGGGCGCTTTGAGCCAGCTTGGTGTTCGTCGGTGCTGCCATTGGAACCGACACGCTGTTGTCTACGCCTAGAGCTTCGGCTGAATTGGCGGTTGCTGCGTCCTGGATGGGCGTTGCTGCCAACTGTTTTGGCGTCTCTACTGCTGGCACTACAGGTACAGACGTGCTATCGAGCTTCTCTACCTTTAGCGCTTCTGCCGAGTTGGCGGTTGCTGCATCTTGAATCGGCGCTACTGCTAACTGTTCTGGCGTTTCCACTTCAACTGCACTCAGCGCTTCGGCTGATTTAGCGGTTGCTGAAAACACGGGGGCTGAGTTAGCTTCCGGGGCTTGGGGTGCAGTAACCAAAGCCACTGACTGAACTTTCGGTAGGTTTGCCTCAGTCGTTTGGGGCTGAATTACTTCAGATGTTACGGGCTTTTCAGCTGCGATCGCAGCTGAAGAAAGCACGAGTGCCGCTCCCAAAACTGCTGGACTTACTAGCAGAGATTTCCACATTAATTTAGCCATCTTTCCTCTTTTCCTCACACACACTTTTTCAGAAAGATATTTCAGAAAGAGTGACAATCCTTCTTGATTTTTCAAGTCATCGTAACACAGATTGGACGGTGCCACCACCTCACCAGCGCCTGAAATGATTGCTAGAGCGCTTATTGAGATTTTTCGTGTTATTTTTCGGATGACCTAAGTCACTCTTTAAAAATGACTTGCGCCCTATCAAAGTCTTTTGTTGTCAACCCATCGCTATCATCTGTTGTCAGTGTTAGCGTCACCTTATTGTACAAAATTTCTCGTAGATGATGCTTTGTTTCTATTGAGATGCAGCAACAGCAACTAATTTGTTAATCTGGGCGATCGCTTCTCCAAACTTTTTTCATTTTCTCTTCTACTGCTTCCCTGGCTAACTTGATAGCTGATGAATGCTTTGTTAATTGCCAGCTCGCTGAGTATCTACGCCATCGCCTTCCTGAAAAAAAGTCCCTAAAAAACTATCCGCCCCCACGGGAAGCGTTTTGGTATCACCATTACACTCAATGTGAGGGCGGTCTAGCGGGTCTTCAAATTAGCACCAGACTGTCGGAAGGAACTCAAAATACCAGCCTAGCTCTTTCAGCCTTTAGTTAATCCCACTAGGGGATTAAAACCGGCTTTTAGAGAACAGCTCCGACGCTCAGCCGGTTAACGCTAATTTGATGACCCATAAATTTACTACTATCACTCATGGGCATCACCTCCTTGTTGCCTGAACGGTCTAATTCTCAAAAGGAGTAGGGGAAAAATCGCTAAGGATTCATTCCCTTCATTTAGATTAGCACAGGCTAGAGCAGATGTGGGCTGGCTTGAAAAAAAATACCCCGCAAGTGGCGGGGTATCGTTCAATGAGGAGTGCTGTAGGAGCGGGATCGCCCCGCCCATGCTGAGTTAGAGAAAATTAACTCAATATTTCACTCCTGACATTACAGTGCGTTACCGCGAGGCAGAACCTCTTCAGGGAAGATAAAGTTCTCGTGGGGTTGATCCTGAGGAGCCATCCAAGCCCGGATGCCCTCATTGAGGAGAATATTCT
>NZ_JAMPKG010000006.1:0-206718 GCF_039962015.1 Trichocoleus sp. AS-A1 | reverse complement strand
TCAATCTCTACTCGACTTGAGACTAACATGCTCAGGCTCAATTAATTAGTTTTTTTTGATGTAGCTCTATCAGCCCCTATGCCACTACCTATAGCGTACCTGCGTAAGTCCTGCTTTTATTGAATCCACAATCCTAAGGAACCTCACCCCCAACCCCTCTCCGTTTACGGAGAGGGGCGAATATTGAACCCCTGCCCGTTCGCCGAAAGGGCAGGGGTGGGGTGAAACTTTACTACATCTCATAGAGAACTGCTGTAGATAATTCCCCCAATATGAGCTAGCTCAAAGACTTACTTGAACCTTCCTGTCAAAGTGAAGATATCACCACACAGGAGGGTCAAGGAAATGACCAACGCTACCCTCGACTTCCAAACCGCCACCGGACATCAAGTTCTAGCCGCAGCCGGAAAGAAAATGTTGCGACCTGGCGGACGAATTGCCACAGAGCAATTGTTTGAGTGGGCAGACTTCCAAGCAGGTGAGACAGTTCTGGAACTAGCTTCTAGTTTTGGCTACAGCGCGATCGCTCTGGCTCAACGCTACGGCGTGCGGGTGGTCGGCGTAGAGAAAAACCCCGAAAGTGTAGCCCGTGCCCGTGCCAACATTGAGGCGGCAGGGTTAACAGCTCAGGTGGAAATCATTGAGGGCGATGTGTTCCACCTGGATGCCATTTCCGAACAGTTTGATTATGTTTTGGCAGAAGCGATTTTAACCATGCAATCTGTACCAGGGAAAGGCAAGATTTTGGCTGGGGTGCGCGATCGCTTGAAGCCAGGAGGCAAATTTCTTTGCCACGAATTACTCGCCCGTAACCAGGAAGCAGAGATTCATCAAGCTTTAGCACAGGTAATTCGGGTCAATTCTACCCCGTTATCCCAGGCAAATTGGCTGGCTGCTTGTGAAGCTGCTGGACTGCAAGTACAACAGCATCAAACCGGGTCAATGGGTTTGTTGAATCTGCATCGGGTACTTCAAGACGAAGGCGTTGTGGATACCCTCCGGATTCTGTGGAATGTTCTGACGCGCCCAGCGCTGCGGAAACGAGTTTTGGCAATGCGCTGTGTCTTCCAGCAATATCAACAGGATTTGGGTTACATCGTCCTGCGTGCAAAACGCGCCTAAAAAAGTGAATCAATCATGACTAATACACTGATACCTCATCCATCTTTAGCGATTCAATTGTCAGAAAAGATTGAGTATCCCCAGCAGGGAGTCCTCAGCAAAGTTTTGCTTAAAGATTCCTGCTGTCAATACACGCTGTTGTGTCTAGCCGCAGGTACAAATATTTCTGAACACTCCTCGCCTCGAAATGCAACCGTCCACGTCATTGAAGGGCGAGGGCTATTAACTTTGCAAAGGCAAGAAATAGCACTTGAACCGGGCGGTTTTATCTTCATGCCTGCCAATGCTCCCCACGCTTTGAAAGCCGAAGAAAATCTAGCTTTTCTGCTGACGCTTTCGGAAAATCCCCAACAAAAATAAGTGGCGACTAACTGAGGTAGCTCATAGTCCCACCATCTTCAAACTGCAATACTAATACTCAGTCACCAAGAAATTAACCATGCTGAATACTTTTACTCAACACCTCAACCTATCGACTTCTGAAGTAGAAACGCTACTCTCATTCAGCTTGCAGGATTTGCTCAACTCGCCTGCAATTCAGCAGAAACTAGATAGTTTAAATATCGCGTTGCTGCAACAAACTTTGCCTATAGCAAAGACCGTTTTGGAAGACAAGCTACCGCCTTTTTATGATTGGCTCAAAAACGAGTTAAAGGTGCAGCGCGTCCCAGATGGTCCCGATCATACGACTCAATGGGTGGTTAATTTCCTAAAGCGTCAGGAAAGCCTGATGCGCTTAGTTGAGCTGCATCGTCCCGTTCCCCGTCTCGCTCTAGAACGCTCAACTCCTCGCCTGGTAGGATTATTTGAGGCTGTAGAGGATGCCCAAGTGCGTCAGGAATGGCAAACAGCGATCGCTGCTTTGTGTCTCGTACTTGCAGTTGATGCCCGCGAACGCGATCGAGTTGGTGTTGGCGATCGCGTTCGCCAAGTAGTGGCCTAATTTTGTTGAGGGTGGCTGCACTGTAGCCGCCCTCTTTCAGACTTTGCTCTTATCTCCAGTGCGGTAAGAAGAACAAACCATCAAACCAGTAAGCGATCGCATCTCAACCACGCCACCGGAAGCTAAAAAGCGTCCCTCTCTCAACTTGCAAACTTGGTACAGGCCGAGGTTTTACTGATGCATCGATGACACAGCACAATCGTGATTCTTTTATCTAGTTTCTAATTCTTGGCTCAGTTTCTCTGGTTTGTTCTGGCAATTTTCACCTCAGTTAACACCCATAAAATCAACTCGTCTTTGAAAATTTGTCTCAACAGCAATGCAAGTATTTAATACATCTAATATGTTTTTGCGGAGCGCTCTCTCTAAAGAGTATTTGCGTTCTTTGTGTTGAAGTCTTGATAATTGATAAACAAACAGAGTAGCTACTTGATAAATTACTTTTAATTCATAGAGTGAATCAACTTGAGATATCTTAATGGCTAAAACCCGAAGTTGATAACATATTTCTTTCGCTTCTTCTTTTGTTGCGATGTGGTCTTGATAGTAATAGTTAAAGGTTTCTGCTAAATACTGTGCGTATTTAGCTGTATTTTGAATTTGATGCTGTGCATTCTCAACAGGAGCAAGAAATTTATCAAGTAAAAGCTGCTGTACATAAGCATCACGAAGGCTAGAGTCAGAAATAATTTGAAGTTCTTTCATTCGCTGTTCGTGTTTTCTTTGTTTTTCAGCATAAACTTCTTTGATAAGAGCCTCAAACAAGCCTGCCAAAGGATAAAATGCGCTAGCAGCCATATTTTCTATCATATTTAAAGACTTATAGAATTATCGGTTAACTAAGTAGCGCGATCGCTCCCACCGTTCATTCAAAATTGGAGATTTTTTAGTAGGAGCTGAGCGCGTATAAACTGAATTTTACAAAGAGCGATCGCTTATCCCAAAGCGTCAAAATTCAGAATGGTTTGCTCAATCTTTTGGGTAAATTTTACCAGTTCTTCAGTAATTCCAAAAAGCTTATCTGCACGGATGAAGATTTCCCAGGCGCGAACGCACATAAAGCCGATACCAATCACTGCAAGAGGAACAGCAGCGTAACCAAGTAGAGCCGCAATTGGTGGGAAAATTATACAGATGCACATCAAGATGCCTGTAATTACACCACCAGCTAATCCAGCTTTTGCTGTTGAAATAGCAACGTTACGAATTAGCTCATCTTGCGTAATTTTTCCTTCAGCAAAGGATAGTGAATTTTCTAAAGTTGAGAAGACAAGCTCAATCACCGCTGCTACCAAAGCACCTTGAACAACGGCTCCAATTACTTGCTCTAAACTTGCTTTAAAAGCTGCATCGCCAAGGACTTTACGTGCTGCTGCAAGTTCTTCAGGAGTCATATCAACTCCACCACGAGATCGGTTGATTCGGAAGTTCTCGAAGATGCCGTTTGAAGCTTCTTTTCCTCCACCGTTAACGTGTGCTTTTATATGGCTCCAATCCTTATCACTGCAAAACTCGCGAATCGCCTCATATCCTTGAGCGCGAGTTTGTGCTGGAATCGTCTCATACACCTTGGCAGCTTCTTGAACATTACGAATGCCTTCGCGTACCCCAGCTCGGTGAAATTTCAGTTGTAAGTTGTGAGGTAAGTTCTCAAATTTAATATTATGAGCAACTTTGAATGCCTCTTGTGCAGCAATTGTTGCAGCGCCAGTAACGGCGCTAGAAGTTTGTTGAGCCTCAATAATTAAATTACTCGCAGCTTCTTGGGTTGTTGAGATCGCCTCTGATACTGCATTTTGAGTATTTAAAACAATCTCTGATGCTGTTTTTTGAAACGTAGAAGCTATGGAAGTGACTGAGTTGGAAACCTCTTGAATTGCACTATCTGTAGCCTCTTGGGTTGTTGAGATTGCCTCTGATACTGCACCTTGAGTATTTGAAACAATCTCTGAGGCTGTTTCTTGGAACCTAGAACTTACAGCTTCTATTTCCTGGATATTAATTTTAAACATTTATTCGCTAAGTAAAAAACTCAAGACAATTAATATGTATAACCAGTGCCTATACAATGCAGCTTAAATAAAAGAGGCGCGAACGCCTCTTTTATTCCCCTGAAATACTGGGAAATTTCACTCTAGCCTTGTAACATCCAACACGAGTTAACTATATTGAAAGCTACTATTTGTGAAACCGTCAAGGACGGCAAATCAAACTTCATTAAAACTTCTAAAATATTGAATTATGTACGGAAATTATTCGCCTAAGTAAAATTTCCGTGAAGCAAAGCTATCCCGCAGGGAATCGCCCATCTTCTCTTGTGCAAGGATAAGAGCGATCGCTATTTATCCATGTCTGCAATGCATGGAAGCGATCGCGCTTATATCGCTCTTATACCCACCAGGATAGGGCGAACAGACTTAGCACTCCAAGCTGATGTCGCAACAAGGAAAACACAGCCGCTTGCAAGGTAAGCTTTGCACTGCGATCGCGTATCCTGAGAATCTGCCCAAATTAATTTGTCGCCACCTTTGTTACGGTGCTACCTATTTTTCCTGGGTGAAGCGATCGCAACAGTAGGGACAGCAAATCCCTTGCTGATAATCAGGCGAAGTTTGATCCGCTTCGGAGATAGGATGACCGCAACGAGGGCACATTTCATGCGTTCCTATCTCCAAACCCTCGCGTACAGCAACCCGTTGATCGAAGACAAAGCATTCCCCTTGCCAGAGACTGTCTTGTGGGGGAACTTCCTCTAAATACTTGAGAATGCCGCCTTTGAGGTGATAAACCTCTTGGAACCCTTGAGCCATCATAAACGATGTCGCTTTTTCGCAGCGAATCCCGCCAGTGCAGAATAAAGCTACCTTTTTATGTTTGCTCGGGTCGAGGTTATTGCGAACATAGGCGGGAAACTGCCGGAATGAGGCGGTTTTGGGATTTTGCGCTCGTTTGAAGGTGCCAATCGTTACCTCATAATCGTTGCGGGTGTCAATAATCGTCACCTCTGGATCGGAAATCAGTTCATTCCACGCTTGTGGACTGACATAAGTGCCGACGCGATCGCTCGGATCGATTTCCGGCAATCCCAAGGTGACAATTTCTTTCTTCAACCGCACCTTCATCCGGTCAAACGGCGGAGAATCGGCATAAGACTCTTTATGCTCCAAGTCAACTAGGCGCGGATCGGAGCGTAAAAATGATAAAACTGAGTCGATTGCTTCACGAGAACCCGCGATCGTCCCGTTAATACCTTCTGCTGCCAGCAGAATTGTCCCTCTAATACCCTGTCTTTTGCAGTGCGACAATAAGGGGTCTTGCTTATCGGCAAAATCTGGCAACTTGACAAATTTATAGAAAGCTACAACAACTTGGGTCATTTCCCCACTCAACAGCAATGAGTAAAAATGTTTTACGCTGGTTCATCACCTAACCTAACAGAGTAAGCTTCTGTGATGATATGCATCTAAATATTTCTTCCTCTACCCCCTTCCCTAATGGAAGCAGATGAGCTAATATAACAAAAGTGTCTGAAGTTCCGACTTCAAGTTTGGGGGTTTAGCTCAGTTGGTAGAGCGCCTGCTTTGCAAGCAGGATGTCAGCGGTTCGAGTCCGCTAACCTCCATTTATCTTGTCAATTAACACATTATTTGTCGTCGTTAACAGATTAATGTCGTTTAACGACGTTGTAAACCAATTCGTGTCATTTAATTAATTCTGACAACGATGAACGCAGTCTTAGGACAGGTTGTTGGTTTTTGTCGCCGCAGTGATGCGGAATTAAGCGATCGCGAAGTGAAGTACCTAGATATACCACCATTCTCTCTAAATTCTTCCTTCCGCGCTTCCAAAGTATCTGTTACTACAAGCAAGCCTCAATTGAGTCAAGAGAGTTACTCTCCGAGTTGAACAATCACCCTTGTTATCATGCCACCTAAAAAAGAAAATAATGGATGTGGATGTGCGAGTATTCCATTTTCATTAATCATCGTTTTGTTTGGAGTTGGTTATTGGGGTTTTAGGCAGCTAGATCGTCTAAATATCAGCCAATTTTTGCCTAATAATCAACAAAATAATCAACAACCAACGACTCCTATTTTGACCCCTGCGCCTAGCCAGGGTGTAACGGTTGTCAAATCGCCCCTTCCACAAGCAATTCCGACTGGCACACCAACAACAAAGCCACAAGTTATACCATTACCTGTTACAAATTCGCCCCTTTCGCAAGCGACTCCGGCTGGCACACCAATAACCAAACCACAAGTTTCAGCATTACCCGTAACCCCCAAAAATTCACCATCACCTCAAAATCCTTGGGAGAAGAAGAAAATAAGGGGAATTTATTTAAGTCGATATCAAGTAACTAATAATGCTAACGAAAGAACGATTCGCGAACGAGTTCGTTATTACCGCTCTCAAGGAATCAATACAATTATTCATGGAGTGTGGGGGAATGGTTGCACGATGTATAACAGTGAGGTGATGCAGCAAACCCTCGGATATAAAAGTTGTCCTAACCAATTTCAAGATCGATGGTTAGATTGGCTGATTGATGAGGCGCACAAGCAGGGAATGCAAGTTCACGCCTATTTTGAGAAGGGCATTAAAATTGATAAAAATAGCCCAATTTTCGACTTGGCAATTTCTAAACGATGGATTGTGCCTGGGGTGGATAAAACCTACGCTGGCATCGATCACTACTTACTGGATGTGGAACTCCCAGAAGTTGCTAACTTCTTCAAAAAGATATCAGTAGAATTTGTCAAAAAGTATCCCCATATCGATGCGGTTCAGTGGGATGATTACCTTGGTTATCATGCTGAATTACCTGGAAAAGTCGATCGCACCGCCCATTTGACTAATTTTGTGCGGCAAATGAGAGCTGATATGAAGAAAGCTAACCCCACTGTTAGTTTCGATCTTTGCCATCATAATCCTTATTGGGGTAAACGTTATTTTGCGGCTGATTGGCAGAATTGGAATATCGATCGAGTTTTCATTCAAATTTATAACGATGCTAACTTCAACCAGGAGCTAGATTATGCCGAAAAGTATGAGGGAGTAGCCATCTCAGATAAGCAGTTATATCGCTTAAAAGAATTGGTTAATAACCCCAAAATTAAGAGTATTTTGGTTTTTCCATCCTCTGGAAAACCCGAAGAGACTGCTGCTCTTCTCAAAAATGCTATTCCAGTCACTAAGTAAGGCAATGATTTCCGCAGTTTGCCTCTAACTTCTTGACGATACATGATTGAATAATTTAAGCTTTCTCAGCAGCCCCAAAACGGAAAACTGAGAGAATGTTTACCTAACGCCTGCTTCCAATGGTTCTGTAACTGTGAAAAGTAACGTAAGAAGCAAGTGCGATCGCCCTTCTTTCTGCCCAAGGATGATTGCGGATCTTCAATAATTTTAGGCGTAGAAGGACGCGATCGCATCTTTCTATAAATGTTTCAAAACGTGTGGGCAGAAGCCCACCATACAACAAAACTAGCTATTTCTTCCAGGGAAGTTTAGTCCCCATTTCAGTCAGCGCCGAGAAGATGAGATAGAAGACGAGTACGCCAACACCGGCAAGAAAAAGAACGATATCGTTGTCCATTCTGATAGCAGGGTAAATAGTAAGTACCAGAATCAATAATCGCAAAAAAGGTAACTCTAATAACTGCTTTAAGCTTTTCTTTTCACGGATAAAGTGTCCCGGTGTCACATTCATTCGGTTAACCCCATAAACTAAGGATAGCCATGCAAAGCTATACCAGTCATGCCAGAAGCTCAACTACCGAATATCGATCTCACACAAGAAAAAGTTTGGAAGCAGCTTGTCCTAAACGCACCTGTACTCTCAAGTAATACTTCTGCGTGGTCAGGTATTCACTTCGCTTATCATCGACAGTCTGCTCACGAACTTCCTGAATGTTGCTTTGCCCAGCATATTATCACCATCTGTGTTGGGCAATTCGAGATAAGACTAAAAAGAAATGGACACTGGCAGAGTGAGCGCTATACAGATGGTGATGTTGGTATTTTTCCCGCCAATCAATCAGATTTAATCGCTAAATGCGATCGCAAAGCTGAGTTTATTAATCTTTATCTTGAACCAGCAACATTTGCTCGTGTTGCGTATGAATCAGTTGATGCAGATCGAGTAGAGATAGTGCCGCAATTCAAAGTACACGATCCGCTGATTCAGCAAATTGGTTTATCACTGAAAACTGAACTTGAATCAGGTGGAGTAGATAGTCGTCTGTACGCTGAGTCTATGGCAACTGCTCTCTCGGCTCATTTGCTACAGCGATACTCTGTCAAGAGATCGCTCATGTCAGACTACACCGGAGGATTACCTCTTCACAAGTTAAGAGAAGCGATCGCTTACATCAACGACTATTTAGATCAAGACTTGATGTTGGCTGAAATTGCCGCCACCGTTCAGATGAGTCCACATTACTTTGCCAGCTTGTTCAAACAATCTACCGGATTTGCACCGCATCAATATGTAACCAAATGTCGGATTGAGAAAGCTAAATTGCTGCTAGCTAGGCAAGAGTTGACAATTGCAGAAATACTTCAGCAAGTAGGTTTTAAGAGTCAGAGCCACTTTACCAGAGTCTTTCGTCAATATACTACAACTACGCCAAAAGCCTATAGGGACGCTCTCTAAGATTTTTGGAAGATTAGAACATTTTCAGAAGAATAGGCAAGACAGCAATATCAAGCGATCGCTAAACTGAACAGCCATAAGCAAATAACTCGCTTTACATGGCAGCAGTGGAGTTTGTGATATGACAGGAATCAAGAAGAAACCCGATCTGAGCGATCCAAAACTGCGGGCAAAGCTAGCTCAAGGGATGGGGCATAACTACTATGGAGAACCAGCTTGGCCTAACGATCTGCTTTATATTTTTCCAGTAGTGATTTTAGGAACCATTGCATTGTGTGTAGGGCTGGCAGTTCTCGATCCGGCGATGATAGGAGAACCGGCAAATCCTTTTGCGACCCCTCAAGAGATTTTGCCAGAGTGGTATCTCTATCCAACGTTTCAAATATTTCGCGTTGTTCCTAACAAACTATTGGGAGTTGTACTCAATGCTTCGATTCCCTTGGGCTTAATCGTAATTCCTTTCATCGAAAACGTTAACAAGTTCCAAAACCCATTCCGTCGCCCAGTTGCCACAGTTGTTTTCTTAGTGGGTACCTTAGTTACACTCTGGCTAGTAATTGGTGCTACTTTACCGATTGACAAATCCCTGACTTTGGGTTTGTTCTAAAGTTGCTGAAGCGTGGCAGTTATTTCAAAGCGATCGCCTCCAGCACCGAAATCTAGCAGAGAAAACGCGATCGCATATTTATCTAATACTTCCGAAGACTGGTGTCTGTAAAAAACTGAGCCATGAGACTGATTACTGAATTTCAGACTTTTAGAAGATTCAATCACTATCAGAGGATAGAGGCTACGGAGTCTTTGCTTTTTGTAAAGTAGGTGTCAGCCTAAAGTTTAAAAGTTACCAAAATCTATGGCAGTACCAGGCAAAGAAGGTTCAGGCACAGACCCAATGAGTGAAGCGATCGCTACAGCAATTCAGTTTGCTAAATTGGCTTCTGATACATTGCAGTCAACTGCTGAAAACGTTACTAGCACGACTACTGCTGTAGGAGAAACGGTTGGATCTGCGGCTGTGCGCTTCGTGGAGCAGGGAACGGAAAACGTAGGCAAAATCGTCACCCCAATCGCTGAAAATCCAGTCGTGAAGTTTGCTGCCAAGGTTCCAGGCATCAATTGGTTAACGACTGCATTGGGTCAAGTTGATGCCCAAAAAGCTCAGAATGAGGTAAACAAGCTCCGACAAGAATATCCTCTAGAAAGCTCTGAGCAGCTTGCTCACCGAATTATTGTGGACACCTCCCTGAAAGGCGGGGGAGTTGGATTACTCACTAACTTCGTGCCTCCGATAGCGCTCACTCTGTTTGCAGTCGATGTGGCAGCGGTTACAGCGCTTCAAGCAGAGATGATCTACCGCATTGCGGCTGCATACGGTTTTCCGTTAGAAGATCCAACTCGACGAGGCGAAGTTCTAGCCATTTTCGGTTTGTCTGTTGGCGGTTCTGGAGTCCTGAAAGTTGGACTAGGCTTTATCGAACTCTTGCCTGTAATCGGTGCTGTGGTTGGAGCGTCGAATAACGCTGCATTGCTTTACTCGCTGGGATCTGTCGCCTGTCGATTCTACGAAGCGAAAAGAAAGTTCAAAGCTCAAGCTGAGGGGAATGGTGTTGGGAGTATTGCTAGCTAGTTCCTAAAAGCGCTTGTTCAGTAAAGAAGAAAAGGTTTCATGACTCTCTTGGTTGGGCGATCGCAAAATAGCTACCAACTCCAGATTGGGCAAACTTCACCCCCCACTTATTCGTTACTCGTTAATCATGCCAGAAGCGATCGCTTCCAATTTCTGTGCATCATGCACCGTAATTTTTCCACCGCGACTGTAAGCCATAACTGGCTTCAAACTTTTAAATAGTCGCACGCACTCCTCATAGGTAATACCAATACTGCGAGCCATTTGATAATAAGAAAGCTTCTCCTTCAAACACTGACCTTCCGCCGCTGGAGAGGTACCATATCGAGTTGCAGAATACTGAATCAATCTAGCTAAGCGCACAATTGCCCGCTCAGAAACCAATCCATGCACCGTTTCATGGAGTTGTTGCAGCCTAGAATTGAAAACCATCAGCATTCGTAAGGCAATTTCCGGGGTTTGCTGAATGGCTTCTAGAAGAGCATCTCGTTTTACCGTCAGAATTTGAGAATCACACTCAGCAGTAACGGTCGCTGGGGCAATTCCATCACCCAATAAGGCGGGAGCCGCAAAGATCTCTCCTGGTGGTAAGGTACGGAGAATCGTTTCCTTGCCGGTTATTGCCGTTTTAACGACTTGTAAGGAACCGCTCAGGAGAGCATATAGCTTTGCAGGAAGGCGATCGCCTTCCTGCATGACAATCTCTGTTTGGCTGTAGTTCTGCACTTGCGTGTGGGGTTGTAAACGCTCTAATTCTGGCAAAGTTAAATCTACAAAAACCAAAATCCGAGAAAGCTGTTCGACCGTTGCCTGCATTTTTTCTGAGCTTCGAGAAGACGATAAGACGACAAGAAAATCATGGGAGCATCCTACCCAATGTATGCGCCCACACCCTTCAGGGCGGGGCTGGCGCATCCAAAGGGTGCCGGGAGCAGCCTGAAGAATTTTAGCCTGCCCAGAGCAGGCTTCGTTTATGTAGCCCCAAGCTTCAGAGTCAGGTTTCCCAGTTTTATTTAATGTTTCTCTAGCCGTGAAAGCAAGTTAAAAAAGTCTTTGCCTTGACAAAATGTAGTCATAATGAGTACGCTTAATAGAAGTTCATCATTCAGATCGCTTGTAGTCAAGGAGTGAAATTCATGTTTCCTAATCGAGAAGGACAAAAAGTTCCCAACGTCACCTTCCGCACTCGCCGTGACAACGAGTGGGTGAATGTGACGACTAACGACTTATTTGCTGGGAAGACAGTGGTTGTTTTCTCGCTACCGGGTGCTTTTACTCCGACGTGTTCATCAACCCATCTCCCTGGCTACAACGAGTTGGCTAAGGTCTTTCATGAAAATGGCGTTGATGACATTCTCTGTATTTCCGTCAATGATGCCTTTGTGATGAATGAATGGGCTAAATCCCAAGAAGCAGAGAATCTAACTCTGCTTCCCGATGGGAATGGTGAATTCACCGAAGGCATGGGAATGCTGGTTGATAAAGCTGAGTTAGGCTTTGGGAAGCGGTCGTGGCGTTATTCCATGCTGGTGAAGGATGGCACGATTGAAAAGATGTTTATTGAGCCAGTTGTGGAGGGAGACCCCTTTGAGGTGTCTGATGCCCAGACAATGCTCAACTATATCAATCCTGAGGCAGCAAAGCCTCAGATCGTTTCCCTGTTCACAAAAGTAGGTTGTCCTTTCTGCTCTCGTGCAAAGGTGATGCTGAAGGAGCATGGGTTGGATTACGAAGAAATTGTCTTAGGCAAAGAAATTACTACTCGCTCTTTACGGGCTGTCACAGGCGGAACAACGGTTCCCCAAGTATTTATTGATGGCAAGTTGATTGGGGGTTCTGAGAAGCTAGAAGCTTACCTCAGTGCTAGATAGAAGAAGGCAAAAAACAGCCAGTCACCTCAAGTAAGCGATTCTGTCCTTAACTGAGTCCTTAACTGAGGAAAGAGCGATCGCTTCTAGATTTTGTCCTAGGCGCGATCGCTCTCGCATTTATGTTGGTTAGCGATCGCTCCTATGAGCGTAACTTCCGGGGAAAGCGATCGCTCCTATGAGCGTAACTTTCGGTGAAAGCGATCGCTTACCTACACCAAAACCCCTGAAAGCTAACGATAACTTGTTAGAGTAAACAATAAGGGGTTAGGAAATTAGGATATGGATAAACAATTCCAACACCGGATGCTGCCTCAATCGACCCATGACGAGTTAGCACGCCAAAACTTTGTCAATAGCTTAAAAAGCTACCTGACAAGCCAGATCACCCCAGGAAATAAAGCAATTTACGAGAAGCGGCTTAAACCACAGTTTGAGCAGGAGCATCAGCGATCGCCTCAAGATCGGCATGAAGTTCGCCGTCTGATGCAGCACGAACCCTATTACCGAATGTGGGGTGCATTGCGGCGTACCACTCAAGAAATGATGTGGGATTCAGTCAACACGAGCGTCGATCGGCAGCTTGTCGATTTAATTGAGCAGGCGCGGGACAAGGATAGCCCTTTGGGTTCTTTAACCTTAAATGCAGATTTAAAAATACCCGCCTATCACACCGCAGTCGATATTCACTGTATGCCGGGTGGATACCACAGCGAATATACCGAAAACGACATCGCAGCAGGGGCTGTCTACGATCGCGGTGTTTACGTTTATGTAATGGGTCGTCTAGGGCCAATGAATGACGACTTAGGGCAGTCTGTGGTTCGCAATTACTTACAGCCGCAGCATCCCAACTTCCGTCCTCGAAAAATTCTCGACATCGGATGTTCCGTCGGTCACAGCACGCTTCCTTATGTGGATGCTTACCCAGAAGCTGAAGTTTATGCGATTGATGTAGCGGCACCGATGCTGCGGTACGCTCATGCAAGAGCGGAGGCTTTGGGTAAGCGAGTACACTTCTCGCAGCAGAATGGTGAGTCTACAGATTTCCCCGATGAGTCGTTCGATCTGATCGTCTCCCATATTTTGTTGCACGAAGCATCGCCACCAGCGATCGCGAATATTCTGCGTGAATGCCACCGACTGCTAGCACCCGGTGGACTAATGGTTCATGTGGAAGCTCCCCTTTATCAAAACATGGACCCCTACAGCGCCTTCATGTTTGATTGGGAAACGCAAAATAACAACGAACCTTGGTGGAGTGCCATGCGCGATCTAGACTTGGTAGCGCTGACTAGCCAAGCTGGTTTTGAAGCAGATAAAATTACCCCAACTGTTGCTGCTACAGGTGGCTGGAAAGGCACATCCCAAGGAGGCGGTTTTGGCAGTCGGGGCAATTGGTTTCTCTTGGTTGCCAGTAAATAAGTCACCAGTCATTAGCGATCGGCCATCAGTGATGAGTGAGTAACGACTGACTAAAAACTCGTCATGAGACTTCTGGTAAAAATCATCAGATGGTTGATTTGATTGGGTAAAAAAGAAGGAAAAAATAGTTACTTTAACCTTTCCCCGGCTTCTGCAAAAAGTCTATTTCCAGCATTTTTTACCCATTTGTCAATAACGACGAAATACAAATAAAGTTATTCAAGAGAATTTGTAGTAATGGCAAAAAAAGCTAAGGGAAAAAAACCTATTTATTTTGAAAATCCCGAAAGCGACAAGTTACTGGCAATGGTTTTGGCGCTAACTGGGGAAGTCTCTGTTCTACACGAACGTCTCGATACAGTTGAACGGTTGGCTCAAACAAAAGGTCTGATTTCGATTGAAGAAATTGAGAATTACCAGCCAAGTGAGCAGGTAGAACAAGAGAGAGAACAGTGGCGACAAGCCTATCTCGATCGAATTCTACGGGTTGTCAAAGAGGAACTGGATACATTAACTGAATAAGCAGAATATAAAAGTCACAAATCCTAAATTTATAGATTGAGATTGAGCAGATTTAAACTTGTTCCAGGTATCTTGATGATGAAACGTTGGTTGAACTGGGTTGTATTTGGCACTAGCCTACTGGTGACGCTGCCGCTAGGAGCGATCGTTTCTGCTCAAAGTGTCATTAACAAAGCCACTTGCACCTACAATGGCAAGCCACTTTACGGCAAAATAAAAATTGTTGAAAGCTTGCCAGATATCAAGGTAAAGATTGTCTCATCCTCCCCGGATTTAATCGTCGAACCTGTCACCGCTTTTCCCCAACGGTGCGGTCAGTGGCAATTTGTTGAATCTTTTCCCGATCTCAAGGTGCAAATTGTCGAGAATTTTCCCGATATCCAGATTCAGTTTGTCAATAACTTTCCCGGCGTTCGTTAAGAAACTAACACGGCGTGCGACTTTCTGTATTTCTGCCTCTCTTGCCAAGGGAGGTTAAGAAAAAGTTGCACACCGCGTAAACTAAGAATTAAAAATTGAGGCTTTTTAATTTTTAATTGTTCCCTAGCCTGGATATTGTGCTTGCCAGCGTCGCTGGGGACCCATGTCCAGATGCAGCATATAGGGCACATACATATAGGTCGCTAAACCGCCTTCCCACCAATCCAGCATCTTTGCGAGCTGTCGCCCGGTGTAGCCCTCCACCCTGAAATCAACAGCACCGCCCGTCATCGGTTGATTTTTGGACGCGCCATGAACCTTAGCCCCAAAGGGTTTGTGATGATACCAACTGGTGATCAGGAAAGGCTTACCAATCTGGTCTCTGGCAACTTGTAGCTGCTTGGCAAGAGCGATAATATTCTCCACGACTTCTAGATTTTCGGGGAGATGGCGATCGCCATTAGGAATCGCGTCTGCCCACGTCAAGTCACCACCCGCAATGATCGGATCGTTCAGATGAATTTCTGACGAAGACGAATAGGTTGCCAAAGCCAACGGTTGGCTACTTTTGAATGTCAGTTTCTCCATCGCCTCCGGGGCAAGATCGGGGCTTGGGCCATTTAATAAAGCTTGGTGAAACTTCTCTAACTGCTCTGGGTAATTATCTTTGAACCATTGCTCAAGCTCATCAATCGCTTGATTTTGATGCTCTAAATTCTGATAAAACTTAAAGGCATTTGTTAGTTTGAACTCCATATCGGTCGCTCCCTCCAGCGGGCAATTCCCTAAATACCAGCCTACCGCGCAACCTGTACCACTATTCTCTTGTTTCCCAGCTGTAGGTCAGGGAAAACCCGCTCTGGAAGATTATAGAGACTTTTATAAAACTGGCATCTGCTCTTGTAGAACGGCTGCCTCCCCCTTAAGAGGTAACTTTTCTCGGGGTTGCGGGGATGGATGAGCGCCAAAACTGGTTAAAACACTTTCCAAAGTTGGCAGGCATTGAGTCACCTTCTTTGCCCGAATGATCCCGTCCCAAACTGGCTCCAACTTCTTCCACGCCCCAGCATAAACCAAATGCCGCATCCGGTCAGACCAACGATCCTTAGCCCAAGCACCTTGGAAAATATTACTCCAACGGTAAAAATCTTTATAAGCTTGCCAGTAGCCTGCCTCTAGCACCTCCGGCGTCATCTTAGTTGGCTTGTAGACAACATGACGAGTATCGTATAAATCCCAGTTGGAATGAGTAATTCGTCCCTGCGCTGCCATGCGTTTGTACAAAGCAGTATCGGGATAAGGCGTCAAAATGTGAAACGTGGCAGTTTCTAGCCCTTGCTGCACCGCCCATTCAACGGTGCGCTCAAACACGGTTTCATCATCGTCATCCATGCCAAAAACGAAGCTAGCATTCACCATCACGCCCAAATCCCGCAAACGGCGAATCGCAGCGCTGTAATCTCGATTGAGATTTTGATATTTATGCTGTTCTTTGAGATTCGTCGGGTTAAGGGTTTCAAAGCCAACAAACAAGCTGCGTAAGCCACATTCGACTGCTTTTTCCAACAATCCCGGCTGCAAGATAGATTGTACCGTTGCGGCTGCTTGCCACACGCGCCCCATCCCCTTCATCCCCTCAAACAACGCGGCGGCGAATTCAGCGTTGCCAAACAGATGATCGTCGAGAAAATAAAGATGATGCCCTGGTAGCCGCTCAATCTCAGCCAGTGCATCGTCTACAGGTTGCGTATAGAAAGATTTACCGCCTTTAAAGAAAGCTTCTTTGTAGCAAAAATCGCAGGTGTGAGGACAACCCCGCGAAACGACAATGGAGTTCGGAATTAGGTAAAGATGGCGTTTAATTAAGTCGCGGCGAATGGGAGGAACGCCGAGGAGCGATCGCAGCTTCGACTGATACACTTTACCAGGGTGTCCCGCCCGGAAATCTTGGAGAAATTCAGGCCACGTATCTTCACCAGGACCCAGGAAAATTGTATCCGCATGGGCAGCAGCTTCTTCTGGAAGGGAGGTAACGTGCAATCCACCCAGACAAATGTATGCGCCTTTTTTACGGTAATGGTCGGCTAATTCGTAAGCTCGGTAAGCTGAGGTGATATAAACCTGAATCACTACCAAATCTGGCTCATCATCTAAATCCAGTCGCTCAACGTGTTCGTCTTGCAGGATAATTTCATCATCTTCGCTGAAAAAACTGGCAATCGTCGCTAATCCCAGTGGCGGAAACAGCGAATATTTAATCGGTCGCCAGTGGGGGCTGAGGGCTTCAGTCAAAGCCGGTAAAATCATTTTGACCTTCATTCAGAAAGCTCCTGCGACGATTGGTAGGTTTCTGGGCACCGATTCTAACCGGCAATCTGCTTAACAGTCGCTTACGATGACGATAGTCAGATTAATTCTTCATATCTATGACAATTACTCAACTATTCAACGCCGCTAATCTGTTTGTTCTGCCTTTCTGGGCGCTAATGATTTTTCTACCCAACTGGGGCGTGACGAAGCGGGTGATGGAATCTTATCTCCCCTTTGTGGCTTTAGCAGGTTTATATGTGTATTGGTTTTTTACATCCATTACACCGGAATCTGCTCAAGCGATGTCCAATCCTCAACTCGCGGATATTGCTCGATTCTTTGCCGACGAGAAAGCAGCTGCGATTGGGTGGGTTCATTTCCTGGTAATGGATTTGTTCGTTGGTCGCTATATCTACTGGGAAGGACAGCGTACTGGTGTCTGGACAATCCACTCGCTGGTGTTGTGCTTATTTGCAGGGCCAATGGGACTGTTGTCTCATATTTTGACAAAGTGGGTGACAAATAAATTTTTCTTTCCAACTGGAACCGATTCCGTAGCTGCCTCGACTCCAACTTCACAGGCGTAAGAGAATTTTGGATTTTGGATTACAATCTAGCGGTGTAAAAAGGTTAGTTTTAACATTTGCACGAGTCGTAAATTGTCAATCTAAAATTCGCAATCAATTCATTATCAAATAGAGAGAATAGATGTATGCGTACCCTAGCGGTTGACATTGGCGGCAGTGGCATCAAGGTGATAGTCTTAGACGAAGCTGGAGAGCCACAAACAGAACGTAGTCGAGTAGAGACTCCAGCTCCAGCCAAACCGGAGCCTGTGATTGATGCGATCGCAAGTCTTGCTGCCGCAGCAGGTGAATTTGACCGCGTATCTGTTGGTTTTCCAGGTGTTGTGCGCGACGGGGTGACGAAAACGGCGGTTAATCTAACTCCAGAGTGGATTGGATTCGATCTGGCAACCGTGCTGAGCGATCGCTTGGGCAAGCCGGTGCGGGTGGCAAATGATGCCGATATTCAGGGAATGGGGGCAATTTCCGGCAAGGGTGTTGAGTTGGTCATTACCCTTGGCACCGGCTTTGGTTCCGCCTTGTTTGTAGACGGGAAACTGGTACCCAATCTGGAACTGGGTCATCATCCGTTTCGCAAAGGGGAAACCTACGAAGAGCAGATGGGGCGTGCTGCTTTGGATAAAGTCGGTAAGGAAAAATGGAATAATCGTCTAGAAAAAGCGCTCGCATCTCTTCAACATTTGTTTAATTACGATTCTCTTTATATCGGCGGCGGCGAAGCGAAAAAAATCGCGTTTGAGTTACCGTCAAACACGAAAATCGTGCCCAATGTGACAGGTTTATTGGGTGGAATTGCTTTATGGCGGGATTAGAATGAATTAGAAATGTAAAATTAAAAAAGAGTCTTTTTGCATTTAATTTTACATTTTTAGTTTTTAATTGGAGATCGCTATGGTACAAGCTCCTGCACCCATTTCTGAGGTTAAAACCCCAGGCTATACGACTGAATTGAGCGAACTCGCGATCAACCTGATTCGGAAAGCTGGGTGCGAGTACGGAGATGTCCGCTTTTGCTCCTACCGAACTCAGAATCTTTATGCACGCGATCGCTCTTTGAGCAATTTGTCAGACAATGTCAATTCTGGTTTTGGGGTGCGGGTGCTGCTAGATGGCGCTTGGGGTTTCGCTGCCAGCCATAACAAAACTCCGGCAGAAGTTGCCAGAATTGTTGCCTTAGCGGTAGACATCGCCAAAGCCAGTCGCCTTTCCCAACTCACGCGGGTGCAGTTAGTTCCCGTTGAAGCGCACCGGGATACTTACATCACTCCGATCCAGATTGACCCTTTTACGGTGCCAATTGCTGAAAAGGCAGAACTGCTGCTGAATGTGAACGAGCAGTTGTTGAATTATGGCGATCGCGGCATCAAAAAAGCCTATTCTTACCTCAGCTTCAGCCGCGAAGACAAAACCTTCGCTTCTACAGAAGGCTCTCTCATTCACCAAACAATCTACCGTAGCTATCCGGGATTTGGCTGTACAGCGATCGCCAATGGCGATGCTCAAAGCCGCAGTTACGAACGCCCACCCTTGAACATCGGGTATGAGCATATCGATCAGTCAGATATCCTTAGCCAAGTCGATCGGGTTGCGGAAGAAGCGATTGAGAAAGTTCACGCGCCTGTTGGTCCTTCGGGGATTCGTTCGACTTTCATTCTCAAGCCGACTAACTTATTTTTGACCATTCACGAATCAGTCGGACATCCCACAGAACTCGATCGCGTGTACGGCTACGAATCCAACTTTGCAGGCACTAGCTTTGCCACAACTGATAAATTAGGCAAACTGCAATATGCCGCACCTTGGGTGAATTTTAAATGCGATCGCACTCAGCCGGGAGGACGCAGTACCGCAGGCTACGACGATGAAGGAGTTGCCTCACAAGATTGGTACGTTGTTAAGGATGGTACTTTAGTAGACTATCTAACAGACCGCGAAACTGCCCATCGACTCGGACGCCCCAGCAGTAACGGTTGCGCCTATGCTGATAGTTGGTCAAGCGTGCCGATGGTTCGCATTCCCAACTTAGGGCTAGAACCAGGGCCAGAGGGAGGCAGCCACACCGCCACTTTAGCCGAGATGATTGCTGACACCGAAGACGGGATTTTAATCGACGGAATTGGTAGTTTCTCCATCGATCAACAGCGCCGCAATTTCCAATTTGGCGGCGATGCTTTCTGGAAAGTCGAGAAAGGGAAAGTGGTAGGGATGCTCAAAAATGTTACCTACCATTCAATGACAACTGACTTCTGGAATAGCGTGGATGCAGTTGGTCCCGCCTCAGAATGGATGCAGTGCGGTGCTAACAATTGCGGTAAAGGTGAACCGATCCAAATTGCCCAAATGACTCACGCCTGCGTACCCGTGCGAGTGCGCGATATTCAGATTGGCAGTTCCTCGTGATTTGAAATGGAGATGCGATCGCATCCCTATCATCTTCAATTTCTAAGGCGATCGCTATCTTCCTACAGAAAAAGTAGATTATTTTTTCTAATTTTAGATAATTTAACAGCAAAATTCCCGAAAACTCTGCCAATTATTTAAGAATTTTCCTCTGAATGAATCGGTGCTAACGATATTTCAGAACTAGCCATATTATTAATTTCTGGAATAGCAGATAACACTGCCGAGATAAATTTTTGAAATAAACGTTTAAATTCTTCTGGTGCGATCGCATCCAGCATCCAATGATGAACTGCCACTAGCAGATCGCTATCGCCGACAACTGCGATCGCAAAACTCAGACTAGAAACCTGTTCGGCATAAAATTGCCTGTGCAATAAAGCGTCTAAAAATTCTCGGCTTAGTTGACCGTGAACCGCTGCTAAAGGTGATAACAAAGTAAAAAACTCACCCGTTTTTGCCATTCTTATTTCTACCTGCAACTGTCCTCCCGACAACTTAACGATTGAAGGAGGAAAGGGGAGCGAAATAGTGCAGCCACCCGATTCATTTAAAATTAATTTAGATGAATTATCTGGTTTACTTATTGCTGCTAAACCAGCATTTACATCGTCTTTCAGCAAAATTTTGACCTGAATAAAATATAGTTTTCCCTACTATTTACAGCAGAAAAAGCAAATTCAAACGATTAAGTAGAAACGCGATCGCTAATCGAACGAACCTACCTACCCCTACGCCTTCTAGAGTTATTACCCATTTGCTCTAATTCTGCTAACCTTTCGGGATCAATATTAGATAAAGCTTGATTAGCTTGCTTGTCTTGGATATCTTCCCGTCCGCTTAAGTCTTTAGCAATTTTATCGCTAACAGCGGGAACATAATTCCCGACAAAACCATGTCCCTTAGTTTTACCCACGCTATGAACTGTTGATTTAGCGTGTCCTCCCGTACCAATAGCAGAGTCTATCCTGCTACCAATGTGGCTATAAGTCCCGACGGCAAAACTAACTGGGTCAAATCCACCCACATATAGGTCGGTTTTTAATATTGAAGACGGATGCTGTACAGCATTTCCGGCAAAAATTAATTGGATATAAGTATTCATATCCTCCTTAGCGCGATCGCTAGCCATCCTCTTAGCGGCTTCCTCTCGCGCCGCTGCCGCTAACATTTCTGGGTCTATACCTAGTCCCATATCATTTTCTTGATAGAACAGAGCAAAATCTTGATAGATTTTGAGAACTGCGGGGTCTTGTCTTGCTAATAATAGATATTCTTGTTTCAAAACTTCGTGTACATTTCTAACTGCATTGTCAGTTTTAATCGTTCCTCGGCTGTGAGCAGAAACAGTAACCCGTGTTTTGCGGCGCACCGCATCTAGCATGATTTCTTCCTGCTTCTCTGTTGCTTCGTCGTCAACTTGGACTTTTCCTTTGAGGCAGTCAATCAGATCGGCTACCACACCACCCCGTTGAGCGCTATAGGTGTAAAGAACATCTATGGCATTCTGTCCTAATGCGGCATCGTCTTGAGCATCTAGCGCTTCGTTGACTGATTCTTGCAATGCTGCGGCGCTTAAAAGTCCCGATTTTGGCGCTACTTGCATACCATTGATATGAGTGACAGAGGGGTACCAATCTCCTAGAGAGACGGGTTGTGGATAGGGTGCTACGCGAGGTGCTTTGCCGTTAAAACCAGTCACCAAACCCATTGCGAAATAAACGACTTTCCCATTTCCTAATTGCGTGCGCTTAACCTCCTCAATTATCCGATTTGGCGCTCGCCCTGACACTCGATATTGCTTGCTGTCAAAATCACTAAAATTGCTGCCTTTGCCAACACTTTGTTTCTCAGCAGAAAAAGCTCCACTTCGGCTTCTTCCTTCCGCTGGAGCCTGCTGGTCATTATCTTGAAGTTTCAGGCTAATTTCTGTCTGCTGTTCTATAACTTGGTCGCGCAAGCTAATAACGCCCGATCTTCTAGGATGCAGATCTGAGAATTTATCTAGACAGCGATCGATTGCCTCTAATAACTCACCCAGCAGAATGCTATCTGCACCTGCCTGTTGTACTTTCTTCAGTGCTTCATCAACTTTTTTTAGTTCGGAGGGACGACGGGACAAGGAAACCGAAGTTGCTGCTTGAAACGCTTTCACTCCCATAATTTCTTTTGCTTGAATGAGTGGCAGTTCCCCAGTCTGCGTATCATTCAATCTCATGATTTGAGAGCCAGGGGACAATTCAGATGATTTCTGTATTTGCCGCTGTACCTGACCCCCATTCTGCTGCACCACATGAGTTAACTCGTGCGCCAACAATTCTTGTCCCCCGCGGCTCCCTGGATTGTATTCCCCCTGCCGAAAAAAGATATCTTGACCCGTAGTGAAAGCTTTGGCTTGAATTGATTGATTTAGCTGGTGAGATTGGGCATCAGTATGAATTTTGACACTACTGAAGTCTGCGCCAAATGCCTTTTCCATTGGTTCTCGGATGCTTTCTGAGAGGGATTGTCCGCTCCCTCTAGCTTGTTGGATGGATGTTTCCAGATCCGCTGTTGCAGCCATTCCATCCGCTCCAGACTGACGCTGCACTATTGGCTTCATCTGGAGTTCGTCTTCTTCATCGAGTTGGGGCGTATCTTGCCGCTGAATGCTGCCTTCTGGTTTCTGCTGGAGTTTTTCCTCCTCATCCAGTTGGGGCATTTCGTCTCGCTGGACAGTTTCACCCGAAGCTGACTGTTTAGGCGCAGGTGCGTTATTAATCTGACTCACGACTTGAGCCGCTACCCGATCTGCCTCTTGTTCGTACCGATCCCCTGGCTCTCCAATCGTCAGTTTTGCCTGAATTGGTTGGGGTGTTGATATTTGGCGGGGAGCAAATAGGTTGGGGATTTCCAATAAGTTAATGCCTTGGCGTTGCGTACTTTCTCTTTTCTGCTGCCAAAAGGCATCCATCTTTGCCTGTAATACCGTTAGTCGTTCCTGTCCCTCTGGCGTTATGCTGCCTAGTTTCGCCTGTATTTCTAGCCCGGTCGCCTCAAACTTATGCTGGTCAAATGCTTGATTTTCTATTTCCTGCTGGGTAGGAGGCAGCTGCGAATCAGGTTTTGGTTGGATTGCAAAAGAGCGCGACTGAATGCTGTGGCTGTTTTTCTGGTTAGAAGCGGGATTCCAAGAAGAAGATTTTCGTATTCTTTCGTAGGTCATCTCTCGCCTCTATTCCAGAATTGCAAAATAATATTTCTTTCTTGTCAATACTATCTTTAGTACCTTGTTTTAGCATAAATGTAATATTTTGTAACTAGAATAAAGCAAGCTGGGATAACCTATTGGGATGTAAAGATAGAAAACTCACGGACATCAGAACGACTGACTGTTGCAGCGTTGCTGAATTTACGAATAATCTGGCACTCTGGAATAGAGGTTTTAATTATTTTGTTGATTGGCATTTGAAAAGCCTCGCACCCGAAATCAAAACGCGATCGCATCGCTTCATCCCAGACTCAACCATCCACAAATCTCAGAATTATCGTGACTCTAGCAACAGCACCCAGTTTAATCAGTAAAGATCGGGCGATCTCTCTATTAGAAGAAGTTATTAAACAGTCGGAAGCAGAGGAGGTATTTGTCAGCCTCAGCACTGGTGAAGAATCCCTCAGCCGCTTCTCGGAAAATCAAATTAGCCAAAATATTAGTAGCACTCAGTTTAAGCTCACCATCACCAGTTACTTCGGACGCAAGAGCGCCTCTAGTTCTACGACAGATTTAGATTCAGATGCGATCGCATCTGCCATCAAACGCTCGGAAGAACTTGCCCGTTTCGCCCCAGAAGATCCGGAGTGGGTGCCACTGCTAGAACCTCAAGTTTACGAAGAGCGCACCCCAGCCTTCGATCGAGCAACAGCAACCCTTTCACCGCTAGCACGGGGCGAAATTATCCAGCGTGTCTGCGCCATGAGTGCCAAGGCGGGAGTGGATGGTTCGGGAACCCTGAGTACAGAAACGAACTTATATGCGATCGCAAACTCGCGGGGACTACGCGCCTGCAATCAAACTACAGAGGCAGATTTCAGCTTTACCTCTCGCATTGGCGATGGTTCCTCGTGGTCTAATCGCTCCGCGTGGGCGCTTGAACAGTTGCCAATTGAGGAATTAACCCAGCAGCTAATTGAGCGGGCAATCAAGTCGCGCCAACCCCGCGAAGTCCATCCTGGCGCATATCCAGTTGTCTTTGATGGAGCCGCTTTCGCCGCTTTGCTCCCTTGGCTCGTCTGGAATTTGGATGCACGCGCAGCAGATGAAGGGCGGTCGTTTATGTCTCGCACTGATGAGTCAGGCAAACCCGCTGGTAACCGTTTGGGCGAAGCAATGTTTAGCCCCATCGTACAAGTACAGCGAAATGCCGCTCATCCTCTGTTGCAGTTAGGCACTTTCTTTGGCGATGGATTAAGCAATGACTACAAAGAAGTCATTCAGGACGGTATCCCTCAAACGCTTTCCTATAGCCGCTACTGGGCGGCACAGCAGGGCAAAAAGCCGACAGGCGCGATGTATCCAATTGTGATGACTGGCTCAGATCGAAGTCTAGCTGACCTAATCGCCCAGACAGAGCGAGGAATTTTGGTGAGTCGGGCTTGGTACGTGCGCTATGTGAATCCTCGATCATTAGTCGTAACGGGAATGAGTCGTGATGGCACCTTCTGGATCGAGGATGGTCAAATTGCTTACCCAATTAAAAACTTGCGCTTTAACCAGAGTTTGCCTGAAATGCTGCGGGATGTGGATGCTCTGAGTACAGTCCAACGCTATGGCAGCAGTGTTGTGCCTGGGGTGCGAGTGGGGGCGTTTAATTTTAGCAGCGTGACTGACAGCGTTTGATTTATAGAGGTTCTGGGCAGCAGTTTAGAATCCAAAACAAGCAGCGATAGGAATAACGCGCGATCGCAAAGTATATCGCGCCGATGATTCGGTTCCTTGTGTTTGTCAGCTAAATGTCCGCTAAACCATCAATATCAACCGTTTCTAGTTAATATTGAAATTCGCAGACATTCTATATAAAGCCGAGTTTCAATTTGACCTTGTCCCATCTCAATTTTTATGACCCCGAACAGCGCCCCTGGCCCAATTCCCGTCTCGATTGTGCCAGTATCATTGGGCATACTACTCCCACTAGCACCCGCCTGTGGTTCCGGGCGTCTTCCCCTGGAGATTACTGGCTAGTATTTTCTCGCCATCAAATTCCTACCAATGGCACTCCGGAGATAATCAACGACGAAAAAGGGCATTGGTTGCGATTAACCTCTCCCAGTATTTCCCAAGAAATTTATAGCGTTACTCTTGTCCCACTCCAACTTAATCAAGAGCATGACTTAACAGGTGTAGTAGCCCTAAAAAATCTCCAACCCGATACTCGCTATTATTACGCTCTATTTCACTTGGATAGAGAAAACCCCTGGGAACTGGGCAACGAACAAAACCTGTCATTTCAAACCTTTCCAGAACATCCCACAGAGGTGAATTTTGGGATGTTCAGTTGCCATATGCCCTACGATGAGCATCAGCTCCTCAATTTGGAAATGTGGGATAAATTTAAGCAAGAATTATTGGATACAAATGCAAATTTTTTGATAGGTACTGGCGACCAAGTATATGTGGATGGAGAAGGAAATAAACAATTAAATATCTGGAGCTGGTTGAAGAAGAACAAAAAACAAAACCCTTCTAAAATCGATATGATTTCCTGGTATCGAGATATCTATCGGGGTTATTGGGGCATCCCCCAGGTGCAACAACTTTTTCAAACTTTTTCCACATATATGATCTGGGATGACCATGAAATTATGGATGGTTGGGGTTCTTATACACCCAACGAATTAGCCGCACAGCTAGATACTTCATGGCAGTTGCGAAATACTCAAGAACATTTGCGGCTAGCAAATGAAATGTTTGAGGCGGCTAAGCAAGTTTATCAAGAATACGAACATTCTCATAATCCTCCTACAGATACCAGTATTGATCAATTTGACTATCAGTTCAATTGTGGATTCTGTAGTTTTTATGTATTAGATATGAGGGGACATCATGATTATAATCGGCAAGAGCTGCGTCTTTTAGGTGCCGAGCAGTGGAAACGTTTTGACGGTTGGCTAAATTCCCAATATGATTCTGAATCCCGCGTTTTATTTATTGTGTCGCCAGTTCCAGTCGTTCACTTTAAGAGCTTTGCTGTTAATAATTTAGACATCCCCTATTGGAAGTACACTGATGATTTACGAGATCATTGGGATCATAAATCTAATTGGGCAGAACGAGATCAACTATTAAAGAAGGTTTTTGAGGTTTCCCAAAAAACCAAGAAACCTATTGTATTTTTGAGCGGAGATGTACACATGGGAGCTGCTTTCAAGTTATCCCACGAGCAATCTCCATCGGCTAAAGTGTTTCAGCTTACTTCTAGCGGTATCGCCTATGCATCTTTAAGTAAATTTGCTATGAACATATTACAAAAGATAGTCATTGATGAAAATTTTATTGAAAGTAATGAAACTAAAAGTCCCTACAAAATAGAAAAAATATATGTATGTACTAAAAATAATTTTAGCTTGCTTCATGTAAAACAACTTGCCGATGGAGCGTTATCTATTATTTTTGATTTGTTTAGTAGTGACTACGGAAATAAAACTTTTGATAGAGAAAGAATCGAGTTAAACAAGGTTTCATAGAAGTAGCGAATTGTTAAAATTAACGCCGTGGTTTAGGTTCCCAAAACATTCTGGAGACGCTAAAAGACTGTTGTTGAGACACAATGATAAAAATAATTAAAGGAAAAGAAGGTTAGCTTTATCTGAAAAGGATTGGTTTTCGATATCATTACATCAACGACATTTTCCATCAGATAGATATGTTTGAAGAATTATTTACAACCCCTACCGAGACTAATCTTGACTTAGCGATCGCTCGTCGTCCCCGGAAGGGAGTCATTATTGGTGCAGGTCAGGTCGGAATGGCTTGCGCTTACTCAATCCTGATTCAAAACACCTTGGATGAAATGGTGATTGTTGATGTTAATCGAGAAAAGCTAGAAGGGGAAGTCATGGATTTAGTCCACGGGCTACCCTTTGTCGAACCCAGCTTAGTACGAGCAGGAACCCTAGAAGATGGGGAAAATGCGGATATTGTAATTGTCACAGCAGGAGCAAAACAAAAGCCTGGAGAAAATCGGTTAAGTTTGGTGCAGCGCAACATCGAAATCTTTAAAAACTTGATTCCAGAAATCGTGAGATGTTCTCCAGGAGCGATTCTCTTAATCGTCTCGAATCCAGTAGATATCATGACCTATGTTTCCTGGAAGCTTTCTGGGTTGCCGAGTTCTAGTGTGATTGGTTCGGGCACGGTGTTAGATACAGCTCGTTTTCGCTATCTGTTAGCCCAAAAGTTACAAGTTGACCCGCGTAGTTTGCACGCATACATTATTGGGGAACATGGAGACAGTGAAGTTCCCGTTTGGAGCAAAGCCAATATTGCGGGAATGAATTTATTAGATGTTCATGACAATAATGATTTAACGAAAACTGCACAAATTGACGAGATTTTTCAACAGGTCAAGAACGCCGCCTATGAGATTATCCAACGCAAAGGAGCAACTTGCTACGCGATTGGTTTAGGGGTTACTCAGATTGTGCAAGCAATTTTACGCAATCAAAACAGAGTTTTGACTGTTAGTAGTTTGATAAATGGTCTTCACGGAATTAATGATGTTTGTCTGAGTTTGCCTGCGGTCGTAAATCGTCAGGGTGTTACCAGGGTTCTGAATTTCTCTTTGACCCCTACAGAGTCAGAACAATTGCAACGATCTAGTCAAATCCTGCGCCAAACGATTCAGCAAGTCAACCTTTAATCTCTCAGATATCAGTTTAAGAGGATATTTGAAAAGTAGTATAGCCATTTTAAATCGAATGGCACTGACATAAGAGCCTTGAGATAAATCTCTCACCTTCAAGCTTTTAACCTGTTTTCACAGGTTGAAAGCTTTTGTTCTGGCAGTATTTTAGTCAGTTTTAACTGACCTTAGCTCTTAGCCCAAACTTTAGTTTAGGGTTTTAGTTCAGGCCTTAAGTCAGCGCCATTCATCTTAAATCATTCATGAAATCTTCCATCTCTCTTCTTTCTCTTCCTTAACGCTATGCAGTGCGAAGGCGCGAGCTGAGCGCCATACAGCCCCACTACGAGATCGCTAATGCGATTAATTCTGACAAGCCTTGAGGATTGCTCGATGAGCCTTTCGTAGGGGCGGCTACCGCATAAGTCGCCCAAATGCAGAAAAGGCAGTACCGACTGGATGGTGCCATAACCGACTTCTCAGACATCCTCTGGGTGGGTAGAGTCACTTGAGAGAGCAAATGTGTTGAATGCAATGTGTTTAGGGAACTGCATTGCGTCTCCACTGGTTGAAGAGCGGCACTGCTATGGCTTAGTAAGTATATTTACTTAGCCGTTTGTTCGTGATGAGCAATTTTCCCTCCAACAACTTGCTAAAACTACCTCAACCCTAGATGAAACTTTCTGGGTGCATATTCCATCTTTGGGATCAACTGAAGTATACACAAAGAAAGATGGGCATTTTGTCAAATTATTGTTATCTTTCGTAATAACAGGGAAATGGTTAGACGGTTCAGCGATGTTCAGCCCTTACCCTGTGAGTGCTTCAGCGATTGATAAACATACACTCTCTCTAAAGTCGGAGCTTACCATGAACCAACCTATCGAACTGTCTCTCGAACAACAATTCAGCATCCGTTCCTTTGAAAGCCAAGTGGAGAATATGAGCCGCGAACAAGCTCAGCACTTCTTGGTCAAACTCTATGAACAAATGGTGATGCGCGAAGCTACATACAAGCATCTTCTGAAGCACCAATGGGGCTTAGAGCCAAATCCTCAGGAATAGAGTATCCGTGTCGCAGTGGGCGACCTCCGTCTCTTGCTTTGTTCCTCAGGGGAAAGAAGCTGGGGGTGCTGGGGCGTCAACTTCAGTTTCAAGAAAGTTGAGTTTTAGGAAATTGCTTACGGTTGGAAGCGTTGTCTATTTAAATATCCGAAGGACAAAGATAATATCTTGTAGTAAGGAAGCGTGTTTAAGTAGATGAACGTAGACCAAGATTTCTCGGTTGGCGTGTCAAGCTTGCTGAATTGGTACCGATTTTTCAGAGTTTTGACATGAAGTTGAATAGTTTATGACAAGTTTGGCAGTACTGGCATAAGCGAAATTGGTTTTTTGAGTTTAGGTTTTCGTACTACAAAAATTTTCATACTACAAAAATCAATGCGACAGCTTGATCGCTGTGCAGACATGAGCGAAAGCAAGAACCACTGGCGAATAGACGCTTTGCAGGCACGCCTGCGGGCATAGGCGACGCGATCGCATCAAGTGTAAAATTAAAAATAATCAAGCGCGAGTCTATTGGACTCTCCATGAACTCCTGACTCTCTTGCCCTAACTCAGCACCCAGACTAGCCTGAGATATCCGAAGAATAATCTCCGGTCTGAACAGATTCCAGCTTCATCAAAATCTTGGGCTTTAGCTTCTCAAACTCTTGCTTGAGCAGACTTTTACTCATTTGGGGCTGAGCCACTGAGGGTAAGGTTTGGCTTGTATTTGCCCACTCTTGCAACATTTGGCGTTGGACCGGGGCAATTGTGGAAATCATTACATTCGCGCACCGATGCGGTTCTTCTAAAGCAAAGAACAAAATCCGGTAAATCCCGTTTTCTCCCAGTTGTCGCACAATATCCTGACCCATAGAAGTTTTTAGATCCAGGTAGCAACTGAGCCAGCGAGGGCCTTGTTCGCGGTTGTGCAGGGCGGTAATCCACAGCAGCATAGGATGAGGAGACATCAAAAACAGAAACTGATTGTAGCGAGTGCTGATCAGGCGATTCTGAATTTCCGGTTTGTGAAGCATGACCCACAGGGTAGGTAAAACTTCGCGGCTAGTGCGAAGTAGATGGGGAAATACAATCTCTGCAATTGGTTTGTTTTTAGGCCAGGAAGTTAAGCGGCAGACTTCATCGGCTGTCGGGGCGTTCTTAGGTTTGGGATCGGCTACGACGGGCAGTTTAGATAAAACTTCTCCAATCCGCTGACCTAATTGCCGACCTTGACCAAAACGTTGCTCCAATGGCTCTAATGCTTGCAACACTTGAGCCGCATTTTGGGGGCGATCGCTAGGGACTTTTGCCAAACAGCTCATCACTAAGCTTTCTAGAGATTTTGGCAATTTTAGATCGGGATTAACCGAATCAAAAGTTCTTGGGGGGATAAAGTGATGAGCTTTATACCAGCCGCCAAACGAGTGAGTCTCTGCCATTAAGGGCATCTCAGCCGTCAACATCTCAAACATCATTACGCCCAGACTATAAATGTCAGAGCGTTTATCTAGTTCTCTGCCCTCCATTTGTTCTGGAGAACAATAAGCTAAAGTGCCCATAAACGAGTTAGTCTGAGCGATGTCGGACTGGAGCAGCTTGGCGATGCCAAAATCCAGAATCTTGACTAACTCACCTAAAGTCGTATCTTGAACGACTGTAATATTACTAGGCTTTATATCCCGATGAATAATCGGACAGACTTCACCATCTATGAGGATGCCCTGGTGAGCGCATTGTAGCCCTAAACAAATTTGGCGAGTGATATTCAAAAATCGGGGCAAGGACAGGGGCCGGTCTTTGAGAACCTCGCTCAGACTCTCCCCTTGGAGAAATTCCATGACGTAGAACGGGATTTCGTTCTCGTCCACGCCATAATCCCTGACTCGGACAATGTGAATACTTTTTTCTCCCAAAACAGCGCAGATGGTTGCTTCTCGCTCAAAGCGATCGCGCATTTTTTGGTTTAGTAGCGTCTGAGAGAGGAACTTAACCGCGACGGTGACACCTCCCAGTAACATATCCCTGGCTTGATACACTCGACCCATTGCGCCTTTGCCTACCAACCCTAAGAGTTGATAGCGATTGGCGAGTAAGCGATCGGTGTTGGGGTCTGTCATCATAATTTGGCTCCTAAAATCGGGAGCATTTGTAATATTTAACTATAGGGAACTATTAACTTTATCTCAAAGGATGAAGTCTTATGTCTTCAGGATGGAGTTTTAAGCCTTCAAGCGAAAACAGATATTGAGTTCCACGCAAGAAACCGGAAAGACCAGAAACCGTTCTTTCCTACTTCATACCTCTTACTTTATATTTCCCAAATTCCGCTTCATATTTCACACTTTATACTTCTTACTGACCATCTAGAGCCTGAAGCTGAATTTCTAGAGCGATCAAGAATATGATTGTGGCTGACGCTCCATCGTTGCTTCCATCGTGCTAGTCAAATAATGACCCGCCATGATGCCACTAGAAAGGTAGTAGGTATTCTCATTGAGACGGTGCAAGGTATCGAAACCAGTGCGCCGCTGGCGATCGCCTAATACCCAGTAACGCTGAACGATCGAATCTGGCGTAACCCAGCCCTCGCCCTCAACACGACCTAAAAGATTGTGCTGTAGTACATAGGTATATTGGCGTTCCCCAGCATCAAATCGCCCACGATATTGTAAAGAAATTTCCTCGCGGGCGCTGCCTGGAAAGCTCAGCTTTGTCACCATTGTGAACCAGTTTTCTCGACCCCAGGCCACTAATGTTCTGCCACTCACGGTGATTGGCATCTCGTGACGCTCCAGCCAATTTCCTTGGAGCGTCCATCGTCCTGCCTCCATTAAAAAGGTGTGACCCACGGTTGTCACCTTGCTGCCTGCTTGAAACGCCGCCTTTAAACGATTCTTCCCTTCCAGGATGAATATTCAAGGCGACAAGTAAGTTTAGTATAACCGGAGTCTTGGGACGTAAAGTGGAATACGCTTGTGCGGCTTTATCCCAAAATCAAACTAAGGAATCTTTTATAATTCTAGTCCCTCGATCCCCAGGACAGTTTATCAATGTTATCTGTGATATCGAAAGATCTTCAGGTGAAATCCGGCCTTATATTCCGGCTCTTCTACTCCTAGACACCTCTGCACCTCGGTTCTTCGGTTCCGGAAGTATCGCGGGAACGAAAGATTGAGACTTTGAAGAGTCTGCAATCTTCAAAGCAGAATGAGTCCAAGCATCATTGGACAAAGGCCCTTCGGATACTTTAAATTCAAATGGATGAGGGGGGTCTTGAACAAGCGACAGGGAACCCCGATCGTGCGCTTTCACCAAGCTGACGACCCAAGGTAGAAAGTCTAAGATTTCCTCTGGTAGTACAGTTAACTCGAAGTACCAACCCTGATTAAGTCCTCGACATTCTCTTCCCCATTGTGCCGTTGTAACTCTACCAGCGCTCTTATTAATCGCCACTCGTAGAAGAAATGGGCGTTGAGGAATTAACTTGTCTGGTGCAGTGTATGCGTAAATACTTATATAGTTCACTTGGCTCCGATTGTCTATCCAAGATGCAATCGGAAAATTACTACTATAGGAACTTCCAGTAACTCTCACTGGCACATTCATAGCAGTAGCAAAGAGAGAATAAAACTCACGCCTTAGGTCAGCGATAATACGTATTGCTTCTGGGGTCATGCTTGCTAAAATTTGTAGAGAAAAATACAAGAAATGGCTCTATTTCAAAACTTGTGATGGTGATGCCTTTAAATTTTGCTTTAAAGCCTCACCAGCTTTTGAAATAGAGCCTAAGCAAAGATCGCTTGATAGCAAGCTGTTAAACGCTCTTGAGGCTGCGTTGTGCTGAAGAATGTTACAGATGAAGTTATTAATCTGTCTTAAACTCGATTTTCGGACGGTAAGACTTAATAACGGAAACGCTTCTTACGCCTTCTCGCGATCGCTTTGCGCTTGCGTTTTTCCAAAGGAGTCTCAAAGTGACGTTGCCGTCTTATATCTGGAAAAATCCCTGCTTTAGAGACTTGACGCTTAAATCGGCGCAGGGCTGACTCAATGCCTTCATTTTCGCCTACAACTACTTGGGTCATCCGGTGTCCTCCTAAACTATTTGATTAATTGCATTAGTAGCGTCGATAGCCGCCACCGCCACCGCCACCGCCGCCACCGCCACCGCCTCTATTGTTGCCGCCCCAGCCACCACCAGGACGACCTCCGCCTCCTTTATCCTCACGAGGCTTAGCTTTGTTCACTTTTAGCTCTCGTCCCATCCACTCAGCGCCGTTGAGAGCTTCAATGGCGGCAGTTTCTTCAGTTTCTGTATCCATTTCCACAAAAGCAAAACCACGCATCCGACCTGTCTCGCGATCGGTTGGCAACTGAACCCGCTTAACGGTTCCATACTCAGCAAAAACATTGCTGAGGTCGTCTTGCGTAACTTCGTAGGATAGGTTGCCTACATAGATTGACATGGAATGTCTCCAGAATCAAAAAAGTGGTGTAGAGAGTTAGATCCGGAGAAACTGCCTGTCAGTAGAAATAACAAACACTACAGCCGAATATAAGTCTATGTTTAAGGATTTTAACACACCATTTAGTCCCTGACTCTGAAGCCGATCGTAGATGCCATGTTGTGCTGACCAGTCAAAACAATTCTATTTTGGCTGCTGCGATACCAGTAAAGGGGCGGCTTGTAGCAACGTCTGGGTGTAGGGGTGCTGGGAATTCGTAAAAATCTCGTGGGTTGAGCCGAGTTCGACAATACGACCGGCATTCATAACTGCAATGCGATCGCACAAAAATCTTGCCACAGAGAGGTCGTGAGTAATAAACAAATACGTTAAATCGAATTCCCGCTTTAACTCTAACATCAACTCCAGTACTTGTGTCTGGACGCTAGCATCTAGCATACTCACTGGTTCATCGCAGATTAGCAGTTTGGGTCGAGTAATCAAAGCACGAGCGATTGCGACCCGTTGCTGCTGTCCCCCCGACAAATCCGAGGGATACCGCTGATAATACTCGCTTGTAGGCGTTAAACCTACTCGCTCTAGCATCTGCATTACCTGCACTTTCGCTTCATCGGGGCTAGCCAGTTTGTGGATAAACAGGGGATCGGCAATACTTTCACCGACTGTCATCAGCGGATTGAGACAAGCATGGGGATCTTGAAACACCATTTGCATTTGCCGTCGCGATGCCCTCACGGCTTTAGTAGACATCTGAGCTAAATCCTGTCCCAGAAACTCAACGCTTCCTTTCGTTGGGCGAATTAACTGCAAGATCGTCCGGGACAAGGTACTCTTCCCGCATCCGGATTCTCCCACTAAGCCTAAAATTTCCCCTGGATAAAGTTCCAAGTTGATATCATCTACCGCTTTAATAACGGGGACATTCTTGGAAAGAAACTGTCCGATGAAATTGCTCTCTAAGGTGTAGTACTGCTGCAAATTTTTGATTCGCAGAAGGGGAGTTGGTAATGAATGATTGCTCTTCGGCTCCTCAACTTCCGTGTCATATTTCCTGATGTGAAAAGCCGCGTCCAAAAGCGATCGCGTATATTCGTGTTGCGGTTGCCGAAAGATAGACTGGGGTGAGCCAGTTTCTACCATCTTCCCGGCATACATCACTGCAATGCGATCGCAATACTCTCCCACCATTGCCAAATCGTGAGAAATCAGCAACAATGCCATCTCTCGTTCCCGGCACAGTCGCGTCAATTCTTGTAAAATCTGTGCGGCTACGGTTACGTCCAAACTGGTCGTAGGTTCATCTGCCACAATTAGCTTTGGGTTGAGAAGCAAGGCCAGCGCGATCGCGACTCGTTGCCGCATTCCTCCACTAAACTCGTGAGGATACTGCGACCATCGACTTGCCGGGATCTTCACCGCATCCAAGGTTTCGAGTACCTTTTCCTTCATCTGCTGCCGTGACAGATGAGGTTGATGACTCTGAAGCGTTTCCAGACAGTGCTTCCCAATCGTCATCAGGGGATCGAGGCGCGTCATCGGATCTTGAAACACCAGCGCCACCGCTTCCCCCCGAAACCGCCGTAACTGTGCCGGAGTCAGATCGAACACGGAATTCCCAGCAAACGTCACCCGCCCCTCAACGCGAGACGAAGCTGGTAACAAGCGCATCGCCGCCCTTCCCAGAGTTGATTTACCGCAGCCCGATTCTCCCACTAATCCCAGTTTCTCTCCAGGTTCTAAAGTGAAAGAGACATCATCCACTGCCCAAGAAGGCATAGCAGTAGATCGACGGCTGGGATAAGCAACCCGCAGATTTTCTACACAAAACAGGCTCTCAGTCATTCGGTAACGGGGAATAAGGAATGGGTGATGAACAATTAGTAATCCAACAAGGTCGCAATTTCCGCTATTTTGTGACGCCTACTTGCCGCATCAGATAGGCGACACCAAAATCTCCATTCGGATGTTTTGCTAACTGTTCCGCCAGCTCAAACACACGCGCTGCCAATTCGGGACCGAGTTTTTCCATTGTGGCTTCACGTTCTTTCTCGGATTGTTGCTGTTTTTCCACCTTGATCTGCCATTCACTGGAAAACAGCTGCTCAATCGTCGTGTGCAACCCTAATTGAGATAGTACCTCCCACTCTCCGCGATCGCACCAAATCCCATTACAATTCAGGCAACGCTCTACATAAAACGGCGTTTTCAGCCTTACCTTGGCGCGAGATAAATAACGACCGCACTCCGGACACAGTGCTGCTTTGGTATCAAAGGGAGACTGCACAAAATCCACATTTAGGATTTGAGCGATAGATTCCGGATCTGCGGGAGTCAGTTCCGGTTGCTGTGCTTGCCATGCTTCGTATTCCGCAGAGGGAATCCAGGTTCCCTTGCAATCGGTGCAGTGTTTTACAGCTAAATTTCCCGCTAGGGTGCCATCGAGTAGCGATACACTCTTACATTTTGGACAGTTCACCAGTTTTTCTTCCTCTCCTAGTTTAATTTTTTATTAATTTACTCTGTTTTTTCGGACATCTTGCACTTGCACCAGGACAGCGACTCCTGCGATCCCTTGCTGTCAAAGCGGGTGGGTTTATCAAGGCAATCTGCGAGATACCAGAGAAAGCCGGTGAAATCCGCCCCTATATTTCTCCCTGGCTTTCCCGATCTCCGTCTGCTTGCAGGAGGGCTTGACAGTAGCCAATCAGGGTTGATAAGCGATCGCTTATCGCCGCTTGTCGAGGATTAGCGGTTGCCGAACGGCGAGACGCCTGTAAAAATGTCATATCCATCTCTAAAAGTCGCAGCGCTCGATAGATTTCCGTCTGGAAAGACCTCCACCGAGGCTCAATCTCTGGGTCTAATTCATCACCCGTCAAACTGGTAATTTGCTGTGCAAAAACTTGTTTGACGTGTTGAAATTTTTCACCGGTCCCTTCTTGTTCTTGATTAGCGGCTGTCATTGTATGCAGCAGCTGTTCTAGAGCTGTCAAAAGTTCCTGATAACGTTGTTGGTAAGACTGAGGCAACATTGGCACGTTGTTCCGCTAGAATCAATGTAAAGAATTTTGTCTATTCAACAAGGCAATTGCTAAGCACCAGCTAACTGGTGTAGGCTTGCAATCTTCAAGCAAGCTTTAGGTAAGGGCAAGAGCGATACGTCGCACCGGAAGCGCGACGCGCAGTAAGCGTAGGCATTAGCCAAGCGGTATCTTGGTGGATCGCTCTATTTCTGACAATATTCTTACCCTCGACCCTTGACAATTGAAAATCCAAAATTCAGCGAACCTAGGGACTCTTCAATGCAGACCCTAGGAGATGCCCTTTTAGCCTCTAGACAAAATCATTTTCCACGTCAGCACAACTCCTCGCTATTTTTACTCTTTATGCTCGACCTGCTCAACACTATGAACTCACAAGCTCCAACTTCTACAATTAGTTGTGTCATTCCTGACTGGCTACAGGAATGTTTGATTGCGCGCCATGAGGACAATCAAACCACCAAACAGCCCACAACGCCCGAAGGGGGAAGTGTCAAAGTTTTCCCAACGCCTGCGGACGCTGATTTAATCTGCCGCGCCTTTGAATTTGCTTACCAGTTACATGAAGGTCAGACTCGTAAATCCGGGGAAGCTTACATCTGTCACCCGGTCGCCGTTGCTGGTCTTTTGCGAGACCTAGGCGGTGGCGCTGCCATGATTGCAGCTGGCTTTCTGCACGATGTGGTAGAAGATACGCCCGTCACCCTCGACGAAATCGAACAGCGCTTTGGCTCAGAAGTGCGGCTGCTGGTAGACGGTGTCACCAAACTTTCTAAATTTTCAGAAACCTTTTCCAGCAAGACCGAACGCCAAGCTGAGAACTTCCGCCGAATGTTTCTGGCAATGGCTCAAGATATTCGGGTAATTGTGGTGAAGCTAGCCGACCGGCTGCATAATATGCGGACGCTAGAACACCTGCCTGATGCCAAACGGCGGCGAATTGCCCAGGAAACGCGAGAAATCTTCGCACCCCTGGCAAATCGCTTGGGGATCGGACGATTTAAGTGGGAACTGGAAGATTTGACGTTTAAGTATCTCGAACCCGAAGCCTACCGGCAAATACAAGAGTTGGTGGCAGAAAAACGGGCAGACAGAGAGATTCGATTGGCGAACGTCAAAGAAATTCTGCGGCAGGGACTCGCCTCATCTAGTATTACCTGCCTTGACATCAGCGGGCGTCCCAAGCATTTGTATGGGATTTACCAGAAGATGCAGCGGCAACAGAAGGAATTTCACGAAATCTACGACTTGGCAGCAATTCGGATGATTGTCCAGACGAATGAAGAATGCTACCGCGCCTTAGCTGTCGTTCATGATGCCTTCCGACCGATCCCCGGTCGGTTTAAAGACTACATTGGTTTACCTAAGCCCAACCGCTATCAGTCTCTGCATACGGTAGTCCTCGGAATTACGGGTCGTCCCTTAGAGGTGCAAATTCGGACTTTGGAAATGCATCACATTGCCGAGTATGGGATTGCGGCTCATTGGAAATATAAGGAAACGGGAAGTTCCAACCGTACCCAAATGACCGCAACCGATGAGAAGTTTACCTGGCTGCGGCAGCTCTTGGAATGGCAAAGCGATCTCAAGGATGCTCAGGAATACCTGGAAAACGTCAAAGACAACTTATTTGACGATGATGTTTATGTGTTTACGCCCCAAGGGGATGTGGTGCCTCTAACTGGGGGTAGCACTCCCGTCGATTTCGCTTACCGGATTCATACAGAAGTGGGGAATCACTGTGCGGGGGCGCGGGTCAACGGACGGATGGTGACGCTGGACACGCTGCTGAGGAATGGAGACATTGTTGAAATTATCACTCAGAAAAATAGCCGTCCCAGTTTAGATTGGCTGAATTTTGTGGTGACAACCGGGGCGAAAAACCGGATTCGCCAATGGTACAAGCGATCGCATCGGGATGAAAATATTACTCGCGGTCGAGAACTCCTAGAAAAAGAATTGGGCAAAAGTGGCTTTGAATCTCTGCTGAAGTCAACCCCCATGCAGTCGGTCGCCGAACGATGTAATTACCACAGCGTCGATGATTTATTGGCTGCTCTGGGTTACGGGGAAGTCACTCTCAACCTGGTAGTCAATCGCATTCGAGAAGCCGTGAAAGCAACTCAAACGATTGCGACTGCCCCCGACCCAATAAAAGATTTTGCAGCGGCTGTTGCACTTCCAACCTCGAAAAGCCCCATCCCAGCTCCCAGCACCAAAACGCCTATCGCTGGTGTGGAAGGGTTACTGTATCATCGTGCTGGATGTTGCGGGCCGCTCCCTGGTGAAGCGATTATTGGTGCAGTCACACGCGATCGCGGAATTTCCATTCACCGCCAAGGGTGCAATAATGTGGCGAATGTCCTAGGCGATCGCTTAGTCCCCGTTAGCTGGAACCCCACTGACTCAAGCGGACGTCCTCAAACCTATCAAGTTAGTATTCAAATTGAAGTGCTTGACCGCGTTGGAGTCTTTAACGATATCCTGTCCCGTTTAAGCGATGACAATATTAATGTGCGGGGTGCAGGCGTGAAAACATCCGACGGGCGACCGGCAATCATCGACCTATGCATTGATATCCGAGATCTCCAACAACTGGAGCGGTGTTTTACCCAAATTCGCCAAATCAGCGACGTTCTCAATTTACGTCGCTTCGGTCAAGGATGTGAATAGAGATACTGCGGTGATTCGTCATTCGCCACTGGTAATAGACTCATACAGTGGGCGAATGACAACGACTCACCGCTGATCACAACGGACTAATGACTAATGACTAATGACATAAAACGCTCTGCCTGTCTCATCTTTAATCCAGTTGCCGGTCAAAGCGATCCCGATCAAGATTTGGCAAAAATCCGGGCACTTTTAGAGCCGGAAATTGACCTAGATATTTATCTGACAACGCCTGAAATTGACGCTGCTCAACTGGCAAGAGAAGCAGTGGAACGCGGTGCCAGTACCATCATTGCCTCTGGTGGTGACGGTACCCTCTCAGCCGCCGCCGATGCCTTGGTGGGGACGAACATTCCAATGGGCGTGATTTCAAGAGGAACCGCAAATGCCCTGGCGTCTGCTTTAGGGCTACCGGATACGATAGAGGCCGCCTGCGAGACAATTTTGGGAGGTATAACGCGGGTCGTGGATGCCGCCTACTGCAACGGCAAACCGATGATATTACTCGCGGGGATTGGTTTTGAGGCAGAAGCCGTCGAACGGGCGGACAGAGAGACGAAGAACCGCTTGGGGATGATGGCATACATCCTGGCAGGAATTCAACAGTTGCGGCAGTTCAACACGTTTGAGGTTGAGATTGAGACGGAAGACAAAATCGTGAAACTAACCGCTGCTGCTGTAACAATTGCCAATGCTGCACCCCCCACATCCATTTTGGCTCAAGGTCCAGCGGGCATTCTTTTTGATGATGGGTTGCTCGATTTAACCGTTGTGGCACCGAGTAATGTTGCCGGAGCGATCGCTGCCTCCTATCATTTACTTCAAACTGCCCTAAGCGGCAGTGCCACAGAACGAGATGACATCGGCTATCTGCGAGCCAGACGGATTCAGGTACGAACCAATCCACTGCAAAAAGTTGTCGTAGATGGGGAAATTATCGGCACCACTCCGATTGATGTCGAGTGCATTCCTGGCGGCCTAACGCTCTTAGTCCCCCTTCTCGAAGAATTGCCAGTTACAGAAAAACTTGAAGGTTTACCCAGTGTAATCATCGAATCCAAGCAGGACTTAATTCCGCCTGAAGAGGTTGATTAGTCTGTCATTCGTCACGATAGCGGTTCTCGCTTTGTTGCAATATATCCTCGTAACCTCACCCTAAAGCCCTCATCGAAAAGCAGTGAAGGGTTTGGGGTGGGGTTAAACTCTTAAGACGTTGAGGAGCATAGGTTTGAGGGACGAAACTCATCATTGTCAAGGGTTTGATGTTAACGAAACGCGCTCTACCTATCCTCCAAATCATTAACTTTGTCTGTTAGGGCAGTCATACCCAACCAAAGACTCGTAACTAAGCGCTAAAAACGACTCACAAGTGAGCGATCGCCTAGCGCCAACGAATATGCTTTCTTAAATGTAAGGGCAGCTTATATTGGACACAGGTTGAAGTGGGAGTTATCTGCCCGGAAAGTTAACCTGGAAGCCGAACAACCGCTCGCAAAAGCCAGACAGACCTTCAGGGGATGAAAGCCCGCAAACATCAAAGGAAGAGTTTCTGGGGCTGTATCGGCTCTAGTTCATATTGATGATGAAAATCCTCCGTCCTATCCTGCGATCGCTATACAGACACCTTAGCAAGCCGCCTCTAAGGTATTTGCTGTTTCAGCAACCCAAAAAAAACCCAAGTCTTCTGCCTCAAGGGGAGAGCGAATATTCTTCTTTTGAGCCGCAACCATTCTTGCCCCTAAACAGCGACGCAGCCAGCCTTGAGGCTGAAGCAAATCGGCTCAAGGCACTTTATCGCTATGAAATTCTCGATACTCCGGCAGAACAGGCATTTGACGATCTGACTGCACTGGCTTCCCACATTTGTAACACTCCCATTGCCCTCATCAGCCTGGTTGATGGCAATCGCCAGTGGTTTAAGTCAAAAATTGGTCTGAAAGCAACAGAAACAGCAAAGTATTTAGCGTTCTGCGCTCACACAATTTTAAAATCAGATGAATTATTAATTGTACGCAATACGTTAGTTGATGAACGTTTTGCCAGAAATCCTCTGGTGACATCTGACCCTTATATCCGGTTTTATGCCGGAGTTCCCTTGGTAACGCCCGATGGCTTTGTTTTGGGCACCTTATGCGTAATTGACCAGATTCCTCGAAAGCTAATGAGCCAACAAATTGAAGCGCTCAAAGCGTTGGCGCGGCAAGCGATCGCTCAGATGGAACTCCGAATTCATCTCAATCAATTAGAACGCACTGTTTCTCAGCATCAACAGGTAGTGGAAGCGTTAGGAGAAAGCGATAAAAAATATCGCTCTGTCGTCGATAACGTCAAAGAAGTAATTTTTCAAACAGACGTCACGGGTTTGTGGACCTTTCTGAATCCGGCTTGGACAGAAATCACCAAATTCTCGATTGCCCAAAGTCTTGGCACTCACGTTCTAAACTACGTTCATCCTGAAGATCGCCAACGCAATATAAAACTGTTTCAAGCTCTGATTCAATCCCAAACAAAATTTTACCGACAGGAGATCCGCATCCTAACCGCTGATGGCAGCTTTTGCTGGCTTGACGTTTATGCCTGCGCGACACTGGACGCTAGCGGAAGTATCGTGGGTATTTCCGGCACCTTGAATGACATTACGGATCGCAAGCAAACTGAAGAGGCACTCCAAAAGACAACCAGCTTGCAGCGGGCAATTTTGGATAGTGCCAACTACACGATCGTATCTACAACACCAGATGGCACAATTTGCACCTTTAATGCCGCCGCCGAGAGATATTTAGGATACGCTGCTGCTGAAGTCGTGGGCAAAACAACACCCCTGCGATTTCACGATTCACGCGAAGTATTCCGGCGTGCCCAAGAATTGTCACAGGAGTTGGGAATCCCCATCGATCCAAGGTTTGAGGTTTTTGTTGCCAAGGCGCGTCGTGGAGAAGTGGACGAGCGCGAATGGACGTTTATCCGCAAAGATGGTAGTCGTTTTCCCGTGCTGGTGTCGATGACGGCGTTACGGGATACTGAGGGCAACATTACTGGGTTTCTCGGAATTGGCAGCGACATCACGCAGCGCCAGCAAGCGGAACACGAACTGCGAGAGAGCGAGGCAGGGTTACGAGCGCTGTATGAAGTGACGGCAGCTCAAGGCGGAAAAGGAACGCCGCTACACTTCGACCAACGCATCCAGCGGATGCTGAAAATGGGATGCTGGCGATTTGGCTTAGAAATCGGGACGCTAGCGAAGATTGAAGAGGATAAATATTACCTGATTGCTGCTCAGGTGCCCGAAAACTCACCCATTCATCTTGCCAAAGGAAATCTTTTCGATGTTAAGCAGACTTATTGCGGTGAAGCACTGCGCTGCGACGAACCGATTTGCTTTGAGTCCGTTGAGCGATCGCAATGGTACCAGTATCCGGCAAATACCCCTTTCAGAATAGAGGCATATATTGGTACTAGGGTAGTGGCAGGCGGGATTGTTTACGGTACCCTCAGTTTCTCCAGTTTAAAGGTGCGATCGCAACCATTCACGGTGGTAGACAAAGAGCTAGTGAAGCTCATGGCACAGTGGGTAGGAGGTGAAGTTGAGCGGGCAAAAGCCCAAGAAGCCCTACAACAGCAAGTTACCAGGACTTTGCTGCTTAAACGGATTACCCAAGAGATTCGCGCCAAGCTAGAAACACAAGAAATTTTTCAAACGACTTGTAAGTTATTGGGCGAAACATTCGCCGTGAATCGCTGTTTGATTTACTCATACATCGCCACCCCTAAACCACAAATTCCCCTAGTGGCGGAGTATTTGGAGACTGGGTATGATTCGATAATGGGTGTACAAATCCCCGTTGTTGGCAATCCCCATGCCGAACAAACAATTGCTCAAGATCGCGCGATCGCTTCCTCAAATGTCTATGCCGATTCGCTGCTCAAAGAAACTGTTTCTCTGTGTCAGCAAATTCAACTCAAATCGATGCTGGCGATTCGCACTTCCTATCAAGGAGAAACCAACGGTGTGATTGGCTTGCATCAATGTAACACCTTCCGTGAGTGGACTAAAGAGGAAATTGAATTACTCGAAGCAGTGGCAGATCAAGTCGGTATTGCTCTGGCTCAAGCTTGCCTATTAGAGCAAGAAACCCGCCAACGCGAACAATTAGCTCAGCAAAATGTTGCCTTAGAAAAAGCAAAACAAGAGGCAGAAGCAGCTAACCGTGCTAAGAGTGAATTTTTAGCGACCATGAGCCACGAAATCCGCACTCCCATGAATGCGGTAATTGGCATGACCGGGTTACTACTGGATACCGAACTCAAACCACAACAGCGAGACTTTGTAGAAACCATTCGCAACAGCGGCGATGGCTTACTCACAATTATTAATGACATCCTTGACTTCTCTAAAATTGAGTCCGGTAAGCTGGAACTGGAACAGCAACCTTTCAATCTGCGAGATTGTATCGAAGAATCGCTTGATTTGCTAGCTCACAAAGCAGCAGAAAAAAACTTGGAATTAGCGTATTTAATAGATCCGTCTGTACCGAAAATGATTGTGGGGGATGTGACGCGACTCCGCCAAATTCTGGTAAATCTAATTGCGAATGCAGTTAAATTTACACACCAAGGGGAAGTTGTGATTTCGGTAAAAGCTCGTCAATTGGGAGAACGAGGCAGAGGGACAGGGGGGCTGGGGAGCTGGGGAGCGAATTTAGAACAAGAAATTGCTCATCTTACAGATGAGATGAACAAACCGATTTCTGTTGAAGAACTAGAAGAAAAAGCTGCAATCCAACATCGGAAACCCAAAATAAAAAATCTCAAATATGCGATTCGTTTTACCGTTAAAGATACCGGAATTGGGATTCCTTCTGACCGTATAGACCGTCTATTTAAACCCTTCAGCCAGGTTGATTCCTCTACAACTCGTAACTATGGCGGTACGGGGTTGGGATTAGCGATTAGCCGACAATTAACAGAAATGATGGGCGGTAGAATTTGGGTAGAAAGTGAAGGGGGTCAGGGTTCCACATTTTATTTTGCTGTTGTCGCCACCTCCGTTCCCACTTCAACGCTTGCTGACAGCAGCGACTCCCAACAACTGTTAGCTGGAAAACGGTTGCTGATTGTGGATGATAACGCGACCAATCGGCAAATTTTGACTTTGCAGGCGATCGCGTGGGGAATGATCTCCCGCGCCGCCACCTCTGGGGAAGAAGCCCTGAACTGGCTGAGCAATCAGGAGACCTTTGATATTGCGATTCTGGATATGCAAATGCCGCAGATGGATGGCTTGAATTTAGCCGCAGAAATTCGCAAACTACCCAATACTCGGACGTTGCCATTGGTGATGTTAACTTCTCTGGGCAAGTCGGAGATAGAGCTACAAGCACAGCAAGCAAATTTTGCCGCCTTCCTGAATAAACCGATTAAACAATCTCAGCTCTACAATGTCTTGAGCGGTCTGCTTGGCGAACCCGCTGCGCTGCCAAGTCCGCGTCCCCATCCCGAACCGATTGACCCAAATCTAGCGCAACGGCTACCACTACGAATTCTGTTAGCCGAAGACAATGTCGTCAACCAAAAGGTGGCGCTGCATCTATTGGGGCGTCTGGGATATCGAGCGGATATCGCCAGCAACGGTTTGGAAGTGCTGCAAGCGCTGCAACGCCAGCCCTATGATGTTGTTCTGATGGATGTGCAAATGCCAGAAATGGACGGATTGAGCGCTACGCGACGGATCTGTGAGGAATGGCCCTACGAGCAACGTCCCTGGATTATTGCCATGACGGCGAATGCGATGCAGAGCGATCGCGAGGAGTGTTTGAGCGCGGGGATGGATAATTACGTCAGCAAGCCGATCCAGATGGAGGCGCTGCTGAAGGCACTCGCTGCTTTGCAGCCGCTTCCCCGCCTCCCCATCTCCACCTCTGCCGTTGATTTCCAGGCAATCCAAGCGCTTTGCGATATGTTTGGAGAGAATGCTTCATCCGTTCTGGTGGAAGTCATTGATAGCTTTTTGGAAGATACCCCCCAAATATTGCAAGTCATTCGGAATGCAGTAGATGCTGGAGATGCCGTGGCGCTGCGACAAGCGACCCACACGCTTAAGTCAACCAGTGCGACGCTGGGTGCTATGACCCTATCCAATTTGTGTAAGCAACTCGAAGCGATCGCGAAAGACGATACTCTAGCAGGGGCACCGGAAATCGCATCGCAGATGGAGGCGGAGTATGAGCGCGTGCGCTGTGCGTTGCAAGATTTTCCTCTTTGCTCGTGATTGAAACCTCCGTCCGGAGTACATCCTATACCAATTTACGGATAGGTCTAATAAAAATGCTTTCCCTTCCCCAAGAACCCTCTATCGTCCTCGTGGTAGACGACGACAGAATCATGCGTCAGCTACTGTGTCAAGCAATGCAACAGGAAGGATACCAGGTTGTTGAAGCGAGCAATGGAGAGGAGTGCTTGAGTGCTTATGTTCGCTTTCAGCCGCATATTGTCTTGCTCGATGCCATGATGCCGGTAATGGATGGCTTCACTTGCTGCTCCAGGCTACAAGACATCCCTTCATGCGATCGCACTCCCGTATTGATGATTACAGGTCTTGACGACAAAGAATCCGTTGACCGAGCTTTTGAAGTCGGAGCCATTGATTTCGTTACCAAACCTATTCACTGGCCCGTACTGCGTCAGCGGGTGAGGCGTTTAATCCAACAATTTCAACTTTATCAACAACTGGAGGTGGCAAACCGAGACTTGCAGCGACTTGCGACCTTCGACAGTCTGACGGGACTGGCAAACCGCCGTCGATTTGATGAGTATCTTGGTCAAGAGTGGCGGCGAATGTTACGCGAACAACTGCCCCTGTCTCTCATCTTCTGCGATATCGATTTTTTCAAAACCTACAACGATACTTACGGGCATCAAGCTGGAGATATTTGTTTACAAACTGTTGCTAGTGCCCTGTTTCGGGTGGTCAAGCGCTCGACAGATTTAGTCGCACGCTATGGCGGCGAAGAGTTTGCAGTGATTTTGCCTAATACCTCTGCTGCGGGTGGGTTGCAAGTCGCAACGGAAATTCGACAGGCTGTGAAATCTTTAGAAATTGTTCATGCCAAGTCTGCTGTTAGCCAGTATGTAACGCTGAGTTTGGGTGTTGCTGGCGCGATTCCTTTGCATGACGCCTCGCCAGAAGCGTTACTTAAGGAAGCTGATGAGGCGTTGTATCGGGCAAAAGCAGGGGGACGCGATCGCGTATGCTCCTAGACGCAGCTTCTTGCGACGATGCATCGGTGGATACAATCAGCCACGCAGATATAAAGGGCGATATTAAAGTGCGATCGCACGAGTCAAGTTAATATGCACAAATCATCTGAAAAAATTAAAACTGCAAAATCAAATTAGTAATTTTTAATTTTTAATTTCTACAAGAGGTGAGCGGTGAAAAGTCGTAGAGCATTCGTGTCTCTCCTGCTGTTGGTGGCTCTCTTAAGCATCGGTACAGACTCAGTGGCAAAACCTTTGCAGGTTCGACTCAACCGACGGTTAGAAGTCGTTTCCTATGCAGGTAAAGTCACCTATAAACTTAGAGACGCTGCCGGGTCGGTTAGAGTCGGCTTGCGCCTTGAGGATGTGGGGGATACTATCACGACGGGCGACGAGTCTAAAGCCGTCCTAGCCGTCGATACCGGCGTTGGCTTCGTGAATGTCTCAGAAAATACCACTCTGCAAGTACAACAATTGCAGACAATGCCTGATGGGGGAAGAATTACGCGACTTCAAGTAAAGGGGGGACAAGCTCGCCTGGAGGTACGACCGTTTACGAATCCTAATTCGCGGTTTGAAATTGAAACACCTGCCGGTTTGAGTGGCGTTCGCGGGACGCAATTTGGTGTGAGCGTCAAACCCAATGGCAAAACGAGCGTTGCCACCCTAGAAGGGAGCGTGGTCGAGGAAGCTCAGGGGCAAGCGGTAGAAGTCAATGCTGGGTTTCGGACTTTAGTGATTCCTGGCGAACCCCCTTCCCAACCAATTCCTTTGAAAGAAGAGGGTGAATTAGAGATCCGAGTTCTAGCGGCGATAGAGGGCGATCGCGTACGCATTCGCGGTCTAATCGATCCGTTCAATCTGTTGATCGTGGCGTCTACTTTACAGAATGTGGAGCGCACGGGTGAATTTGATATTACAGTACCACTGCCTAAGCAACGGAAAATTCAAGCGGTTGTGGTAACTCCTTTGGGACAACGGCAGGCGTATGAACTGCTGGTTCCGTAAGGTTGCTCGTTAGACTTGCTCAGTGCATTTTATCTGCAACCCTTCTCCCTAAAATCGCTTCGCTTTTGCCAACACATTTTATGTTCGCAAAAGCGAATTACGCGATCGCTTAAACCTTTCGACAATAATAGAATTTAGAACCTTGGGGCATCTCAACTGACTTTTTTGGATGACCGGGGAGTGTCGTTTTGATTTAAACCCCCGGTAGATTGAGACTCTTTAAAACACCCCTCTTAAACAACAAACTCAAATGCGCTTTGATTGCCCAGCTTCCTGGCATGATTTCCAGGATGAAGCCTTCGTGCTTACGTTCCAGCAACCCCAATCGCATCTAGAACGTCGCCAACTAGAGAAAGCGCTGCGTCAAAAGGTAGGGAAATTGAAGCAATATTTTAGCACCCTCTTCCAACCTGCCTCGATGTACTTCATCCCAGTGCAGGTGGGGACAAATCAACCGCAAGTTTGGAATGCAGGCACATTCGCAGCCGAAGGCAGGAAAAATAAAGCATTCTTCACGGATGCCAACAAAGCGTGCGGGCTGTGTTGGGACAACTTTTTAAAAGTTTTTGCCGATTTATTTACGGGCGCGATCGCTTTATGACGGACATGACTCCTGCTTACCAGGCAGAGGAACGCTATGTCCTAGCCGTTAATGCCGGTCAAGTAGGACTTTGGGACTGGGATCTCCAAACTGGTGAAATGTATCTCACCGCTAGCTGGAAAGCGATGCTGGGCTATCGCGAAGACGAAATTGACAACCGTATAGAGGCTTGGCTCCATCTGGTACATCCGGATCAGCGGGAATGGGTGATGACGGCTGCAAGTATTTATCTCGAAGGGTTGACACCCCAGTATGAAATCGAACATCGGATGATCCACAAGAATGGCAATATCCGGTGGTTTCTCTGTCGGGGGATTGCATTTCGAGATGAGCAAGGCATACCTTATCGTATGGCAGGGTCAATCACTGATATCACCGAGCGCAAGCGAACCGAGGAAGCGCTTCAGGAAAGCGAGTATCGGTATTACACCTTAGCTAAAATGTCGCCGGTAGGGATTTTCCACACAGATGTAGAAGGGAACTGTTTGTATGTCAACGAGCGCTGGCGCGAACTGGCAGGATTAACCCTGGCGGAAGCACTCGGAGAAGGTTGGACGAGAGCGCTGCATCCCGACGATCGCGATCGCGTCATCAGCGAATGGAAGCAGGCGATAATAGAAAACCGGCGATTTGCCTCAGAGTATCGGTTTGGGCGTGCGGATGGAGTCGTCACCTGGGTGTTTGGTCAGGCGGTGGCGGAACAAGGAGTAGCCGGTGCGACGGTTGGTTTTATTGGCACGCTCACCGATATCACCGAACGCAAGCAGGCGGAGGAGGCACTGCGACTGCAAGTTCTCAGGGAGCAACTGATAGGGGCGATGCTAGAGCGCATCCGTCAGTCTCTCAATCTCAGCGAGATTTTGAACACGACGGTGGCAGAAGTGCGGCAATTTCTAGCCTGCGACCGGGTGATTATTTATCGTTTCGAGGCAGGCTGGCGCGGGGTTGTGGCGGTGGAGTCTGTAGACCCCAATTGGACTTCGATGCTGGGAACTCCCGTCTACGATCCCTGTTTTAAGGAAAAGTACGCCCAGCTGTATCAGCAGAGTCGGGTTCAAGCAATCGCAGATATTTACAACTCAGGACTGGGCCAGTGTCATATCGATGTGCTGGAGCAGTTTCAGGTTAAAGCGAACTTAGTCGTTCCGATTCTGCAAGGGCAACAGTTGTGGGGGTTGCTGATTGCTCATCATTGTTCGCAACCCCGACATTGGCAACCGTGGGAAATCGATCTGCTCTCTTCTTTGGCGATGCAGGTGGGTATTGCGATTCAACAAGGGCAACTCTATGAACAATTGGAGGCAGCTAACCAAAAGTTGCAGCGCCTTGCGACTTTGGACGGTCTGACGGGTCTGCCGAACCGACGCCGGTTTGATGAGTACCTAGATCAGGAGTGGCGGCGTCTGAGACGAGAAAAAGTCCCCCTGTCTCTGATCTTGTGCGATATTGACTTTTTCAAACTCTACAATGACACCTATGGTCATCAAGCCGGGGATACTTGTTTAATTACCGTCGCCAGTGCGATCGCTCAAGCTGTCAAGCGACCAGCGGATTTAGTCGCTCGATACGGGGGCGAAGAATTTGCCGTAATTTTGCCCAACACTACACAAAATGGGGCATTGCAAGTGGCAGAAGAGATTCGAGTGGCAGTGCAAGACTTAAAGATTGTCCATAGCCATTCTTTAGTTAGTCAGTATGTGACGCTGAGTTTGGGCGTTGCGACTACGGTTCCCGACTGCGATACTTCACCAGAAATATTGTTAAAGACAGCGGATGAGGCGCTTTATCAGGCAAAAGCTCTGGGACGCGATCGCGTTAGCCGATGCTGCTCTTAGCCACTCTTCGGGTTAGTGTCTGCGGTTCTTAACAGCTATAACCATCCGGCACTTTCCCGATGACCTGTGATGAGTGAAGTTTAGTCTATTTTTAAAAATATCGTTACAATTATAACTTTTTAAAGTTGTTTTCCCTAATCCAGCCAGCTCCCAACTTCTTAGCTTTATAGAGCAATTTTATAGGGTTATGAGACTTTACGATTACTTTTTTTTGATGAAAATTGCCCTTAAATTTTAGACTGCTAAGACAACAAAATAGTTCCTTGAATCTTTCATAGATTTGTGCCACTTTCCAAACAGTCCACTGGTAGGAAGCCTCTATTTGAAGAAATGCTACTTCAACCCATTGCCAGAGGTAAAAACATTATTCAGGCACTAAAATATTTACTGTTATTTTGGGATTTAAAGAGCTTAAAGCCATTGCCTGTAGGGGAATACTGAGACTTAAAAGATTTAGCAATCCTTGATTTGAGCGGGCGGAAAAAATTTTTATGGATTTCTGGAACCTTTTGCTTTGGCTAACGACTTTGAATGTAACAAAGCAACTGAAAACCAGAGAATTGAAGGAAGTAATTATGAATCGCGCTCTCAAATCCGTAGCTAAGATTTCCGTACTATCTGCACTAGCGATCGCTCCTGTTTTAATGTCTAGTTTGGATGCTTCTGCAAAACCCACTGGAACACGAGCAAATTATGTCGGAGTTGGTGGTTCTGCTAGCGTTACAAATGGCGGACAAGATGGCGATGCTGCCGCAGTCGGCGGTGTGATTCAAGGCCGCTATGCGGTTCCCAAGACGCCAGTTTCTATTAGAGGTTCCGTGCAGTTCACCAACGAAACCAGCACTATCATTCCGATGGTTACTTATGATGTGCCTGTTACCAATAAAGCCAACTTCTACGTTGGTGGTGGCTACGGTTTGCATGAATCGGAAGGCAAACCATCTACCTTCGGCAACCGCAATGCGCCTGTAGTCACGGCTGGCGTCGAAGCAGAAGTTGCCAAGAACGTTGTAGTCTTCAGCGATGCCAAACTGGGAATCAAGCCTTACGAAAACAGTCCCGCTTCTTCTGTTAGCGTCCAGCTAGGAGTCGGCTACGGATTCTAAGATTAACGCTCTCTCTATCGTTCTTGGCGGTGTTTGGTTCGAGATATTTTGACTTAAGTGACTTCTAACAAAGTGGGACAGGTTGATAAAGCCTGTCCCACTTTGTTTTTATAGCGGTTCTCACTTGGGTTTGATACACCGCACAGTAGGGTAGCTATGCTAACCTACCGATGGAGCTGATTCAATGGACGGCTTAAGACTGCTTGGCTCAAAAATCGGGTTAGGCACGAAAGACTTGACGCTCTTACTTGCATCACTGCATCACTGCATCAAGGTGTGGCAAACCCAAGGGCGTCCTCTGGGGATATCCCTTTCTGCAAGAATTGTTAAAATCTAGGGATTTTCTCACCTATCGCTAAAGATTAAGAATGGTGATAGTACCATGAATGTATACGCCGTAATCCCGATAGATTTTCCGGTGATCCAGTTCAACCGTTCAGCCCCCTAGTTTCCGATGGTTAAATCTCCGATTTCCCCTGTTCAAAAGCTTTCTAAAGTAGAAGGACTCAAAGAACGCAGCAACTTTTTACGCGAACCTGTGGCAACTGAGCTACTGGAAGACACCAACAGCTTCACAGAAGATGCCACCCAGATTCTCAAATTTCACGGATCGTACCAGCAGGATAACCGGGACAACCGGGTGAAGGGTCAGGAAAAAGATTACCAGTTCATGCTGCGTACCCGTAATCCGGGGGGCTTCATTCCACCACAACTGTATCTGACCTTAGACCGACTGGCTGAGGAATATGGCAATGGAACGCTACGCGCTACGACTCGCCAGGGTTTTCAGCTGCATGGAATTTTAAAGAAAAATCTCAAAGCATCCATCGCTGCCATCATTAAAAACATGGGGTCAACGCTGGGAGCCTGCGGCGACCTCAACCGCAATGTGATGACGCCCCCAGCGCCTTATAAAAATCGCCGGGACTACGAATATACCTGGGAGTATGCCAACAATATTGCTGACCTACTGGCACCGCAAACAGGTGCATATTATGAAATTTGGCTAGATGGCGAAAAGTCCATTAGCGCGGAAGAAAACCCAGAGGTAAAGGCGGCGCGGCAACGCAACGGCAACGGCACCGTCGTTCACGGGAAAGAAGAACCGCTATATGGCGATCGCTATATGCCCCGGAAATTTAAGTGTGCCGTAACGGTACCAGGGGATAATTCGGTTGACCTCTATTCCCAAGATGTCAGCTTGGTGGTGATTACCAACACCGAGGGAGAACTAGAGGGATTTAATGTCTTTGCGGGTGGTGGTTTAGGACGCACTCACAACAAAGAAGAGACATTTCCCCGGATGGCAGATCCCATCGGGTATGTAGAGAAACAAGATATCTACGATCTGATCAAAGCAATTGTCGCCACTCAAAGAGATTATGGCGATCGCACTAACCGCCGTCATGCGCGGATGAAATACCTAATCGAAGATTGGGGCGTCGAGAAGTTCCGCGCCAAAGTCGAAGAATACTTTGGCAAACCGCTGGCAGCTTTTAAAGAGTTACCGCCCTTTAAATACAAAGATTTCTTGGGATGGAACGAACAAGGCGACGGCAAGCTGTTTCTAGGAATTCCGATTGAAAATGGTCGGGTAAAGGACGAAGGTAACTTCAAGCTAAGAACTGCACTGCGGGAAATCGTGCAGAAGTTCTCGCTACCGATTCGCCTGACACCCAACCAAAACTTGCTGTTTTACGAAATTGACCCGGCGCAGAAAACCGAAATTCAGCAGATTCTTGACCGCTGTGGCGTTCAGGCAGACCCCAATCAACTTGACCCATTGGTGCGCTATTCGATGGCTTGCCCCGCAATGCCGACTTGCGGCTTGGCGATTACCGAATCGGAACGGATCATGCCGGATCTCTTGAATCGGGTTCGGGCGCTGCTGAAAAAAGTGGGATTGGAAAACGAACACTTTATCGTGCGGATGACGGGTTGCCCGAATGGTTGCGCTCGTCCCTATCTGGCAGAATTAGGATTTGTCGGGAGTGCGGCTGAATCTTATCAGATTTGGCTAGGGGCTTCACGCGACCAAACGCGACTCTCTAGAGCCTATATGGATCGGCTGCACATCAACGAGCTAGAAACCGAATTAGAGCCGATTTTCGTTTACTTCAAGCAGTCGCGGCAACCCCAAGAAGGTTTTGGGGATTTCTGCGATCGCGTCGGTTTTGATGCGATTCGTCAATTTACAGTTGACTATGAGTCAGAAGCAGTCTCTCCTCAGTCAGATACCGGGTTGATTAATGAGGTGGTGCTGCCAGAAGAATCAGAAATTGCAGTTGCAGCTAAAATCCGTCGTCGGATCAATGTCCGGGATGATGTTTACAGCCGCTTGAAAGCAGAAGCAGCCCGTCAGGGTAAGCCCATGACTCAATTGGCAACTGAGGTAATCGAAGCTTTCTTGCAGGCGAATCAAAAGCCTAACGAGTAATCCGGCTGGCGACTCAGTAATCTTAAAGTCTGGTTGATTCCCCTAATTTCCCAGAACCCCAACCCTTTCCCGCTTGCGGGGAGGGGTTCTTTATATGATGGGCAAGTAGACGGATTTGAGATGAGTCTTCAATCATTCAACTCAGCCGTAACAAAACGCCCGGAGAGACTCTACCTCCGAGTTACATCTAGGGATTGATGGATCTAGTAGCAGAAAATACCAAAATTTCAACATCAAGGATTAAAAAATCAATTCTGCATTTGTGGATTCGCGATGCAGATATGGCAATCGGAGGGAAAAATGACTGTAGCTGAAAATAAGCGTGCTGTGGGGGTATTTTCTAATCGTCAAGATGCAGAAACTGCACTCGATGAAGTTAACAAAACTGGCTTCCCAATGGATAGGGTTTCGGTAATTACCACACAAGCAAAACCTGACGATCAACTTGCCGGTGCGAATATGAGCGATCGCATTGGTGATGAAGCTAGCGTCACTGCTGCCACAAAAGCCAACGCAAATACTAACGTTGGGCTGTTTGGTGGCATATTCACCAGTCTTAGCACTTTAGCAGTTCCTGGTGTGGGGGCTGTAATGGCAGCGGGTGGTCTGGGCTTGACACTAGCCGGTACGATTGCTGGTGTTGGGATTGGAACAGCGGCAACGAATCGCCTGATTGAGGCATTAACCGATCTCGGCATTCATGAAGATGATGCTAAAGTTTATAGCGATCGCCTGTTCTACAATTACTATTTGGTAATTGTGGATGGAACAGACGAGGAAATCGCCAAAGTTGAAGGAGTTTTTCGCGAGCGGGGAATTCAAGATTGGGCTGTTTATAACCGACCCAACGATTCACCTGTCTTGTCCTAAATTTCCAAGAATACCAAGATCCAATTTTCACCAAGTTAGGTGAATCTAGATTTGAGAAAGTTTCACTAAACTTTTCTCAAATCTATTTTGTCCTTACTTTTTTGTTGATCGGTAGTGGGGAATTGTGCCCTAACTTTCCCCCTAAACTGATTGCTCAATCAATTCCTACGATGGTTGCGGTGATTGTTGGATGGGAATCTCGATCGCAAATTCTGCTCCTCGTCCCGGTGCCGAAATGCACCGCAACTGTCCCCCATGTGTCTCTGTCACTATCTGATAGCTAATTGCTAATCCCATCCCGGTTCCTTTGCCAACCGCCTTGGTGGTGAAGAAGGGGTCAAATAACCGTTGCTGAATATCTTCAGCAATCCCCGCTCCATTATCTGCAATCCGAATCGCAATTTGTTTTGATGCCAAAACTTGCGTGCGAATTGTAATTCGACCGGGGTTGGCTTGCCGGTCTTGGTAGCTGCGCTTGAAGTTAAACTCCTCTATAGCATCAATCGCGTTGCTGAGGAGGTTCATAAATACCTGGTTGAGTTGTCCGGCATGGCACTCAATTTTAGGTAACTGACCATACTCCTTGACAACTTCAATGGCTGGATGATCTGGCTTCGCCTTAAGACGGTTTTGCAAAAGCATCAGTGTGCTATCAATGCCCTGGTGAATATCCACATCCTTGACTTCTGATTCATCCAAACGGGAAAACACACGCAGCGAGTAAACAATATCACGAATACGCTGAGCGCCAACTTGCATCGAGGCAAGGAGTTTGGATAAATCTTCTTTGAGAAATTCCAGTTCCATGTCCTCTGCTTTGTCTTGAATCTGGGGCGTGGGCTGAGGATACTGCTCTTGGTACAGCTGAATCAACTCTAGTAAATCTTGGATGTAAGAGCTGGCATGAGTGAGATTGCCGTAGATAAAGTTGACTGGATTATTGATTTCGTGGGCAATGCCTGCTACCATCTGACCCAAACTAGACATTTTCTCGCTCTGGACCAGATGGAGTTGGGTCTGGTTAAGTTTGCTCAGCGTTTGGTTGAGCAGTGTAATCTGTTGTTGGGTTTGGTTGTAAAGCTGAGCCTGAGTAATGGCAACTGCTAACTGATCGACAACTGCTTTGAGTAATTCCCGATCTAGTGGACTTAGGGAATGAGCGTGCAACCCAATGAGATAGCCGCAGCAGCCATCTAGAAGCGGGATAGGGAGTGCAAGGTAGGCGTGAGCTTTCAACTCTAGAGGTGTTTGCTCTAACTCAGCATCAACAAACAACAGATGAAGTGCTTCTGTCTGCTGTAGACAAGCTGCTATGTCTATACACGAATTGGACTGAAACTTTCTTGGCTGAATCGTCAATGTTTGGGCGTGAGAGTCGCCAACCAGCTCAAGGGTTTGGGATTGGGGATCGTACCAGCCAAACAGCACTCTATCAAGCTGTGTTAAGGTTGCCAGTTCTGTAACCGTCGTCTGAACAATGGTTTGTAGCTCTAAAGATTCTCGAATGCGACGCACCAAACGATTCAGTAGAGCTTCCTGTTCGGCACGAGTGCGAGTTTGCTCAAACAGCTGCACCTGTCGCCATGCACCCATTAGGGCAATCAGCAACAATCCGCCTAAAACGGTCGCTAGGAGGTTGAGTGCGCCTAAGTTAGATTCGATATTCTGGCGAGGAATAACCAGCGCAATTGACCAATCCGCTTCCTTTAGGGGCACGTAGGCAACGTAGTTCCAGCTGTCATTGACTCGTATTAGTTTAATCCCTGCTTGTTTGGCAACCATTGACTGGGCGATCGCTGCCAGACCCGGATTGGAAGATTGTAAGAAGCTGGGTGCCTGACGCTCTGCGGAGCCAATCATCTTGGGGTCAGGGTGGGCAATCGCCACCCCTGTGGAGTTGAGTGCAAAGGCATAGCTGCCAGCTCCCTCTTGGAGCCTGCTGACTACCTGAATCACTCGGTCAACTTTAATCGCTCCACCCATTGCTCCCAGCACTTGAGTCCCTGAATCCCCCATAATTGGAGCGCTGATATTGATTTGTAGAAGGCCTGTGGTGCGACTGACTACGGGATTCGCGGCACTGACTTGCCCTGACATTGCCTTGATAAACCATTCCCGGTCTTTAATATTTTTGCGATGAGGACCGACGCTGGTATTCGCACCCCAACCCTCGGAGTTGACAATTGACAGCTGGTGAATTTCTTTAAACCGTTGCAATTCCGACTTTAAATAAGGCTGGGCGACTGACCAATCTATAGAGCGCACGAGGGGACTGTTCGCCAGCATCTCTACCTCAGTCTTCCGATTAGATAGCCACTGGTCAATCTCATCTCGTCCCTGCTGGACTTTCAGTAAGGCTTGTTGCTGGAGGTTCTCCAGAATCAGTCCCCGCACAACCTGATAGCTAACTACAGCGATCGCACTCACCCCCAAAGTTGACCCTGCCAGTATCGATAAAACAATTAGGTCACGAGGTTGCCATCTTTGCTTGTAGCGATGCTGCTTTTTTGGCAGCCTTAACCAAAACGCTTTAGAAAAATTGAATTTCCCCAATTTGGGAAATGCTTCCCGGCTACTTTTTTGGCTAGCTGAGTTAGCCTGGTTGTTTAGGATGGACACTCTTACTGCTACCTGCTATCGACTTGAGAAATAGGAGATTTCCAAGGAATTTAAGATTGCAAAAGTTGAAAGAGTTCAATGTTATGCTCCACAATCAGCTAGTTTTCTCTAAGAATCATATGGAGATGTTCTGCTCTCGCAACTCTTTTACCTGTAAATTTAGATACTACCACCGGATAATTGAACCAGCATTGGCACAATTGCTGAATCTTCATCCTGTTAAAAATCTCAAGTTTAAAGGTCAATTGAATAAATTCGATTCTTCCTCAAGTCGCGAGCAATGAGCGTGTCGAGGGAACTCAAGCTCAGTGCGGCTTAGGGTTAACAATGGATTCGCAAGTTAAGCTCGCATCTTTTCCCTTTTCGGGCAGGGCATTGGGAAAGGATACCTATATTTTCCAGCTTTACAGATATATCGCACATTCTGCACCCCTACTGTCACAATCGGTTATTTCGGTTTTTTTTCCTAACAAAGGTGATTTCTTATACAAAAAAATGTAAATATGTTTTGCGATCGCAAGCCCAAAATTTTTAAATGTCGAAAATTCGGAGTATGGCAGTTTAGGTTGTGGAATGGGGGTTAAATCAGCGTGCAGATAGCGGCTGGTTGTGCAAGCAGCATTCTTCCGCTCCAGGGTCGCCTGCATTAGATGGTACGGGGAGAGATCGCCTGTGAAAATTGACCTGTTCAAAGACAGTTACTTAGTGATAAAAATCCTTTCTGTCAATGACTAGGAGGGGAAGAGAATGAAGAGAAACTAGCCCCATTCTGGCTAATAGATGGAAGGATATCGCACCGGCTATCGTTCAATTTTACGCATTAAGATAGAGGGATTTGTGCCCAAGAACCACACTTGAACAGCTAGAGGTGGCGGGGTTAGTCCGCGAGACTCGCCCGCGGCTTGAACTTTCACAGGAAAAGTTCGCAACGCTACTTGGGGTATCGTTCCATAGTGTGAATCGATGGGAAAACAAACGAACGTGCCCCTTACCACTCGGTTGGAAGCAGATTGAAACACTGCTGCAATCATAATGGGGGAACAGGTCGAAGACGACTAGCCAGGTATTTCGAGGAGCAGGAGTTGCGCCAGTGACATTTGCAGACAAAGGAAGGGCTGCTGACAGCATTTTTGTTACAGGCGGCGAAATGGGGAATTTGATGCGATCGCTCGATTGGTCGCAGACTCCCTTAGGAGATGTAACCTACTGGCCCCAAAGTTTGCGGAGCGCTGTCAGCATTTTGCTGCCTTCAAAAGCTCAGATTTGCCTGTTCTGGGGAACTGAATTGATCGCGCTCTACAACGATGCTTATCGCCCTGCTTTGGCATCGAAGCATCCTTGGGCGCTGGGTCGCCCCGCCCGTGAGCTGTGGAGCGAAGTTTGGGACGCGCTCAAACCCTTGCTTGAGGGAGTTGTCACGACTGGAGAAGCCTTCTGGGCGCGAGATTATTTGTTCTTTCTCAATCGCTACGGGTACAGCGAGGAAACTTACTTTGATGTCTCGTATGACCCCGTGCGGGACGAGAGCGGGGAAGTCGGCGGCGTTTTTTGCATCGTTAGCGAGACAACCGGGCGAGTTCTGGGCGATCGCCGCTTACAAACTTTGGGACGGCTGGCGAACGAAACGGCTCAAGCCAAGACGGTTGAAGCTGCCTGTCGAACTGCAATTCAGGCTTTAGCAACCAATGCTCACGATATTCCGTTTGCTCTGCTCTATCGAGTGGAGGCAGATGGCAAGCAAGCCACGCTGGTTGAAACGGCTGGATTCGAGGCGAAAACCTCAGCAACGCCCACGAGCGTAGACCTGACTCAAGCCAATGACAACTGGGGATTGGGACAGATTTATCAAACTGGGCAAGCAGTCATTGTTGATGTAGCAACTCGATTCGGGAGATTACCAAGGGGAGCCTGGGACAAGTCGCCTGCTGCTGCCTGGGTTGTGCCAGTGACCCAATCGGGACAACCTCAGATTGTTGGGTTTTTGGTGTTGGGAATCAATCCCCATCGAGCCTTTGAGAATGAGTACCGAGAATTTTTTGATTTAGTGGCAGGCAATGTCACGAATGCGATCGCAAATGCCCGCGCGTTTGAAGAAGAACGCCAGCGAGTCGAAGCACTGGCAGAACTGGATCGCGCCAAAACGTCCTTCTTCAACAATATCAGCCACGAATTCCGTACTCCCCTGACGCTGATGCTATCGCCGCTAGAGCAGACGCTAGCCGAATTAGAGGGAAGCATTCCGACCAAAGCGCGATCGCAACTCGAACTGGTGCAGCGCAACGGGAAGCGCTTGCTGAAGCTCGTCAATACCCTGCTCGATTTTTCGCGCATTGAAGCCGGACGCGCTCAGGCAAACTACCAGCCAACCGATTTGGCAACCTATACGGCTGAATTAACGAGTCTATTTCGTTCTACCGTTGAGCAAGCGGGACTGAAACTTACGGTTGATTGTCCTCCCTTGCCAGAACCGATTTATGTAGATCGGGATATGTGGGAGAAGATTGTGTTGAATCTGCTCTCGAATGCCTTTAAGTTCACGTTTGAAGGAGAAATTGCGGTTGTTCTGCGTCCGGTTAGCGACCAGGTGGAACTGATGGTGCGCGACACGGGTACAGGTATCCCATCTGCCGAGCTTCCCAAACTGTTTGAGCGGTTTCATCGCGTTGAGGGGGCACGGGGACGCACCTTTGAAGGTACAGGAATCGGGCTATCGTTGGTGCAGGAACTCGTGCAGTTGCAGGGAGGAGCGATCGCTGTTGACAGTACGCTGGGTCGGGGCAGTACCTTCACGGTTCGATTGCCAATGGGAACGGCTCATTTGCCGAGTGATGACATTCACTCCAGCCGCGCCCAAGCCTCCACCGCTTTTGGTGCAATTCCTTATGTTGAAGAAGCTTTAGGTTGGCTACCCGAAGAAAATGCAGCGCCGAGGTTGCAGACCGCAGAAAACGCTCAACGAACCTCAGATGCTCCAATCTCGACGGCTACCGCCCGGATTCTGCTAGTCGATGATAACGCCGATATGCGCGACTATCTGCACCGCCTCCTCAGCCAGTTTTATCAGGTGGAAATGGCGAAAGATGGCGAAACCGCTCTAACTGCCGTATATAATCGTGCGCCTGACCTGATCCTCAGCGATGTGATGATGCCAGGAATGGATGGTTTTGAGTTGCTCAGGCGGTTAAGAGCTGATGCCAAAACTCGCGAAATTCCATTTTTGCTACTATCTGCTCGCGCCGGAGAAGAATCGGCTATCGCAGGACTGGAAGCTGGAGCCGATGATTATCTGGTGAAGCCCTTTAGCTCCGGTGAATTGCTTGCCCGCGTCGCTGCCAATTTAGAACTCGGGCGATCGCGCCAAGCAGCTAATCAGCAGCGCTTTCGCTTCCTGGCTGAATCTATTCCCCAAATGGTTTGGACGGCTGATGCCAGCGGTTGGGTAGATTATTACAGCCCCGGCTGGTTTGACTACACCGGATTGACGTTGGAGCAAATCCAGGGGAGCGGTTGGCAAAACACACTCCATCCAGACGATCGGCTCCGGACTATTGAAGCGTGGACTCAATCCACTGAAATGGGCACAAACTACGATATCGAACATCGTTTGAGAAGGGCAGATGGAATTTATTGTTGGCATCTCACCCGCGCCCTACCCATGCGCGACGAAAACGGTCAAGTCATTCGCTGGTTTGGTACCTGCACGGATATTACCGAGCGCAAACAAGCAGAAGAAGCTTTGCGAGAAAGTGAGGAGCTAAAGCAAAGCATTCTAGAGAGCAGTACTGACTGCATCAAAGTCTTAGCGTTGAACGGTGAAATTCTCTACATCAATCCTGGTGGGCTGTGTCTTTTAGAAATCGACGAGCCGAAATCTATCCTTTATCGCGTCTGGGCTGATTTGTGGGAGAGCGAAGATTATGAAAAAGCCCAAGCTGCGATCGCTGCTGCCAAAATCGGCAACATCTCTCAATTTCAAGGCTATCGCCCTACCACCAAGGGCACACCGAAATGGTGGGATATCATTATTACGCCGGTGCGAGATGCTAAGGGACAGGTGGTGCAACTGCTTGCTATTTCACGGGATATTACGGAAGCGAAGCGCATTGAAGCCGAACGCCAACAAGCTGAACTAGCGCTGAGAGAAGCCCATGTGCAGTTAGAATCTGCTTTGGCAGCGGGAGCCGTCTACACTTGGCGCTGGAGTATTCCCGGCGATCGCGTTAGGGTCAATGCTGCGTTTGCTCGCCTGTTTGCTGTAGACCCGGTGAGTGCGACATCAGAAGGCTTGCCGATCGAGTTCTTTATCAACTCCATGCACGAGGAAGACCGTCCTCGCGTTTCAGTTGCAATTGAGCAGGCGATCCACACAGGTGAGGAATATGCTGCTGAGTACCGCGTTCGGACTGTCAGTGGTGAGGAACGTTGGCTAACGGCACGGGGTCGAGTTGAGTATGATGCAGCAGGGAAACCTGTTTCTTTTCCTGGCGCACTCGTCGATATTACCGAGCGCAAACAAGCAGAAGTGGCCTTGCGCCAATCAGAGGAACGCTATCGAACGCTGTTTGAGTCCATTGACGAAGGCTTTTGCCTCATCGAAATGCAGTTTGATGCAAATAACAAGCCGATCGATTACCGCTTTTTGGAGACTAATCCAGCGTTTGGGAAACAAACGGGACTCGAACAGGCAGCGGGCAAAACGGCGCGTCAGCTCATTCCAAATCTTGAAAAGCACTGGTACGAGATTTACGGCAAAGTCGCCCTAACAGGTGAATCCATTCGCTTCGAGAATGGTTCCCAAGTGATGAACCGTTGGTTCGATGTTTATGCGTTCCGCGTTGGGCAGCCGGAGAGCCGAAAAGTTGCCGTACTGTTCAAAGATATTAGCGATCGCAAGCGTAGTGAAATCGAACGAGAACAAATTCTGCAACGAGAACAAGCCGCACGGGAAGCTGCCGAACAGGCAAATCGCATTAAAGATGAGTTTCTAGCCGTACTGTCTCACGAGTTGCGATCGCCTCTCAACCCGATCTTGGGCTGGTCTCAGCTACTGCAAAACCGCAAGATGGATCAAGTGCGAACGACTTATGCCCTACAGATCATCGAACGCAATGCCAAACTGCAAGTGCAGCTCATTGATGATTTGCTCGATGTTTCTCGAATTCTCCAAGGCAAACTCAGCCTCAATGTCGATCCGGTCAATCTAGCAACCACCATCACCGCCGCACTGGAAACAGTGCAGTTAGCCGCCGCCGCCAAATCGATTCAAATTCAAACAATTTTGGAACCAGAGGTTGGGCAAGTTTTAGGCGATTCAGGTCGCTTGCAGCAAGTCATTTGGAACTTGTTATCCAACGCCGTCAAGTTTACCCCGTCAGGAGGACGAGTTGAAATTCGCTTAGAGCAGATTGAGGCTGAAGCTCAAATTACGGTCAGCGACACAGGTAAAGGGATTCTCCCCCAATTTCTGCCCCATGTCTTTGAATACTTTCGCCAAGCTGATAGCGCCACGACTCGACAATTTGGTGGATTAGGATTGGGCTTAGCGATCGTCCGTCAAATCGTTGAATTACACGGTGGCAGTGTTCGTGCAGATAGCGCTGGGGAAGGGCAGGGAGCCACTTTTACGGTGAAATTTCCGTTGATGTCGCAGCACTCAACCATTCCTCAAATCGTTCGCGAGTCCAAATCTCTCTCAGGCTTGCAAGGTATCAAAGTGTTAGTGGTAGATGACACGACAGATATGCGCGAGTATGTCGCCTTTGTCTTAGAACAGGAAGGGGCAGAGGTTGTGGCTGTCGGTTCAGCAGCGGAAGCTCTTGCCACGTTAGCTCAGTTTCAGCCAGCGGTGCTGGTGAGTGACATTGGGATGCCCGAAATGGATGGGTATATGCTGTTGCGGCAAGTGAGACGGTTGCCCTCAGAGCAAGGCGGTGAGATTCCGGCGATCGCTCTCACGGCGTATGTGGGGGAACTAAATCAACAACAAGCGATCGCTGCCGGATTCCAGCGGCACCTTTCTAAGCCGATCGAGTCAGCCGCGTTAATTGCAGCGATCGTCGATCTCATCAAGAATGCAAATTAAGACTGCTTGCTTAGTGGTTCAATACTGCCCCTTCTGGGCTTTTTGGTGAGGGATTAGGAGTGAAGTTTCAAATGTATTTCACTCAAGCGACTGCTATCGCAATCCTATTTAAGTTGTGAGCCAGTCCTTCCGATCCCCGACTTCTATCTCGAAGTTGGGGATCTCAGCTTTAGGAATTATTTAGGAGTGCTATATATATTTTCTTTTTTCTGGACAAGGGTAGCAGCGGATTGTGGATATTAGAGGTCGGTAAAGTTTGTTGCAACAGGTTTTCTAGGAACGTGGGCGTGTCAAGTGCCGGTTTAAAGACGAGGGGGAAAAATCAAAATTTTCTTCTATTTTTGTTTTATTTAGGCAATGATTCGCACTCTTTAAAGCTTCCTTTGTCGGGGGGCGAGTGCAGGTGTCTTAGAAACCTCTTGCCATGAGCTTAATCTGGTTTACCCAGGTTAAACACCTGCTAAATTTTTTTGCCCCCCGGAGTCCGGATACCGTACCAGGAGATGATCCCCAGGATAGATGAACAAAACCTATGTTCAGTTCTATCTTTATTTATCAGAGCGGTCAACACGCTTAATATTCGGTCTTAGGGCATTAGCATCTCGTAACCAAAAAGTTTCATTAACCACATCTTTTTTTAAGGTTCGGGAAGCTCAAAGTTAATTTATTTTTTCAGATTGTGTTCGCCTATACATTCGCTTGAGTGACCAAGGCTTCAGGGGTGTACTTTTTGTGAATAAGGAGTTTAATAAAATGCGAATGAATACTTGCCATTGTTGCGGCAGTCCTCTTCTACGTCATGCGCGGCAAAATGGGGTTTATTGGTTTTGTACTTCATGCCGACAAGAAATGCTGCCTGTAGCCCTGGATCAAACACTTCCACTTCATCAAGCGGTTCAGGGAGCGCGATCGCTTTCTCTGAAACTGGTGAAACCATAAAACAGTTCCCTTCCCTTATTTGGGAAGGAAAAAATACCTAACTGTTAGATAAAGAAAAACTGAAAAGTCCGTTTTCAGCCTGGTTCTACTGTTCCCAAGCTGAACCTGGAAACCAATTTGCCGTCATGTCAGGCGTCAAAATTCATCTGCCCTGATAAAATCAGCTTGGACTCGGTTAGGGGCAGTGTATCATGCTGGCAGCGGTACTTTACGGACAAACGGATCTACGCCTAGAACAGGTCGCTGACCCTACACCCTCTGCTGGTGAGGTGGTGATTCAAGTGGCTGCGGCAACGACTTGCGGCACCGATCTAAAGGTTTGGCGGCGCGGCGGTCATGCAAAGATGCTGAAGCCTCCCACCTTGTTTGGTCATGAGGCAGCGGGGCGGATTGTGGCGGTAGGAAGCGGAGTCCAAGGTTGGCAAGTGGGCGAAGCCCCAAGGGGGCGACTCCGGGAAGGAGTTCGCGTCGTTGCGAATAATTCTGCTCCTTGCATGAATTGTTTTTTTTGTCAACGTCAAGAATATTCTCTTTGCCCTAACTTGACGTGGAATAACGGCACGTTCGCACAGTATTTAAAAATTCCCGCCCCGATTGTGCAACACAACCTGTTGCCCATCCCAGATGACTTGCCCGATGCCTTGGCATCGATGACTGAACCATTAGCCTGCGTGCTGCATGGGGTAGCACGTTCTAATGTAAAGTCGGGCGATCGCGTTGTGGTGTTGGGAGATGGGGCAATTGGGCTGATGTTTGTAGCGGTACTGGTGCATCAATCGGCGTCGGTGTTGCTCTTTGGGGGAAATGACCAACGGCTGGAAATTGGGAAAAAGCTAGGCGCTGTGGAAACGTTTAATTATCATCATCTGACAGATATACCGAGTGCGGTAAAAGAGCGAACCGACGGCTGGGGTGCAGATGTGGTGATAGAAGCGACGGGTGTACCCGCAGTTTGGGAGAGTGCGATCGCGTGTGCCCGTCCGGGTGCTACCGTCAATCTATTCGGGGGATGTCCGCGCGATACCACCATCACCGTCAATACCGAACAACTCCACTACAGCGAACTCACTCTAAAAGGCGTTTTTCACAACACCCCAAAATATGTACGAGATGCCTTATCTCTATTGGCGAGTCGCGCCATCCCCTTGGAATTGCTCATCAGCGAACATCAGCCTTTAAAGCATTTAGAGCAAGTGTTCCAAGATATGAAGAATCGTAAGGTAATTAAGGTTGCTATCGACCCCAGCATGGCATCTTAAGAATAGGGATAGCTAAGAACAGGGTGCTGATTGGTGAAGTGTGTTTGCAGGTTTAAGGTCTAAATGAAAAGCGTTAAATTTTGGTCAGTTCTGTCATTGGGAATTTTACTAGCATTAGGAGCCACGAAAAGTGCTGACGCCCTACCCGGACAGAAAACAGAAGAAGTGATTGCCTGGATTAATTCTAATCCCACCCTTCGACCTTCTACAGGCGATGGTCTATTAGTGCAAAAGACCAATACAGCCGCCCAGCGATTTACTTTTCTCGCAACTGTCCTTCCTCCCGGTAGAGTCACTTTTCTTAAAGATCGAGGCACGATTCGCAGCGAACGCTTTTCTTTTTTTGACATGGTTAATGGCGTAACGCCACAACGTCTAAAAGAATCGCTGCGGGTAATTTATGGCCCAGATATCTATCAAGACTACGACCGTTCCCGAATTGTCTACGAATATCCCACACCACAAACTGTAGACTTAGCTCGTCGGCAGCGGCTTCCGCTTTTGGCGGCACAACAGGGTGAACTGCGCTTAGGAGAGCGATTTGGCTACTGGATGGAAATTGCCCAAACCAAGGAAGGGAAGGCGTATAACGGTCAAATGGTCATTTTCTTGAGAGAGGATTTAGACAAGTTGGAGACGGAACTGCGCGATCGCTAAGTTAGAGGAATGGCAAATTGCTAATGATTAACTAGATTCAAAAATTAGCGATTTGTCATCTTAATTTAGTTGCACCGGACTTTAAAAAAAGAGACGCGATTAATCGTGTCTCTCCTGCATCATGAGTGCAATCTGTAACGGCATTAGTCGTTTACAAAGACTACTTATTTTTACCCTTATCTTTGTTCTTGCCTTTTCCTGTGCCATCAAATTGTGTAGTGCCAGTGTTTTCAGGAGTCGATACCTGTTGATTTGGTGTCTCTATCGCCTGGGGGCTTGGCGTTGCTGGTGATGGCGCAGTAGATGCGGCTGGTGATGGCTTTGGAACTTCCGCTGGCTTTAGCGCTACAACCAAGCCGGTTAAAGCGGTGAGAATGGCAGCAGTTGCGGTCATAATGCCCGGAACGGTATGAAACCATCCCTGTGATTTTGGTTCTTCAGACATCGGTGAACTTCTAGAATTTCCTGTTAATTTAATACGGCTAATTACTCGGATTTCCGAATAAACGGTGCGAGTATAACAAATGCGATCGCGTCCGGCAAACGGGAAATATACTAGATTTCACGCTATCTATCGCTTTCCTCTCCCGCCTGCAATCAGGGAGATGCACGCCAAAACTTGATTTTGTTTTCTGGTTCTTCGCGGCTACTGCCAACAGTGGGGGTGAAACTCTCTCCGAGGGTCGCTAGAGTAGATGGTATCCCAACACGGCTAAATCAGGATAAAGCGACAAGGCTAGGAATCGCTAACCAACGAGAAGACCTGATATTTTTGGGTTCTGATAGAAGGTGTATTCATGAGCAGCAAACAAGACTACACTGCACAAATGCTTGACGGATGGATTTACCAAATCGTACTGGGACGCTACGGGCATCATCTGGAGATTTGGAACCCGCAAGGCAATCCATATCGCAGCTTAAAGGCTTTTGTGCAATACGAGGAAGCTGTAGCATTTGTCGAATCCCTAATTGCTTTGAGTAATCACGAAAGCCATTGGGTTCCTAACAACGAGGACAGCGTTCGCTTTGACGGGATGATGCAACAGCTAGTTTGCGTCGAATGCGACGACTTTATCTATCAAGAGTGGCACGTTAAACCCTATGAAGATTCTGACAACAACTGGAATCTTTATGCCATTAATCCAGTCATTGGGAAAACCGAGATTTTACTGAAGCGACAAGCAGATTTACAGGAAGCGATCGCTCTGGTTAAGGCTAAGATTGATGCAATTGAACCGGGTGGCGTGCCAGCAAGCGATCGCGCTAACGCCTTGCTTCGCTAACGTGTACTCCTTTTAGGTCAAACTTAGCCTGAGCGATTTATCGCATTGATTCCCTCAAGATAGATGTGTTTGAGAGGGAGCGATCGCGCTTTTATTCGCATCTTTCTTTAAAAAATCATCAGCTCCACCCAACACGAGTAATTAGTAGCAACCGGATGCTAGAAGCCTAAAGCAAAGATAGCACCGCTACACCAATCCAAAACCAGAGCTATTTCGCTTGTTTCGTTTATTGCGTTCGTTTCAAAATATTGTTCGCGCATTTCTATCACTCTGGTAAAATAATAATAGCAGAGTAATAGAAGAAAGTTAATCAGAAATCAAAATACTTTCTAAGCCCATTTCTGGTTTTGGATATTGTGGATTCATTGCTTCAAGGGTGTCAGCAATTGTACGAGCAATAACTAAATTGCGGTACCACTTATTGTTAGCAGGCACCACATACCAAGGGGCATACTCAGTCGAGCAATTAATAATTGCATCCTCAAATGCCTTCTGGTATTCATCCCAAAATAGACGTTCTTTCAAGTCGTTGCTTGAAAATTTCCAATGCTTATCTGGATCTTCTAAACGACTTTGTAACCGTCGTTTTTGCTCGTCTTTAGAAATGTGCAGAAAAAACTTGATTACCGCAATGTTATTAAGCGTGAGCATATGCTCAAACTCATTAATAATGTGATAGCGCTCCCGCCATACATTCTCTGGTACCAGTTGTTTCACCCGGACGATTAACACGTCTTCGTAATGCGAGCGATTGAAGATAGTAATCATCCCTCGTAACGGCGTCCGCTGGTGATAACGCCAGAGAAAATCATGACCTGCTTCTTCTTCACTAGGTTTTTTGAATGACCAAACCTGGCAACCTTGCGGATTTACACCACCAAATACGTGTTTAATGGTGCCATCTTTGCCTCCTGTATCCATCGCTTGCAGGACAATGAGTAGGCTGCGCTGATGTTCAGCATATAGACGTTCTTGTAAGTTTTGAAGGCGCTGGCGCTGATGTTGCAGTTCCTGCTCAATATCTTTCTTATTTTTATAGTCTTCCGAAGCATTTGGATCGACAGATGCTAAGACAAACTGCTCTCCAGGATGAACCCGATAGTGGGGATAATTGGGTTTTGGGGGTGGAGAGTCAACGACAATTTTTTCGGGTGCCATTTCAAAAGCAACTTTGGCTGTTGCTTTTGCAGCCGCTTGTTGAGTCTTATGTTCTTCTCCTGTAGATGCATCGGTAGTTATCGAACTATTGTTTGGTAGATTGCTTGATTGGCTCATGGTATCTCCTTATTAAAAAGCTTTCACAGCAGCACATTTAATCTTCAGGAAATGGACTTGACAACGTCTGGTAAATTGTGAATTTTGAAATTCTCATGAAAACTTTTTGCCTGTTTGCTTTGGTTATTTACCAGACGGGTAATGTTTTCAGAAGGGATATCAGGCTGCTATTTCTATTTTTAGCTCTAGAGATTCTTTAAAATTAGATAAGCACCGTAAATACATTCAAAAATGATGTAAAATTCCGCAATAAAACGATTTCTTCCATCAATCTGAATTGATGGTGTAACTGGGAAATGTTTTGTTTGTTACATTATCAGTGTTGAACTTTTACCGGGTGTCTACATCAGTCTGACGGTGTAAAGGTTGAGTTTTCCTCAGCATCACCTTAATGTCCGTCGTACTGAGGCACTAATCATATCTACGATAAAAGTGAGGGCGAGAAACATAATTAGAGTTGTCAGGAGACCTTTGTAGTCAAAGCTACTCAGTTGTTCCGCGAGCAAGCGACCTAATCCACCTGCACCCACTAATCCGACGATGACGGTGGCGCGGATGCAGACTTCCCAACGGTAGAGGATATAAGCGATAAAGCGGGGCAACGTGCGGGGTAAGACGCCGTAGAGGAAGACTTGGGAACCACTCGCGCCCAAAGCTTTAAGCGATCGCAAGGGACGTTCATCTAGATTTTCCGTCACTTCCGCCATCAGACGTCCTAGGATACCTAAGTTGTGTAAACCGAGGGCGATCGCTCCCGGTAAGATACCTGGAAACAATACAAACAGAAAGATTAACGCCCAAATGGGTTCGGGGACGGCACGAGCAAACAGTAGTAGGAAGCGGGTAAAAATCAGTACAGCAGTTGCTCGTAGATCCCCCCTAGCCCCCCTTAAAAAGGCGGGTATTAGAGTCGCTGTCCCCTTTGATGAGGGGAGTTTGCTGGATCTTCTGCCAGTATCTAAAATCCCTCCTGGCAACAGGAAATTATTTGCGGCTGGAAAAGATAATAAAATGCCGCCTAATCCAGCCCCAGTCATTGCCAGGATTGACATGGCAAGGGTTTGTGCCGAAAGGGTAAATAGTTGACTTACCTGACTCCCATCCGGTGGGAAGACATCCTGAAACACTCCTGCCAATAGCTGTACGGTTCGCGGTGCCCAAAGCTTTGAGAAATCAGCTTGGACGTACCAGAAGGAGAAAATGACTAAAACAATGCCGCCGAGAAAGGACACCTGCACGACTGGATCTTTTTGATAAAACCGCTGTTTGCGCCCTTGGAGATTTAGGACGTTCAAATCCAGGCGACTCGGCGCACCTAAACGGTGGCGTAGCAAAGCACTCCAAAAATCCGTAGCACCATTTAATACAATTAGGGCGATCAAAAACGTCCACATCTGCTCATAGCGCAGAGATTGGAGGCTGAGGAGAATTTGATACCCCAGTCCACCTGCACCGATAATTCCTAATACGGCGGCGGAACGAATCGAACACTCAAACCGATAGAAAGCGTAGGATAGCAGATTTAGAAAGGCTTGGGGAATCAAGCTATAAGCAAAGGCATTCAGAGGAGGAACGCCGCTATTGAGCAGTGCCATGAGTGGCTGGCGGGGGGTTTCGTCTAGAATCTCCGAGAAGACTTTGGCAGTAATCGCACCAAAAGGAATTGCGATCGCTAACACGGCGACTAGCGGATCGAGTCCAAAAATATTGACAAAAAATAATCCCCAAATTAACTCGTGAATTGCTCTGGGGATTGCCAAAACTCCTCGTACCACCACCCAAGGAGGCTGAGGTTTAAGTTTTGAGTTTTGAGTTTTGAGTTTTGAATTTGAAACAGATTGCCACCATATCTCAGAAGAAAAAACACCCCCCACCAAACCAATCAGCACGCTGAAGAAAGTGCCACACACGGCGTAAGCGAGGGTTTTCAGGGTGGAATCTAGAGTGAGTTGGAGAAATTCCGGGCTGAGATCGGGTGAAAATGCAGCTACGAGAAAGCGCCAGACGAGGTTCCAGCCGCCTGAGTTGATTAAATTGCCTTGGAATACGCCTGCTACGTGCAACGACCAAATGAGGGACGCGACAAACAGCAATCCCCACACAGTACGCCAGGTAAGCGGTGAGGGGCGCTGAGGGAGAGTAGTTGGATGGCGATCGCTTGTTTGTGGCACGCTTCAGATATCGAACCGCTAGAGATGAAAAAAACGCAGAGGAATTTGAATAGAAATATTTAGGATTAGCCCTTGGTTTGGTAGAGAGTTTCAATCATTGCATCGGATAAGTCTTCAGCGGGAATATCAAACAAAATACGCCCATGTCGCAGACCAATAATTCGCTGATAATGACTGCGAGCAAATTCAATCGCGTGGACACTGGTGACTAAAGTTTTCCCGGTTTCTATACTCAACTGGCGCAATAAATCTATAATCTCGCGGCTGCGTTCGGGGTCGAGGCTGGAAATGGGTTCGTCGGCAAGGATGGCGGTGGGATTTTGCACGAGGACGCGAGCGATCGCTACCCGTTGCTGTTGACCACCAGAAAGGCTATCGGTGCGTTCGTACAGTTTTTCTGGAATCCCCACCTGTGCTAGTGCTTTTACCGCTGTCTCGACTTCCAGAGGATAAATTAGCGAACCCGCAGCTTTCAAAAATGACCAACGCCCCAGATGTCCGGCATTAACATTGTGAATCACGCGCAAATTATCAACTAAATGAAATTGTTGGTAAATCGTACCAATTTGACGCTGGACTTGACGCAGCAACTTTGGACGCAGATGAGCAAGGTTTCGACCCAGTACCCAGACTTCTCCTTGAGTGGGTAGCAGCGTACCATTGAGTAAATTAATTAGCGTACTTTTACCGGCACCGCTAGAACCAACCAGCGCCACGCGATCGCCTGCCCAAATTTGCAAGTTAATATCAGCGAGAGATTCAAAGCGTCCAAATTGCTTAGAAACATTTTTCAGTTCAAATATTGGCGCAGATGAGTTCATTTCTCTGCTTAGTTTGCTATCCATTTAGTCATGAGATAGCGATCGTGATCTTTAAAACCAACCTTCCGATATAAATTTTGTGCTGCTGTATTTTTCCGCTCGACTTCTAAATGAAGTGCTTGAATACCTAGAGAAGGGCAAACACTTTCTATAAACTGAATTACGCTCATGCCTACCCCTTGCCCTCGATAACTCTCTTGGATGTAGAGTTCATCAATAAATGCATCACGCCCTCGAAATTCCAAACTGTAGCCAAAGGTAAGGACGACGTAGCCAATCGCCTCATCACCATGCTGGATCAGCCACACTCGTCCTAGAGAATCATCATGCAAAATATTTGATAACGCCGCGCGAACAATGGATTCATCAAATTTTAGGTATTCAAACTCGTAGAACTCTCGTATAAACTCCATCAGAGTTTCGATATCTGATTTTTCTGCAATTTTAAAGTTAGCTTCTGTCATTTACATCACTTTATTTTGCCAATTTTTCGACCAATTTCCTCAATTTGAGCATAATTGGAGTTTTGGGTAGGAATAAATTTAGTTGCTTGTAAAAGGTCGAGAATTTCTTTTTGCTCTGGTACCTTAGGATCTAGTTTCAAAAAGGCATTTTGTACTTTTTTAGAAAAATCCTCACCGTAACGCTTTTTGACCACTGGATTAAGAACCCAGTGGTAGTCGTAATAGGCAGGTGTTTGCCAGAGGACTTGCACTTTGTTTGGGTCTACTTCTTTGGCATCGACTCGCTTCTTCCAGACGCTTTCATTTACAGCACCAACATCGTAGGTGCCTGCTTCCACTAATTTGATTGTCTTATCGTGGTCGCCGGAAAAACCAACTTGACCTTTGAAATCTTCAAGCTTGAGTCCAGCTTGTTGCAGGAAATATTGAGGCATTAAACGCCCAGATGTTGAAGATTCGCTGCCAAAGGTAAAGCTTTGTCCTTTGAGCTGTTTTAAATCAGAAATATTTTTAAATGGCTTTAGTCCAGCCTTTTTGTTGGCGATGAAGAGACTGTGAAATTGGGCGTCTATGTCGCGTTGCGCGATCGCTTCTGCACCGGGCACCTGCAACCGTGCCTGCACCCCCGTCAATCCCCCAAACCAAACCAAATCCAAATCCCCTACTTTGAACACAGTAACCGCCGCCGTATAGTCAGTAACCGGCTTATACTCAACTGGCACACCCAGTTCCTTTTCCAGATAGGCAGCTAGCTTCTCATACTGACGCTGTAACTTTTGCGGATCTTGATCGGGAATGGCACCGATGGTCAGAGGCTTTGCCTCAGTTCCACCGTTCGTCGCTGAAGTCCCGGAGGGGTTGGGCGAACACGCTGCTAGCGGTAGCAACAACAACAAACCGGACAACAATATTTTTTTCATCCCTGACTTGGCTCTCCTCATTTTGACTGGCATACAAACCTACGCTAGAAGCGACCCATGCTGGAAATGGGGTGTAGCGAGGGTGCCAGAAGTCAGTGTAAGCGAACGGCTACCCTTATGCCAAAATTAACCCTAGTGTTGAGGCGGCTTTAGCAATGGTTTGGCATCGTGGGCAGAAGTTGCAGGGCGGACGATATATTATTGAGAGGCATTTGGGTAAAGGTAGCTTTGAGATCACCTATCTTGCTGAGAATAAATGCAATCAAAAGAAGGGCAAGCGATCGCATTCTCTATTCACGCCTGTCTTCAAGCCAATCTTGCCCGCCCGGTAACTGAGTTAAATACTCATCAATGATGTCAGGTAAAATACTTGCTGAATGAGCATACGTCAAAGCAAGTAATTGTTGAGCTGTCAGGATTATCTGAGTTCTATCCACCTTTTCTTCATCCCATCCAGCCCACCTAAAATCGTCAAAGTTTCTTTGTCGCGTCCCTCAATGATGCTATTTCGTAAATCCATGAGTTCCTCAGTCATAACAATTGTCTTCATCTAGGCGTTTCCACGCTGAATATATCACTCAAAAATAAGAGCGATCGCTCTTCTCTCACCTTTGTTTCCTTCCGTTATGGAGCCTTCTAGAATAGGTCAAATACTTAACAAAACTGGCACCAAGGGTATGGCAAAATTAGCCTAAGTGTCAGGGAAAGTGTGAGGAATGGTTTGGGCCTCTGGGCAGATGTTGCATGGTGGAAGATACATCGTTGAAAGGGTGCTAGGAGAAGGAGGCTATGGCATCACTTTTCTAGCTAGGGACAAAAAAGGGAATTTTGTCGTCATCAAGACGCTGAATGAACGGGTACTGACTAAACGCGAATTTACAGCGTACCGAGACAAATTTAATCGAGATTTCCAGAAAGAAGCGCTGCGACTCGCTGTGTGCCGACACCCTAATATTGTGCAGATTGACAATGCCTTCTCTGAAGGACAGTTACCTTGCATGGCGATGGAGTATGTTGAGGGAGAAAACTTAGAGCAGCGCGTACTTAATCTGGGTGTTTTGTCGGAAACCGAAGCATTACACTACATCCGCCAGATTGGTGACGCACTAACTTTCATCCACGATAGGGGCTTTTTGCATCGGGATGTGAAGCCATCTAACATCATGGTGCGTGCCGAAAAATTCCAGGCGGTACTGATTGATTTTGGCATTGCTAGGGAATTTATCCCCGATATAACGCAGACTCATACGCAAACCTTTACTCCAGGCTTTGCTCCAATTGAACAGTATGCTCAGCAAGCAAGACGGGGCGAGTATACGGATGTTTATGCACTCGCGGCGACGCTCTACTATTTGCTGACTGGAGAAGTCCCGCTACCTGCGCCTGCGAGAGCTGCGGGGATTCGGTTAAATTCACCGCAACGCCTCAATTCCAGTATTAGTAATTTAGCCAATCAGGCGATTCTTAAAGGGATGGAATTTCAAGCGGAGGAACGCCCTCAGTCGGTGCAGGAGTGGCTAGAATTGCTTAATCTTAATAAGATTTCTACTTACAGTTTTAAGCAGCCAGTATCTAGCAATATTCCGGTTTCAAAAACTTATAATGCCAGTTCGATCGCTACAAATCGGAATTTTTTAACAAATCGGCAAAGTTCAGCGTCAAAGATAGATTACCGGCAACTACAGACTTTTTTAGCGTTAGGAAAGTGGCAAGAAGCGGATGAAGAAACCACGACGGTTATGCTGAAAATTTCTGGTCGAGAAACAGAAGGTTGGCTGAGAGTAGAAGATATCAAAAATTTTCCAATGTCAGACCTTCGGATCATTAACCAACTTTGGATAAAACACAGCAAAGGACGCTTTGGTTTTAGCGTCCAAAAATATATCTGGGAAAGGATCGGAGGGACGAGAAGCGCAAATTATGAGATTTTGTGTATTTTAGGCGATCGCGTCGGATGGCGGATTGATGGCGCTTGGGTTCCTTATGAAGAATTTATCTTTGATTGCGATCGCGCTCCCGCAGGTCATCTTCCTAGCGGATATGTTTTTTGTGAAGTTGGTTGGTGGGTCGGGTTATTGAACCTCTTCTATCGCCTTGAGTAGATGATTATAAAAAATTAATATTTTTATGAAGTCTTATTGATTATTTTATGAAGTTAAGGGCTGTGTGAATATAATAAATGCTGCCTACGCTAAGTCGCTCTATTAACCAGCAAAAATGCCGGATATTATTTTAATAAAATAAACTTAAACTTAAGATTTTTTCTACATTCAAACAAAATTTTAGCAGAGCAAAATTTTATGTATCCCATTACTACGAAAACTCAACTTGAAAATTTACGTCCAGGCGATCGCATAAAATATTATGGCGTTCAGTGGCAGATTAAAGAATACAGCACTTATGACGATTCCTATGGATATGAAACAACGGAGTGGTTGCTAAAATCTCAGGCAGGAAAAGAATACTACTTGCTACGAGAAATTGATCCGCAAAATCCTGAATCCTTAGTCAATTGGTATCTTGCCGAAGAAATTTCAGACCCTAAGATATTTGAACCAGAATCACTGAATAATTTGGCTATTCGTTTTTGGCACGATATGCAAGGAGGAAAAATGCCTTACCCAGAATTACAAGCCTTGGGTAAACGCTATTACTTTGAATCATCAACCAAGGGTAATTATGAAGGGGATGAAGAGGAGACATCTCGAATTACGTGGGATTATTGGGACAAGGATCATCAATGGAATTTAGCAATTGAAGCTTGGCCTGATGGCAAACGACATATTTACTCTACCAAAATAGTAAAACCAGAAGATTTTTCTCACATTGAACGAGGAGCGAAGAAGAGTTTTTTGGAAAGCGTGATTTTCCAAGCATTAGTAGCCAGTTTCATGATGGCTTGCGGAATATTGTTGATGGTATTCGGATAGTAAAAAAATGCCTACATCTTTATTTATTGAACAACATAACAACGGATTGGCTTTTTATATCAATGGTGATTTGCAATTTGATACCGCTGATGAAGCCATTTATCACGAGTATTTAGTGATCCCATCGGTAGCGCTGGCAGTCAAACGATTTCCTCACACAGAGTTGCAAGTCTTGATTTGTGGCGGTGGGGATGGATTAGCTGCGCGGGATGTGTTGCGCTTTCCGGAAGTGAGTCACGTTGATTTAGTGGATTACAACCCAGAAGTTTTAGAACTCGGTAAAAATGTATTTAAAGAATTTAATGAGGGCAGCTTAGAAAGCGATCGCTTGACAATCTACACGCAAGAAGCTTTTGAGTTTTTATCGACACTCAAGGAAAAATCTTATCACGTCATTATTTGCGATTTCACCTATCCTAGTTGTACGGAAGAGACGGCGATATACAGTCAAGAATGGTTTAGAACGATTAGCCGGGTTCTTTATCCAGGTGGGATTATTAGCACGAATGGTGTTTCTCCAGAAAATCGGACAACAGGTTTTTGGTGTTTATATCAAACCTTGTTAGCTACTGGATTGATGGCAAAGCCTTTACAATTAACAATCCCATCCTTTCAAAGGCATGATTATGGCAATTGGGGGTTCTTCTTAGCGTCTCCAGTTACAATTCAACGTGCTGAACTAGAAGCCATTATCCTACCTGAAAATTTACAAGCGATCGCGCTTAAAAATCTGCTAAAAGTGTTTGAGTTTGAGAATGCGATCACGCATAGCCGCCACAGCGTCAATATTCACACTCTGGATTGCCCGCAGCTATTTTACTACTTACTAAATCCTCATATTCAATCGCCTCAAATTATCGAAGCAATTGATGAAAAAACCATTAATTTTTTAGACATTGAAGAAGCTGGAACTGGACTGATAGGGTTGCGGGATCTCCTTCAGCTAGAATCAACCGCCCAAAGGTGGTTAGAAGAAGTTCAGGGTAATGAGATAGATACTAGCAAACTATTGCCGGTACAACATCCTTATCACAACCCAAAGATGACAGCAGAATGGTTAGCCCACCTTCAAAAATTACTATCAGAAATCGATTTATCACGTTTATTGGGAAGTATTTTAGAACGTGCTCAAGAACTGCCGCCTCAGCTTGCCGCTGAACTAAAACAATTGTCTGATAAAATCCGCACTGGACAGCAAATTTTAACGCTATCACCACGAGCAGCAGAATTTATTATGATGCTCTCAGTAACTTTATTAATGGCCAATTTAGCATCTCCAGATGCTGTGTTTGCCAAGGGATACTATTCAGGAAGTAGCCATTCTCCTGGCTCTAGCGGCTATTCGGGAGGAAATACTTATTATAGCGAAGGAGACTGGAGTTGGTTTAATAGAACTATAGGATTTGTTTTGACGGCGGCTGGTGGTATTTGGTTGATAAACTTATTAACAAATCGCTCGAATAATGACTGACATTTTAGATGTAAATAATGGGCACAAAATTCAATTAGAAGAATTATCTTTAACCCTTAGACTACTAAATTCAGAAGAACGCCATCATTGGGACTTGCTTGTGCAAACTGCTCCCGCAGGATGCTTTATGCAGTCTTGGGCTTGGGCAGATTTCAAAGAATTGGAAGGATACAAAACCTTCCGTTATGGTTTATTTTACAAGCAAGAATTATTGGGAGGATGCATTTTTTATTTTTATCCACATCCTAATAAAGCCAATTTATTAGTTGCTCCCGGTGCCCCTCTGCTACCTGAAAAATTGGAAAAAGAAGGAATGCAGATATTAGTGAAAGAAGCGGTATCTTTAGCTGAAAAAATAGGAGCGATTGCCCTACGAATTGAACCTTTATGGCAGCAAAAACTAGATTGCCTTTCCGGGTTTATGCGTGCCCCTGCTGATTTATTGCCCTCGGAAACTCTGTTAATTGATTTACAATTAACAGAAACTGAAATGTTAGCAACTATGAAGCCAAAAGGACGATATAATTTGCGTTTGAGTTGGCGTCATGGTGTAGAAACTGAATTTAGAAAAGACTCACAGGCAATTCCTGTGTTTTACGATATTTTTTGGGAAACGGTAAAACGCCAGCAGTTTTTTGGTGAACCCTACAAATTTTTCATTAATCTTTGCCAAACCTTGTTTAAGGCAAATATGGCAGAGCTAGGTTTCGCAATCTGGCAAGGAAAAATATTAGCAGCTATCTTAGTTGTTTATTGGGGCGATCGCGCAACTTATCTCTACGGCGGACGTAGTTTTGAACATCCGGAAGTCATGGCAACTTACAGTTTACACTGGGCTGCAATGCAACGGGCAAAATCACGCGGTTGCACTTTCTATGATTTCTATGGTTTCACTCACGATCCTAATCATAGCTATGCAAAATTTTCCCGGTTTAAAAGTCAGTTTGGTGGCGTACCAGTAAAAACTATCGGTGCTCATGATTACTTTTTTTATGACCAACTAGCAGATACAATGATTGGCTTATTACAACACTTAAAAATATCGAATTAATTGAATATCAAAGAAATATTGAGAAGGAGTTAAGTAGTGGAACAAGTTAGTCAACTAGGATTTATTCTTCTAGAGCTAGTCGTAGGCTTTGGGTTGTTCTGGCTGGGACAACTCGCTTACCAAAAACTATTTCGTCGCATGGAATTAAACTTGGAACTATTTGTTAAAGATAATCCAGCCGTAGCGATCGCTCTCGTCGGATACTACCTCGGCATCGTCATTGCACTGGGTGGTGTTTTAGGACAACCTTCAGAAAATTGGCAGGACAAATTACTCAATTTGGTAAGCTATGGGTTAACAGTCATTTTATTCATGTTAGCTGGCGCTTGGGTAGGCGATCGCTTAATTTTGCGTTGCTTTGATTGTAAGCGCGAAATTCTTGAAGAACGGAACACAGGCGCTGCTGCTGTAGAATTTGGCAATCACATCGCTAATGGACTCATTCTCAGCGCCGCACTCGGCGGGGAAAGTGGCACTTGGCTGGTAGGGTTTGTCTGCTGGATCGTTGGCTTAGGCGTACTCGTTTTGGTGAGCGTTCTCTATCCTCGTGTCACTAAATACAATGTATTTGGAGAGATTGAAAGGCGCAATAATCCTGCTGCTGGTGTGGCGTTAGCGGGCTTACTTATTGCCACAGGTAATATCGTGCGCATAGCATTTGCCGCCGAGTTTCAAAATTGGGTAATTAGTTTTACTCAATATGGTTTAACACTCCTATTTTGCTTAGCCTCACTGATTGTAATTCGCTGGGTAGCAGATTTAATTTTAGTGCCAGGAGTAAAAATATCAGACGAAATTGCACGTCAACAAATCCCGAACTTGGGTGCTGGACTAATTGAAGCTTTTGCTTATATTGCGGCTTCATTTTTAATCGCTTGGGCTGTTTAAATTAACCAGTAACGCAGAAATATTTCCACTGCTCATTATTGGAATTGTCGCCAATCTCCAAAGTAAGTAATTCAGCAAGAGTTTTTGCTTTTTCGTAATTATCTTGCTGATAATCACACACATGGATATCAACGGTAACTTTCCCTTCTTCAGGCCAAAAATGCAAGGCGACGTGAGATTCTTCCAGTAAGAGAACTGCTGATACTCCCTGTGGTTGAAAAGTAAAAGAAAGCTGACCAACGGGGGTTAGATGGGCATCTTGAGCCGCACTTTTTAATGAATCTAAGAAATCGGCTTCTGTCCAATCAAAAATAGATGGAGAAGCGATGAGAATCGCTGAAAAATGATGGGATCTAAGCACCGCTTGTCCTTTTAGCCAGCACCTTGAACAAAGTCAAATAAAGCGTGAGCCATCTGCAATTTACTACAGGGTTCAATCTCTACTTTGCGCCCTTGATTGTCAAGAAATACGGCTTGGTTGTTGTCGCTGCCAAAACCAGCATCGGCTTGATCGATGGGATTGGCAACAATGGCATCCAAATTTTTCTTCTGCAACTTCTCCAAGGCTGGCATCACAATATCCCCAGTCTGGGCGGCAAATCCAATTAATGTTTGATGCGGCTGTTTGAGACTCGCCAATTCTGCCACGATATCGGGTACAGATTCTAGAGGTAAGGAAGCGGGAAGCGATCGCTTCGGCAATTTCTGGGTACTATACTCGGCGGGTTTCACATCTGCCACCGCCGCCGACATCACAATCAAATCGGCATCGGGAAAACACTCTAACATCGCCTGCTGCATCTGCTGGGCGCTCATCACACCAATCGATTTCGCCTTTTGTAGAGAGGCGATTAATGGTGTCTCCATTGGCCCATGCACCAGGGTCACAGATGCACCGCGATGCAGTGCAGCTTGTGCTAATGCGAATCCCATTTTGCCAGTCGAAGGATTACCGATGAAACGCACCGGATCGAGATGTTCTCGCGTTCCTCCAGCACTAATTAAAACTCGTTTCCCGGCTAAATCTCGCTTACCGCCAGTGTGCAATAGAGATGTAATTTGCGGCAAAATTTCAGCAGGTTCTGCCATACGTCCAGCACCGACGCGATCGCAAGCTAACAGTCCAGCACCGGGACCAACACTGTGATAGCGTTTATCTGCGAATACCTGTTGCCAATTGCGTTGCACTGCTACCTGTTCCCACATATCCGTATTCATTGCCGGTGCTAACAGCACCGGACACGTGGAAGCGAGGACGGTATTCGTGAGCAGATTGTCAGCGAAACCATAAGCCAACTTGCCTAAGGTATTCGCAGTTAGAGGAGCGATCGCAAAAACCTCTGCCCATTCTCCTAACTCAATATGCAAAGGGCGTCCGCGTGTCGGTTGCCAGAAATTTTCATCCGTATAAGCAGGATGACGGGACAGCGTTGCCACGGTTAGGGGAGTGATAAATGCTTGAGCAGAATCAGTAAGAATTGCGCGAACTTCCACCCCAGTTTTCGCAAGCGCCGAAATTACCTCACAAACTTTATAGGCGGCGATACCGCCGCCTATCCCTATGAGAACTCGTCTGCCACTTTGCATTTAAGCTTCATCGAAGGGTTGAAAATCCAGTAGGTAGAGGTAGGGTTCAACTAAATCTGGACGTTGAAAAGCGATCGCTCTGAGCAAATGCCAATCATCCAATCCTTCAAAAGGATTGGTGTAATTATCTTGCTCTAGCCGTACAGCCAGATGTTCCACTTCAGTTGCCGTTACAGCAGAAATATCCCGGTTGGAAATGCTAACAGTTGTCATTGACCGCGCCTCCCTCAATCTGCATCTGTGCCATGTATTATACAGATGCAACAAACCATTTTATCTTAACGCCATTACTGGCGATCGCTTAATATAAAAAACGTCAAGTTAGCGGGTCTACTAGCTTTAAACCGGAGATTTCACCGAGTGGGAATGGGGAATGGAAGGGAAGACTCGACACCCACTACCCATTTCACTCTGACGACTGCTATTAGCGGCTAGCGCCGATCAGATATTTGCCTTGACAAACTTCCGCATCACTTCTAAAGCTGCCGGTTGAACCTCATGCCCCATATCAAATTCCTGGTATTGTACCGATATTCCTAGTGCTGTTAAAGCGTCCCGTGCCTTCTGGGCAGCACTCAGCGGCACCACAGAATCTTGTCTCCCATGCAAAATTAATACAGGTGGATAAGTCGCATCAGGTTTTGGAGAGAGAGGATGCAAATAGCCGCTCAACACGACTAAACCCGCTAAAGGTAAATTCAATCCTACATCCAGCGTCATTGCTCCGCCTTGAGAAAAGCCACACAAAATTGTGCGTGAAAGAGGGACGCCGGTAGAACTTTCTAAAGATTTGAGCCACTCAGTTAGCATTTGCTGACTTTTGACTAAATCCGCAGACTGCGAACCTCCTGGCTTTCCAAATTCGTACCACATTCGCCCCCCCGCTACATAGGGATTTGTAAAAGGGGCATCGGGCACCAAAAACTGATACTCCGGTAAATTCAAAAATGGGGCTAAGGATGCCAACTGTTGGGCATTCCCTCCAAAGCCATGCAATACGACAATCAACCCAGCAGGCTGTTGATTCGTTGCCGATGGAACCGAAATTACTGAGAGAGACAGAAGCTTACTCCTAACAAATGCGACTCACCAATCAGAGATGCTGGCAAAGCTCTCATCTTTTAGGATAATGTGGCGATCGCAATCCAGGCTAATCGATCCCTGTTGCTGTAGCTTGCTGAGCAATCGCGTGATTGTCACGCGGGTGGTACCGATGGCACTGGCGATATGTTGATGGGTGAGGCGTGCCCCCAGACGAGTTCCACCCGCCACAGGTTGACCGATTTCTTTTTTTAACAGCAACAACAGTCGCTGCAAGCGATCTTCGACCCGTCGCTGTCCGACAATGGCTAAAAGTGCCTCTGCTTGACGCATCCGTCGTCCCATTTGCGGCAAAATCATCTGAGCTAGACGTGGGGAAGCTTCAATTTCTGTGACTGAAAACCATCTTAAGTAGACATCACAGAGCGCCGTTGCCTGATAGGCTTGCAGCAAGGTCATCCAAAGACCAAAGAATGTTGCAGTTCCTGCCCAACCCAGCAACACTTCTTCACCATTCGGGCAAAGGGTACTCAGCTGCACCAAACCTCGATCGATCTGCCAAATGCCCTGTGGCACGAGGGGAATTAGGTCTCCCTTGGCATAAAAATGCAAACGACGCCCTTCATTGGGATCGTATTGCTCGATTGCTAGAACTGCTTTGGAAGTTGGAGGCATGGCTGTAATTATTTCCAGCTATGAAAATTTGGCGATGGATAGCCACTGCCACTGTAACCCCCAAAGGTAAAGGATAAGTAATCTTTTGATTACTAAAGGCTTAAAAAACAGTGTGCGAATCCTTTTAGATGGTGCCATCGCACCTTTGAAGGGTAAAGGCGATCGCATCTAAATTGTTCCAGATTCACCCTGAAAATAAAGAGACTGGCGATTGATAGCCAGTCTCTGTTTAATATTCCAAGGGAAAAAATCGGTAATCCAAACGCTAAGAATCCATCAGTAATTGGTCAAAAACTCATCACCAATCACTGATTACCCTTAGATTTTGGTGCCGCAATCCGGACAGAAGTTGTTGCTGGCGATGTTTTTCGCACCGCAACCGCTGCAATAGACTAGCTCTGTGGCTTTTTCCAACTTGCGGCGTTCTGGCAAGCCAATCATTTGAGCGTTACTCTTGCCAGGAGCCACCATTGGGTAACAGTTTTCGTCCCGTTTAACTTGGGCTTCCAGCAAAACGGGGCCATTGTGAGCCAACATTTCGGCGATCGCATCTTTCAGTTCTGAGCGATCGCGGATCGACATTCCCTTAATCCCAAATGCCTTAGCGAGCATCACAAAATCCGGCATCCCCACTTCCATATTTGAGGACGAGTAACGCTCTCCGTAGAACGCCTCCTGCCACTGACGCACCATTCCCTGCCAGCCATTATTGATAATAACGGTCTTGACATTTATGCCGTATTGTGCCAGTGTGCCCAGTTCCTGTAAATTCATCTGGAAACTGGCATCGCCGCTAATACAAATCACCTGTTCGTTTGGCAGCGCTACCTTAGCACCCATCGCCGCTGGCATCCCATACCCCATCGTGCCTAAACCGGCACTAGAAATCCACCGACGCGGCCCATTTTTGAGAAATTGCGCCGCCCACATTTGGTGCTGACCTACATCTGTCGTGTAGTAGGCTTGGGGAGCTTGATTCGCTAGTTCTGAAATCACCTCTTGCGGTGCCAGACTATCGGGGTATTGGGGCACCACGAGGGGATAGTCTTCCCGCCAGCGATTAATGCGTTCCAGCCATGCTTTCGTTTGATTTGGCTCAAAAGCCGCGTTGGTTTCCTGACATCGGCGCAGCAAGTCAATCAACACGTTCCGCACATCGCCGACAATGGGAACTTCCGGAGCGCGATTTTTTCCTACTTCTGCGGGGTCGATGTCAATATGAATGACCTTGGCGTGAGAAGCAAATTCATCCAACTTACCCGCCACGCGGTCATCAAATCTAGCTCCCACCGCAATCAGCAAGTCGCACTCGCTGACTGAAAAGTTAGCGTAGGCGGTGCCGTGCATCCCCAACATTCCCAGTGAGAGGGGATGGTTCTCGTCAAATGCACCAATGCCCATCAACGTCGTTGTTACGGGGATTTGGAAGAGTTCCGCCAGTTCCTGAATTTCTGCATGGGCACCAGATGTAATCGCGCCTCCACCCACATAGAGCAACGGCTGCCGTGCTTGCCGAAGTAAGGTACACGCTGCATTGATCTGACGAGGATTGCCCTTCACTGTAGGACGATATCCCGGCAATCTCACTGTATCCGGCTCCACCGGCACATAGTCAAATTCCGCTAATGCCACATCTTTGGGCACATCAATCAACACGGGTCCCGGACGTCCCGTACTGGCGATGTGGAACGCTTCTGCCACAATCCGCGCCATGTCTTCGGGATCGCGCACAACATAGGAGTGTTTCACAATCGGCAGCGTAATTCCGAAAATATCGGTTTCCTGAAACGCATCGCTGCCAATCGCGTTAAGAGCCACCTGCCCCGTGACTACCACCATTGGAATCGAGTCCATGTGGGCTGTTGCAATGCCTGTCACTAGGTTCGTTGCCCCAGGGCCAGACGTGGCAAAACAGACACCTACCTTGCCAGTGGCACGAGCATAACCATCCGCCGCGTGAGCCGCGCCTTGCTCGTGTCTTGCCAGAATGTGATGAATCCCGCCATCCGTTTGTGCCCGATACAGTTCATCGTATATCGGCAGAATTGCACCACCCGGATAGCCAAAAATATGCTCAACACCGTGACGCTTCAGACTGTCAATCAGGGCAAAGGCACCTGTTCTGCGGCTGCTCATTTGACGTATTGATTCTTTTTCCGAGACGCTTTGCGATCGCACCATGAAACCTCTCACTATAGCTACGTTCTTTTTTAAGATTTCTATCTAATTCAGCATTAGAAATAGGGGTTTAATTCTTAAGTCTAATCCTGATATCAATTCCTGTCGAGGGATTAACCCCCCAAAAACTCGCGAGTGTTTATTTTCTGTGACTTTAAGGTTTATTGTTTCGGTTCACGCCACCAAGAAGGAGGTGCGCCAAGGATACTGGCTAAGGGCGGCTGACTTAATGAACGCGCCTTCAATCGGGTTGTAACGCTGAGCGCGTCCCCTTACCCAGCAAAAGGCAAAGGCGTTTCTAGGAAGGACTGGCTACAAGATGTTACTCCTCAGTCCTCCTTTCAAGCTAGATGACATCTTCCAAAACATTACGGGTACTGAGCCACGCCCAGACACCAACGATATTCACGATAATGCTCATGCTTAAAAGAACGCCTCGCAAGCCAAATTGATCCGTAAGCGGGCCAGCGATCGCTAGCGGCGCACTCAGTGCAATATTGACAGCATTATTCTGAAACCCAAAGACTTTGCCGCGCATATTTTCTGGGGTTGAGGCTTGAATCAGAGTTTGCATGGGTACGCCAATGAGCGAGGCACCCAGCCCCAACAGCGCACTTAATCCTAAGCCCATCCAGAGATTTGTCGTCAACGTAAACACACCCAACACAAAGCCCATACTCAAAAAACCCAATAGAGGCAAAGGCTTGTGGTGGAAGCGATCGCCCCAATGCCCCAACACCCCCGCACCAAAGACCATACCCACCCCAGCAGCGGATAATAAAAAGCTAAATTGACCCGGCTCATTGAGACCAATTTCCTTTGCCAGCTCAATTGCCAGTACAGTTAAAGCCGCAAACACCGAATATAGAATCGTCAGTTGTACCATCGCAGTCCGAACCAGGCGTTTTTTCCATAAATAACGGAAGCCTTCTTTAAGATCATTCCAAGGATGAACTGCGATCGACTCAATCGGAATCGGAGCTTCTACGACTTTCACTAACTGGCTGAGACCAGCAGCCAACAGATACAGAAGCGCCACCAAAAATTCTTGACCATAGATTCCCCCCCAAGTTCCGGCTAGACTTAACAGCGGCTCGCCCACGGAGAAACCGACAATCATAGAACCCATCATGGTGGTTGTAAACAGCGCGTTTGCCGTCATTAAATTTTCGCGTTTAACCAAGAGGGGAATCGCCGCCTGCTCTGCTGGGGCAAAAAATTGCGTAACTGTCGAGAGCAAAAACGTAATTACTAAGAGAACTAAAAACTGCTTTGGCAATATCGGAAGCAATAGTATCAATAAAGCGCGAATCCAATCAGAAGCCACCATAATTTGCTTCTTTGGAAAGCGATCTACAAAAATACCGGCAGCTGAGCCAAAGAAGATTGCAGGTAGTGTGAAAGCTACCATGATGGCGGAACGCATAGAATTTGCCCCCATCAGCGACGTCTGATAGTTTTCCAGCAACGCAATCAACAAAATGAAGAAGACCTTGTCTGCTACCTGAGACACGATCTGCCCTACCCAAAGAATGAGAAAAGGCCGATTCTTCATCAGAGCGCGAAAGCCACTACCAGAAGCCGGAGGTTCAGCTGGAAACATAAGAAGAGTTCAGGAGCCTCTTGAGTACATCTTTAAGTGTGCGCTGGCGAGAGTCACTTGTGCCAGTCGAGTAGCCACTTTTTGTCAAAGTTCTTAAAAGCCACATCTGCCATAATCGCTATCCCACTCTATATGCTAAGAAGCATCCAGTCTCGTAAAGATTCCAAAACCCATGACTTTTCCCGCATCCGTAGGGGTTAGAACCCCTGTATAGCTGTTGTTTTTACCTTGTGTATAAACCGCAATGCTTCGCAGAAAATTGTCACTCTTTAAATTACGAAATCATTCCCTTGACAAATTTCATATTGTTTTCCTTGATGGCGAATGCCTGAAGCCCGATCCTGTGCTAAGTTAATCACTGAGAATTTAATTCGGCTAAGTGAGTTGGTTGTCTACGTTGACAGGCGTCTCTCCGAATCTAAGTCTCTACACCATCTGCAGAAAGCGAGATACTTCCATGTCAATCTATGTAGGCAACCTATCCTACGACGTCACCCAAGAAGACCTCAGCCAAGTTTTTGCCGAATACGGAACTGTTAAGCGGGTTCAGCTACCCACTGACCGCGAGACAGGCCGCCCACGGGGTTTCGGTTTTGTAGAAATGGAAACTGAAGCTGAAGAAACGGCTGCCATTGAAGCTCTAGATGGAGCGGAGTGGATGGGTCGAGATTTGAAAGTTAACAAAGCCAAACCTCGTGAAGATAGAGGACCCTCTGGCGGCGGCGGTGGTAATCGCAGACCCAGTAGCGGTGGCTTCTCTCGGCGCTACTAAGTTTTAAGACAAAAACATTAACAAGTCTAGTCTCCAGCAGATTGACACTTCCACTGCTCCACGCTGTTTTTACTTTCTATATATAGAATGGGCGTTCTAGCAGTGGATTTTTATTTAAAAATGCTGACATTTCTAAAATCCTGAATTGTTAACCTTCCTTTACATTTTTGTTGGCATCAGGTATTAAATAGTGCTGATTCAATAAAATTTTGACGGGTTTTAGAAACTTTTTAGTCGCAAATTCCCTACTCCTTTAATTAAGATTGACAGAGCCGTAAGGGGGAAAAGCTAATTAAATACATTGCTCCCAACCCAAGACCTAGTCAGTAAGTAGGATTAATTATTTGTGGGATGGGCTAAGCGATCGCGTCACCCCTGTAAGTGTTGGGCTTGCTAGGTCAATCCCACCTCCAAAAATCTTCAATTGAATTACATTCGCTTACTTACCCAGCAGTTAATTCAGTCAGTCAGGACGGGGGGGTAATTCAGAGGGCGAGAGCGAACCTGGTTCGCTGGGGGTTGGTACGGTAGCAGGATTGGCAGGAGTACCAGCGGCAGGAGTAGCAGTGGCAGTACCGGCAGCAGGAGTACCGGCAGCAGGGGCACCCGTGCCAGAAGCCTCTGGGGTACCAGGGGCAGAGGTTGCGGCGGGGGCACCCGCTGCTCCGGGAGGGGGCGCTGGGGGCAGCGGCGGTGGGACGATTGGAGCCGGGGCTAAGGTAGGTGGAGCGGGGACTAAGGTAGGTAGAGCCGGGGCTAAGGCAGCAGGTGGCGGTGGGGGTGGCGGTTCAAAAGTTTCAATGGTAACCGCTCTGCTAATTTGTTCGCCAGCTCCATTGGTGACTTGCAGCGTAATCGTTTCACTACCCGGTTTCTGACTGAGAGTGTAGGGGATACTGCCCTGAACGGGAACCGTACCGGGTGCCGGAAGCAGCTCAACTTTAATATTGCTGCCGCCTTCTACTTTCCAAGATATTTTAATAATTTCACCAGGTTTTACCTGATTGACTGGAACAATATATTTGGGTAAAGCTTCTTGATTGTTGATTTTAAAATTAACAATTCTCGAAGGTTGGGCTGTAATTTTAATCGCATCCGTCTTCTTGGAATCTGATGGTTCCTGCTGTCCTGTATTGGGAACGACCATCATTTCAAAGATGTAGTCTCCTGGTTTGCGGGCATCTGTAGGCACATTTTTACAGATTAGCGCTGCTTCGGCAGTACAGTATTTTGCCAAACCCTTTGCAACACCTTTGCTGAAGTCAAACCGCTTCAATACACTATTTACCGTACCGTCAGGCGAGCGCCCGATCAACTGCAACTCCTTGATCTGCTCTGGATTCACGACTCTCCAATTGAGGTGAATTTTATTGGCATTGGTGGACTTACCAGGGACTTCTGCATAAATCGGTCTTGTAGAGGAAAACTCGATAATTTTTGGGGGAGGCTCCGGTTCAATTTTGATCGGACTCGTCTTCAGAGTATCCGATGCGACATCTTTTCCTTTTTTGGAGAAGACTTTCAGTTCAAAAACATAGTCACCGGCTTTGCGGGCATCTGTCCGCACATTTTTGCAGATTAAAACCTGACGAATCGCGCAAAATGACTTGAGTTGCTCTGGAACACCCTGGCGGAAATCGTAAGAAATGGGTTCAACGGTAGCTGTACCATCGGGCGATTGCCCGGTGAGCAAGAGCGACTGGATCTGATTTGGGTGGCGAATTTGCCAACTCAGACGAATTAAGTCATCTTCAGAGGCTTGATAGAGAGCATCTGAAGAGCTAAATTGAAGAATTTTTGGCGACGGCTTTGGCTTAAAGAAGATCAACCAAATCAGGAAAGCGATCGCTACCAGAATTCCTAAAGAAAGCAGTAGTACCAACAGGAACTGCCACCAAGGACGGGGTTCCCAATACAACGTCCCTTGTGGGGCATCATTAATTAAGGGCAACTGCTGCGTATCTTCAACTTCAACGCCGAAGCCGATCAACCTCCCTCCCCCATACAGAGGGCGACGCCACCACTTGAGCGGTTTTACCTGAACTTCGGCGATGGCTAAAGAAAAAGGCGCTATCCGTATCAAGGAAGGCGACACCGTGTAAGAACACACATCCTCCTCATCCAAACTTTTGGCTCGCAGGATAACCTCGCGCGAGGTGTTGCCCCCATTGTTTAATCTGAGTTCGTACAATCCCGATAGGCGTCTCACCTTACCGACCAGGGTGCGGAATTCTACGGTCAGAAGGTAAGTCGGGAGAATTTCTAGGTAAATGACATCCAGCAATACCAAGTCTGGATTGTTAACAGAATATAAGCGAACGGTAGGATAGTAAGTTCCTGCCAGCGCGTCCATTGGCGGGTTTAACACCAGCAGAATTTGCCCAGTATCTCCGGGGTTGAGGTCTAATCCTGTCGTTGTTGTCACCAGTCCCGGCGACTCTAGCCCTTCCGGATAACGCACGCTAAACCATTTCTCGTCCAAATCCGGGCACATCAGCCGAAACCGATCGACTCTGGCAGAGCGGTTGTGTACGTTCACCACAACTTGCAACAGCGAACCGGGTTGGAGACGAGCCGGAACCGCAGAACTGGTGATTGGCTGAAGACTAAAGGTAGGATCGCTAACCCGAATGGCAGTCTCAATCGGCGGTAAAACCTGAAGTCGCGCTTGATGGCGGATCGGGGTATCTTCCGGGTAGTGCTGCGGCGCATCGACGACCAACAGGTAGGGGTAGGTGCCCGGTTTCGTCTCGACTGGCACCTGAAACTGAAAGATGACCTCGCTGGTAGAGTTGGAACCTAACGCCAGTCGCTGATGGGGAGAAGTACACCACTGACGGAGCGGTTGGGATACTTCATCGATAAAAATATCAATTAAGGCGCTTTGATTGCCCTTGTTGCTGACCGTGATGCAGAGATCGAAGGTCGCTCCGGCGACGAGGGCGTAGTCTCCGGAAGGATTGAGGATCACCGCGAGGGGATTACCGGGAGCCAGCGCTTGGTGGATGGTTTTAGGTAACTGCTGAGCGCCTCGTTTGGCAGCAAGACGCATCCGATAGCGTAATTCGCCTGCTACTTCCGTCTCCTGTACAAAGCCTTGAGCAACCAGATCGTCCAACAGCGCGATCGCTACGTCTTCCCCTGAGCCTGTACGATCTGCCACCTCAGCCAGACTAACTTCGGATTTTTTACGCATCATCCATTGCACGATCTGTCGCTGGGACTCAGGCAGCGTCAGGACATCGACCATTGTGAGACCACCGGCTTTTTCATCCTGTCTCTCTAAGGAACCAGCATCGAACGGTTGTCTCGTTGTCATTGTTTCCCTCCCCAGAAATAAGGACTGAGGAGACGCGATAAATCGGCGTCTCTACACGGCTGAAAACTCAGTGAGGCTTCTCGCTCAGTTCTCCGTTTTTTCACCTCAGTTTTGTTGGTCGCACTGTAGTTGGGGTAGCCGATCCGCACGTTTTAACCTCACTTCAGTATCGTCACTACCACTCAGCACAAAGATAGAGTTTCCGACCGTCTTAATATCTACACTATTAATATGCCAAGACTGACCAAACGAGCCATCGATTTTTCTGCCTTTTAACTGAGAATCCCGCTTACCTTCAGCAGTCAGAGGCCAAAGCATCACTCGTCCGTCATCCCCTCCACTCACCAAGTAGCAACCATTTGCGCTCAATGCTACCGAGCGAACTGACTTGCCGCCATGACCATCCGACCATTCATCCAAAACTTCACAAGGTCCCTGCTCGGCAAGACATTTTTGCATATTCCATAAGGTAATGTACCCCTGGTTATCAGCAGTGACTAAAAGATTTGGCTTGTATTCAGCACTATCCAAGCTGACGATGTAATCTTCCTGACCTCCTTGCCGGGGATAGGATACGCGCCCCCACTTGTCTTTTGCCAAATTCCAGACGACAAATTGGTTGAAGCGTCCTGCGATCGCTAGGTTTTTATCCGCTTTTCCCACCAATGCCAGAGCATTCACGACAAAATCAAATTTCTTCCCTCGCAGCGGTTGATTGGTAGCGTTAGGATTGTCGAGGTCGCGTTCCACATCCCACACTGCAACTAAACCACTCCCGTGACCGCTTAATAGATAACGCGAGTCTTTGGTGAATTCTAGAGCTAAAACCCGATCGTCCTTTTGGAACGAGAAAGAATTTATCGGTTGCTTTCTTTCTCCCGATACATTCCATAGCTGGATCTCTCCATTCTCCAAGCCTGCGGCAACCACATCATTGTCTACTGGTTTATAGCGGATGACCCGCACAGCTTTACCCGCCTTTCCCACAACTCCCATTTGTTGATTAAGCAAGGGATTTAGAAAGCCTGAAGTGCGCCATCTAATTGCGGTTTGGTCATTCGAGCCAGTAATGAGTTGCTCTCCGAGTCCATTAAATTGCACCGACGTGACAGAAGCTTTGTGTCCCCAAAATGGGTTGTAAGGGTTTAGCCACGACAGCGCCCAGAGCAAGAAAAGCAGCAAGATTAATCCAGTTAACTGCATCCAGATAGGGAGAACTGGCCGGACAAGCAGTTTCAAGATTTGGGTGTCATTTCGGACATCTAAGCGCTCATCCGACACAATCGCCTTAACTTCCAAAAGAAATCTTTGAACTGAACCCAACCACCGGCGTTTCCTCGTACAGACTAGCTGTAATTGAGTCGTCTCACCTGGCTTCAGGTCTGCCACTTCAGGGATGATCTGCAAATGGAATCTCCGCCGATCTTCCGCATTGACTTCGCAACTTACTTGCTGAGTTAAATTGCTGGCATTCTCAAAATTGAGTTTGTAAGTTGCGGAGTTAGACTTCCATCTCGGCAGCCAATTTCGCGATGGAGGGATTTGCTGTAAGGCTGGGGTGCAACTGAAATCTATAAATCCCGCAGCAACAACCTTAATGGCTCCTGCATTCTTTGATGGAGGACCATTGTGCTGAGTACATTCAACGGAAAAAGGGTATACCTGGCTGGGAGCAAGGGTGGCAATGGGTATTTGGCATAAGAAACTTGTTTCTACCTTGCTACCGGGTGCAACTTGCAGCCGTCGTTCGGCACTCTCGGCTAGCCAAGTCGGCTCTATGCCCGCAAAATGTAGCACGACGTTGGTGGACAGTTGGCTGGGATTGTATACCCAGACTGGTATTTCGATCAAATCTGTCGGATGAACAACAAATTCTCGGACTGGCAGTTCAACCTGCATGGGGATAGAGCCAGTTCCCTGCTCAATGGATATCCTCAGAAGTTGTCTTTCTTCTTCCCGCAGTTCCATTGAGAAGATGCGGACGGTGATATTCATTTTGCCGACAAACCCAGGAACGGGCGTGTCAGTAATCGCTACATAAAACTTTGTACTATCTCCAGGGGGTGTTTTGGCGCTAATTCCTGGAGATAGTTTATACCAGGAATTAGCTAAACTAGAGTCAGCACCAGCGGCTAGTAGTTCTACTTGAAAAGTTGCAAATTGATTGCTTTCATTCGTAACTGTTACTTCAAAGGCAGCGGGTATCCCTCCCGGTTTGTATCGAAGTAGCTGGGTGGATAATTTAGCGTAGATTAAACTTTTATTTACCATCGAAAATATACCTTTTTAGCGATAGCAGTCTTATTTGATTGAGGAGAGCTACCTTTTTTATGAACCGAGAAGACACAAATAGCGCTAAGGAAGAAGGAAAGAAGAGAGAATTTTATGAGTTCATTAGAATTACTTTAGTACCTAAATATCTAAATAACTGTTATCCGTTGCTAGCAAAAAATAAGAACACCGGAAAGATGCCTAGTTTGTGTTTGGAGTAGAGAATCTTTTAAAATTGTAGTTTGTCAAAAATCGCTTGTTTGACAGAGGGTTTGGCAACGGTTGACACAGGATTGTCTGCCCTTAATAATTGGGTGATTTGCCGTTTGCGCCATGCGAAATGCAGAAGGTTTATTCCCAATTCTTGGGCGGTACGAATCGTTTCTCGCGGTAGTAAAAGCTTGTCATCTAATCCCCATGCTGCTGAGAGATTGCCAACGACTAAGATAATTCCTCCTCCATAGCCGAGTTGAATGGGCTGTTGATTTAAACTAGGTAAGGCTGCAAACAAGAAAGGCTGTGTCCGCAAGGGATGATTTCGGCTCAAGCGTTTGATATCCTTTAAGGGAGTTCCGAGTTGTTGAGCGATCGCCATGATGCTCTCAATCAGTTCTATGGCATCGGTGGCAGCATCGACTAGCAGGATACCCCCTGTCTCTAAATAATTTTTCAGGGCTTCAAATTCTCGATCGTTCAGATAGAGTGCCTGACGACCCGTGAAGTAAAGTAGGTCATAGCCTAAAGCGGCAAGCGGCAAAGACTTTTCGGCACCCAAAAAGGGAACTTGTCCAATCAGATCCGCTCCCTGTAAGCTTGGGTAAAGTGCAGGAACCGAATTGAGTAAGTACGAAAGATTGGAAAAACTGCGCCCATCGGCAGGTTGCTGCTGCGTGACTTGGGCAACACGGACAACTGCTTGAGGACGCGATCGCGCGATCGCTCGATAACGTAAATCTAAGCTATTAACTGTCGGAAAAAATACATCCTTGGGATTCTCTAATTCCTCGGACTCAGATTGCAGAAAAATTCGGCACAATTCCACTTCCATTTCACTCGGTGGAGTGGTCTTTTCATCTAGCCGGAAGGTTTCCTTTTCAAATTCACGAGACTCTTTCCGGCGCAATTTCTCCGGATCGACATAACTAATCGCTAGATAAACCATCTGAGGGTTCTCTGTCAGCGTCTCACCCGACACCCGAAATTCAATCGGTTCGGAAACAACAATCGGATTCCCCGCTAAATCAATTGCAATTCCCGGCTGAATTTGTACCCAACGTCCATCCCGGAATTGCGGCGCGACTTCCGCTGGTGCTGCGATCAAGCGCACGCCTAAACCGCAGACAATTCCTGGCTGATTGAGCGACTGATAATGGATATTCTGTCTCTGTCGGTGGTACTCATGTGCCCGACGCCAACGGTCGGCATTCATCAACAGACCATCAGTAACTTGAAGACGTTCTAAAGGATTCGTTGGGGGTGGTGGAAACATAATGATTAATGGCTAATTAATGATTGCTAATTATTAATGACTCATGGTTTTTTTACTCAGATTACCCACTACCGATTACCTCTGCGATATCCAGATCGTAAGTGCAGAAAGCCGGTTTTTCTTGGTCGATGATGTGCCGCACCAATCCTTCATCAACTTGACCAGGTCGCTCAGGTCGCAGGCGTACAATGAAGTGATAAGGACGCCCACCGCCCAACATGGAGTCTTCGCCAAGGCGGGTTTCTCCTAACAGGAAACCTTGACCAAAAATTTCTTCAATACTAATGTGCTTATCAGCTTCTTCAGGTAGATGGTCGTCTAGGGGCAAGTCTGTATACAGATGTAGATAGAGCCGCAACCCCCGTCGCGTTCCTCGCCAGCGATAAAGTTCTACCGCCTGACGAATTAGATATCGCTGCCGATTTAGACTCCAACGGGCGTCCATCGGCCATGCTACCCAGTGGGCAAGAAAGGGTAACAGCGTCGCTGGCGCAGTTAACGGATCTAAATAAGCCCACAGGAGATCCATTGACTGCACTGCGGGTTCAAAAGTCTCCTCAAAAATCTTCAAAAAGCGACCAATAAAGTCTACTTCCCGATAGAGACTGGGTAAGAAATCTAGGTAGAGACTGCGGGGACGGATATAGAGGTTGAAGGCTGCGGATTCGATCAGTTGTCTGGCTGGTGTGACAAGCCCGCCCGTGCCTCCTTGCTCTGTATAGTACACATGAAGGCGGCTATGATAATCGACGACTAGGGTTCCACCCGACTCTAAAGACTGGTTGTTTTCAAAGAAGTTGGCTGGAATTTGGAAATATAACACCGCATCCATCTGCTGACCTGGAGCAATTTCATGACCCTCCATCCCAATGCGATACCACTGGCTTGGGAAGTTGCCCTCAAGTTGCAGGTTCACCTGTAGAATTCGGGTTCCCAGGTTTTTTAGCTGCACCACCATTTCACTGGGTTCGCCTGGATACACAAGCAATTGATTGCTCGTCATGCCCTCGGTACTTACACTGCCACTGAGTGCCAGCGCATTGGCAGTGCTACTCGCCCCCACCGGCTGAACTGCCTCGGCAAGCTGCATGGGGGTGAGTGTCAGGTGTAAGATTTTACCGTGCGACGTGCTTTGAGTCATAGTCAGTGGTAAGTGCTGAAAATCAGGAGTAAGGGATGAGGAGTTAGTGAGGAATCAGAAAGTGAAAAGCCAGAAGTCAGCAGTCAAAAAGCTAGAGGAACTGATACTACTTTCTCATTCTCTTCACGCTTGCACTTAATCCGGGCTTCGCACCGCTTCGTTAACAGTCCTGCACCCCTCAGTCCTTTATTGAATCAAGTTGACAACATGACCAGAGCGCAGGCGACTGTTCAGCCAGGAACAGACTAGCCCTAAAGGACCGGGATCGATGACGGGGTTTTGAGGCAGTGTCCGAACCCAGGTTTGTTCCTGCTGACGCAACTCAAACAGCTGCACCACACCTAAATAGCGAACGCCTGGAATTTGCTGGAATAAGGTAACAATGTCTGAAGGATAAACGGGGCGTCCGAAGGGCCAACCTTTCCCATCCATGCCGCCAGTAAGTGGGTTGAGGAAACGGTACAGCGCTACCCGTAATTTCAGGAGAATTTCTTCTTGGGCGCGGGGGTTATTGTACTCTGGCTCCAATGCCACTTCAGTTTGAACAGACACTCCGACATATTCGGGTGCTTGCAGACGCACTTGCACTCCCAGCAGCCGTCGCTCATTCAGGTAAGCGTGGATTTGCTCGCTCAGTTGAGGGCTGAGGGAAAATAGGTCTGGGTGAATGCCTTCCCCCCGCGCGATCGCATCCGTATTCGCTTGGGGCACCAGCATCAGTCGAACGGTTCCTGCTTCGCTACTATCGGTAGGAGTCAGACAACGGGCACGAGCAACGCCACCACCTGCTGCCTGTAGCGCCAGTACCTCAAAATCTTCGGGGGTGACGGCGCGATCGCGGGTACGGAGCATTGCAGGCACTCGGATGACAGCGTCTTCCAAAGATTCGGCGTCGGCACCGTTGCGGGCGGGGGTATGGTTAATGACTCTGGCAACGTAGGGAACGGCTGACTTGGGGATAGTAATGGTTCCCCGTTGAACATTGCCTTTTCGACCTCCTCCCGTGCGGTAAGCGACCATCCGAATCGCAGAGCCTTTGGGCGGCACCGCACCATATTGACGCTCTAGCGATCGCACTTCTTCAGGACGGGCGCTAGCATTCAACAGGCGATCGCTCACAAGGTTCTGCATCTGCGTTCTTGCGCGCAACTGAGTCTGCTGCTGGAGTTGGGCGGGTTCTCGAATCAGGGGGCCAAACTGAACCATCCCAGTCCGCGAGTCAATCGTGTAGTGAAGATCCTGAGGGCCAGAATCAGCAAAGTCATTGACTTCTGTCCATATTTGAGGCAAGGCTCCAGGCGGACTTACCAAAATGTATTCATCTTCCCGCCGTGTCAAGACAGGAACGCCTTGCAATTGGAAAGTTTGACCAGGCGTACCCTCGCTTTCTCCCAAAAGTTCATTTCTAATCTGTTCGCATTGAGAAGCAAGGACGGTGCCACCAATCGCCCTCGCCGACAAACTCACAATCCGCGGAGAACTACTGTAACCTGGTTGCGTAGGGTCGATGTGACTATAAACGCAGCGCAGCCAGCGACCCTGGTAGGTGAGGAAGTGGCTCACAGGCCAGCGTTGGGGCAGATGTAGCACGACGTCCCCACTTTGGAGGGGATTGCTTCCAGTCCGAGCGAATTCGCTGAAACTAAATCCTTTCGTGCCATCATCAGCTTCCTGCAACAAAACCGGCTGCCAGTACGCGCCATTCCAAGCTTCCCAGCGGCGAGGAGGCGCGTCGGGATTAATCCCAGTAGATGTCGCAACTTCTCCTTTAAACTTGACTGCCAAAACATTCCCTTCGCATTCGTCCTCCGGGTCGAATACCAGATAAAAGCAATTTCCCGACTGGGGTTGCTCATCAAAAAAGGCTAATTCTCTGCCCATCCACTCACCGTCAGGGCGCAGAGTCCAAAGGTTCGTGAAGCGATCGCGTAACATTTGGGGAGTATCTTCAACCGTCTGAGCGGTTAGAAAATGTCGGATACTGGGCTTGCCAATCACCAGCGGCTGGTTGGTACTGAAGACAATCGCTTGCTCAGTTTCTGTCCTGACGGTCGCAATTTCTACCCCAGATGGAATCGTATATGGTTCGGGCAAAGCAGCACTCAGATAAAAAGTCAGGTCTGTCTGAGCGGGAACCGGAGCTTGCAGGCGAACCCCTAGTAACTCTAAAAAAGCAACATAGTTGCGACGGGGAACTTGATTGAACCGCAGCAACATTTGATCGGTCAGCCACGCAAATAGCTCAATCAGCGTGATGCCAGGATCGCTAGGGTTATAATTCGTCCACTCCGGACAATAGCGAGGAATCCGTAGAATGCACTCATCTACTAAATCTTTGAATGTCCGATCATCTAAATCAGACTTCGGTAACTTGGGTAAAAAATCAAAGTCCATTATTAATAAATAATCGGTAACTAGGAATTGGTAATTAGTAATTGGGCAAAAGTTATAGAAATGCGATAAATGAGTAGGGATTTTGAATTAAAGAATTCTCTTGTTACTCAGAACCCTCATGAACCATCACTCCTCTTTGCCGTTCAGATAGAAAGGATAGACCAAGCTCCGAGCATCATAAGTGCCCTTAGGATGGTATTCCACAATAATATCCACTCGGCCTCGGATGGGATCGGGGTCAGTCCGCACCAAATCGATGACAATGCGCGGCTCCCACATTTCTAGAGCTTCTTGGACGTGCAAGCGCAACAGGAGAAGGGTTTGAGTATTCATGGGCGCAAAGACCATCTCCGATAAGCGCGACCCAAAATTGGGTCGATACACCCTTTCTCCGATTTCAGTCCGCAGGATAATCCGAATAGATTCTTCAATATTCCGTTCTGCCGAACTGAGTTGAAGCCCTCCCTGTACGTTCACCCGTAGTGGGAAAGACCATCCCGTACCCAAGTGGCTGCGCTGCTTATCCGATCCTTCTGGCATAAAAGTGACTCTGTGCCTAGTATCGCAGCTACTTTACTAAAGCTGAAAGTCCCCGACTATTCGCCAAAAGTCGAGTTATCCCAAGCTGGCTGTAGCCCTAGGTTCTAGGGGCGGTGCCCTTCCGCCTCAAAGCGGGTTGTAGCCGAAGGCAACAGTCGCCAAGCGCAGCACATACAACATTGCTTAAATGACCTGAATCAGTTTGACACTGCGGGGTCTACCCCGTGTTTAATGGCTGACTAATCGTTGACTCTCTACCCAGTATCCTGATTTTGATGGAAATGGAGGTTTTACAAAACCGGGATGCTCCTTGTATGCGAGGCATACTCCAAGAATTAGTAATGTAATAAGTCGTGCTTGGACAGCACCCCAGAGCAAGTGTTTAGAGCGAATTGGTTAGCAGTTGAAGACAGAGGCTATTGTAGATCGGGATGCTTTTGATCGCGCAGCGTTTAAGGTTTAGGACGGGAAACTTTAGCGACTGAACAAGATTTTTGAGAAGTGATTAGAAGAGATTCTGCTGAAAATTAACACTAGTCTTTGGGAAAGTGCAAGCTCAAATATGTGGTTTTCTTACAGATATGATTTAGACCTCGAATTTAAGGTTTTTTTATTGTTATGACAGAACAAATAAGGGAAAAATTCGTCTATAACGGAGAAACCTACTATTTAGCTGGCTTAGAGCCTTCTTTAAAATATCCGGTTGATAAAATTAATGCTACAGCAGAAGAATCTGTAGATTTCGATAAAATAAAAGATAAAATATTTGATTTGTTGAATGAGGAATCAGTTCCCTCAAACGTAATACAAGAAGGAGTTTTAATTAGACCACGCGACTATGGAATGAAAGAGATTCTATTTTCTACAGCTTGCCGGAGAGGATTTTATTCAACCTATGAAATTGTTAATGAAGAATTGTTTTTGAAGGAAATGACTGTCGGTGGTGTTACGGGCGGTCATAAACCTATAGAAGGAGTTATGCCAACCTACGATAACTGTAGTGGTTTTTGTTATCGGAATCTTAAAATTTTTACCCGTTTTACTGGGAGAATCACCTTAGGTAAAGACTTCATTGATGGAATCTTCTTAAAACCTCTTTTGGGGATGACATTTTATCAAGGCAAATTAGTTGCGATTCAAGACCTTTCATTAGACATTTCCATTAGTCTTGCTGTTATCTTTGGCGGGTTAGAAGCTGTTAAGAGACGCTTGGCTAGAGCAGTGTCAGCGCAAAGAATTCTTGCATTAAGCGGTGCCCTCTATTATGGCGAATCAGGCTTGGATTTGGTGATTCCTGCTTTGCTGGATGAATCGGCACAGGTAATGTGGGCTGCGTACTCGCTACTGCGGACAAGGACAGAAACGAAAGTCAAAATTGCCTTGCAAGAATTCAATCCTTATCAATTTTTTGAATGTCTTTGTACCTTTGAGGGGCATTCTGACTATGTTAGTTCGGTAGCGATCGCGCCGGATGGTGAAACCATTGTTAGTGGCAGTGGCGATATGAATATCAAAGTGTGGGATATTCTGACGGGCAAGTGTAGGGGCACCTTCGAGGGGCATTTAGCCTCGGTTGATTCCGTAGCAATCGCGCCAGATGGTAAGACTTTTGTCAGTGCTAGTAGGGACAACAACTTCTGTGGTAGAGGGGGCTTAAAGAGTATCAACGTATGGGATATTCTGACGGGCAAGTGTCAGCGCAGCCTACAAATACTAGGAATATTCCCAGATGGTAAAACTTTGATTCATGGTCGTCAGTACAAAACCATCAAAGCGTTGGATATAGAGACGAGGGAGTGCCTCCGCATGGTAAATAAGTTTTTATGGGATGTTTATTTCGTAGCAATAGCCCCGAACGATCAAACGATTGTTAGTAGCAATGACGACAACATCCTCAAAGTGTGGGATATCGAAGCAGGTAAGTGGAAGGGTTCGCTACAGGGGCATTCACGCCGAGTTTATTCCGTAGCAATAGCCCTGGATGGAAGGACGATTGTGAGTGGCAGTAAGGACAATACTATTAAAGTGTGGGATCTCGTGACGTGCGAGTGTAAGGGCACGCTAGAGGGACATTCAGACTATGTTCTTTGCGTAGCAATAGCGACGGATGGTAAAACTATTGTCAGTGGCAGTAAGGACAACACCATCAAAGTGTGGGATCTTGAGACGTGCGAGTGCAGAGGTACGCTAGAGGGGCATTCAAACGCAGTGAGTTCCGTAGCAATAACCCCAGATGGAAGGACGATTGTTAGTGGCAGTTACGACAACACCATCAAAGTGTGGGGAATTCGATAAGGAAGTTTAAAGTATTCCCTGTTGAGGATGATTTGGGCAATTCAGGGATGCGTTCGTCGGGATTTGCCGACACACCTTAAAGAATAAGCGATCGCTAACCCAAACTAGAAATAACGAATTCTACCTCTTATAGTTGCTCATTAAGGAGCAACTAATACAGTGACTCCTGTGGCAATCACAGGTAAAGAAATGGGAACTGGAGGCACAGTAGGAGTTGCTCCCACTGCCATTGTGCCCATATGCGCCACTGGACGCCCGCAAGCCAGAACGGTTACAGAACAAGGCATCGCGAGAGCGCCAGCAATTGACGGACCCGTGACAGCATCTCCCAGACAAGCGATAGGTCGCCCCATAACTAAAACGGTTGGTGCCCCCGGTCCGATAATGGGGCTACCACTAGCGACATCGCCCAATACGGCTACTGGTAACATAAAACCTTCCTTAATCGTTAATCGAGAATGGCTAATTGTGTACCACGTTCCTATGGTTAGGCATTAGCCATTGGTCGCGATCGCAATTTCTTCTTTCTTGCTCCTTTTAATTGTTAGCAATTCAGCCGAATCAGCGGTGCGGTCATACTCGCTGTGGCAGCTGCCATAATCGCCACCGCAGCACCTGCTTGCAGGTTCAACGCTGCGCCAGACTGTACGCTTACAGCAGCAGCCGACTGCGCCGACAAAGCACCGCCGGATTGTAGCGACAACGCCGCACCAGCTTTCATAGTGGCAGCACCCCCAGACTTCAAGTCTAAAACTCCGCCTGCTTGAGCGCTTAACTTGGCTGCGGTTTGAAGTTCTATGCCAGCAGGTGCGAGTTTTATACTACTAGGGCCTGATTGCAGCAGAATTTCCATTGGTGCTGAAATACTCACTTTTTGCACTGCCTGCATCGTGATGGTGTTGGTCATGTCATTCATCAGCAACTTCTGACCGCCAGTTGTTGTGATATCCAGCTTCTTATTGAGATCGTCGATGAGGATCTTATGACCGCCTTTGGTTTTAATTTCGATCTTCTTATTTTGATCGTCTAGGCGCACATAATGACCGTCAGTCGTTTTAATTTCCACAAACTTTTCGCTGTCATTCATGTGACATTTATGAGCGCCTATCGTCTCAATGTAGACACCAGCCTTGCTAGTATCTTTATCCTCTTCCACAAACTGTAATTTATGCCCGGTACGGGTTTTAAATGTCCGCAGGCGGACTTTGCCTTCACCTGAAATTGTATTATCCACATCTTCCGGCGGTGCATCTGTACCGTTCCAGACACCGCCAATGACGTAGGGGCGATGAATATCGCCGTGTTCAAAGGCAACCAATACCTCGTCATTGACCTCCGGCAGACAGTCAAACCCGCGATTTACACCAGCTCCGGCTCCCACCACTCTTGCCCAGTTACTTTCGTGTTCCTCTGTTAAAGTGGGAAACTTTACTCTCACTCGACCCCATTTTTTGGGATCTTTGTTATTCGTGACAATTCCTACTAACAATGTTTGCCCTGCTTGGAGATGGGTTCGGGGAGACAGGGTTGCCAGAAGATCGTCTCCCCGCAATCCACGCACGCTAAATTCGGTAGTGTAGAACCGTTCCTGATAAACGTGACGGGTTGTCGTGACGTAATACTTGCCGCTGTATTTGCCCATACTTGCCAAGTCCACGACCCGTCCCGGTCGAATTCGAGGATCGCCTTCAGCTTTGGCATCAGCGTAGACAAATTCCCCCGATAACTCGTTATACAAAGCTTGCGCGATCGCGTCTGATTCTTTCTGAGAAGAGACTGGCTGATCGACAACAATCATCTTGGGGGTACTGCTAAAGCTAGTGCTAGTTGCTTTGCCCTTGCCTTGTTTGGTATCGGTAATGACTTGTGTTGTTTGACTGCTTTTAGTAGATGCAATCACCTGTTTACTTTTATAATCCCAAGCTCTTACCTCAACAGAATCTACCTGTTCGGCACTTGTTACCCGAACTTGGAAACTATGTATTTCTTGTAACCACTTGAGAGCCAAAGAAGCACCCGCTACCGGCTTGCGGAAGTGCAGTTTCCCATCTTGCACAAACAACTCAAAACCGTTCCGGGCTGCCCGTTCTCGCAAGAATTCCATGTTGGTTTGATTTTCTTGGAAAATATAGCCAACGGGATCGCCAAAGCCATAAGGCCCGCCACTTTCGTCAATGGTGCCTGCTGTAATCCCCAATTCACCGATAATTTGCCGAACAATATCGGTGTCGGTCATGTTTTGGAAAGAGCGGTTGTAGCGTCCCCGATGTAGGCGATGAGAAACGTCATACCCGCGAATCACGACCGGAGCTTGAGAACCACTGGTAAAGTGGGTTTCAATTGCTGTAATCTCGCCATTCAGAATGTTGCCCTGCTGTGTATCGTCAAAATCAGCATCTTCTGTAGTGCTGGATTTAAAGCCAATCTGGACGGGTTTACCAATTGTTAATAAGTTTTCGTAGCGCCAAAGTTCATCTCCTTCGCGCCCCGGAAAGTAGTCGTTCCGGATAACTAGGGTAAACATGGCTGGAAGATGGAGGCTTTCTTCTACGGAGATTTGAAGAATATCTTCCATCAAACTCGCAGGAGCATCATCTCCATCAATTTTTATTTGAGGATAGGATATATACTTTGGCATTTGTAGGCAACACGTAAATGATTTTAGCTTCTAAATTTTAGATTTTGGATAAAATCCTGACTGGCATTTTTTTTCAAATTTTTTATTCTTTGGTATTTGAACTATAGGGGTCTTTTGCCTTGTTGCCTGACAAATCTCGAATTTTTAGGCTAGATTTTGTAATCTCAAATTAGAACTGTGAGTTTAGTTGGGTAAAAAAACTCTCTGTCAAAACTAAGATTTTTTAAAATTATCAGGCGTTTTGTTAGTCAAGCAAGGTAATCTACACGCGGATAATTTCTCAATCACCGAGAGGATATTTAAACCCATGCAGACGTTCATCCAAATTCAAAATTTAGAACGCAAGTTTCAGCTAGTTTAGAAGAAACTCTACGCCCCCGCCCATTCTCCAAAGGTCGAACTACAATTTTTTTCTAACCTTCTGGTTCAGCGCAATCCAACAAATGATGACCGTTCATGTAGCTTTTCGAGTCTTGCTGCCTCGACTTTCCCCGACGCGATTCACGCTAGAAGGAGCTTCTGGAGAGCCTGGGGGGATAAGTACATCTACTTCGTGGAGGGTCAGGCTAGCTGAAGCACGCACGGGAGTCCCATCAGGTAGAAACATGGTCAGTTCGTAACTGAGTGATTGCACAAAGCAACGGAGGTATTCTTGGGCACCCCAAGTAAAGACATAGACGGGCGGGACATCTTGACCATCGGGAAACTCAACAGCTTTTTTTAGTTTGTTGATGTACCAGAGGACGCTGGTGCCTTCTTCATAGGTATCAAACAAAATTTCTGAGATAGTGAGTTTGTAAGGATCTATACTTTGGAAGCTGACTTTCGGCAGTCCTTTAGCAGTACGTGCGCCTTGAGGAGAATTGATTTGAACACTCCTGCTGAAGGAAAGCTTGGTGGGGTTGAACATGAACTCGATGGTGTCCACACCCTGTGCTGGAACCTTTGGAATAAGTTTTGCTTTGACCAAACGAGTGGTTGACATATTATTCTCCTTAATAATGGCAGTGACTTTACCAGGGCAGGCGTCCAGAATAGTTATTTCCTCGACGCTCTCGCTCTATTTCCAACCGTTGTCGGATAAAACTATAGACTTCACGAGCTAGAAGCTCTAAGTTGTCGGTGGCTTCTTCACTAGAGGAATCATCAACGGTAGATACGCTTTGATCGATTGCTCCTACTTGGCTATCAGCGTCCCCGATTAACTGTATAAGAGCTTCCATTCCAGAGGCTGATGTGCGACGCGAGGGCATGGAATAGGTCTGAATAACATTGCCCAAACTATTGTTTTGTGGGGAATTTATCAGGGGCTGGGAAACATTTGATTGGGAGCTGTTAGAGTCGGATGGTTTGGAAATTATCGGCTTTTGCGGTGCCTCCCACGTCCTCTGTTCTGAGAGAGGTTGTACAACGATTGATTCGCTTGCTTTAGGCGTATTCTCCCCTATTAATTCAGAAATACTTGACCAAGATGTTGGTATCTCTCTGGTGTTTGTAGAACTGTTTGAGGAAGGTAAAGTTTCAGGGGAAGAGGAAAAGGAAGAAGGTGCCATTTGCACTTGTTCTACACTGCTTGAAAATGCTGTAGCTTCTTGGTTATTCTGCCCTGAATCTTCTGGCATTCTCTGGATAGGAATAGGCGGCTCCGAAGCAGACGAGAAGTTTGAGGAGAGCGGTGCAAGAAAGGATTCCTCAACCTTATTGCTGCCCATGTCTGGAAATGGGGAAGCGAGAAGACTGGATTGTTGAGCTAGAGGGCTGAGAATGGATAGATTAGTCAGCACTTGAGGCAATTGAGGCAGTTCTTCGCTCTCGTCAAGCGACTCTGTTTCCACCAAAGGTTGTATAACGGTGGGTTCTGTAATTTGTGTGCTTTGAGGCACCTCTACAGGGGGATTGGCAAAGGATGTAGAAGCGATCGCTGTTGGTGCCAAGCCAGCCAAATTTTCACGTGCTGGTACGGTTTCTAATTTCGGTTGAATGAGTGTAGCGTCTGGCGTTGTTGTACTTTCAGGGACTTCTATGGAATCGGTGAAAGCGATCGCTTGTTTTGCCTCAAGCGGGAAATCTTCACTTGCCGGTTCGGTTGCTAATTTCGGTTGAATGACTGTAGCATCTGGCGTTGTTGTACTTCCAGGGACTTGTCTGGAATCGGTGGAAGCGATCGCGTCTGGTGCTAGCCCAGTCACCTTTTCACTTACTAGTTCGGTTGCTAATTTCGGTTGAATGACTGTAGCATCTGGCGTTGTTATGCTTTCAGGTACTTGTCTGGAATCAGTGGAAGCGATGCCTTGTTTTGTATCAACCGGAAAATCTTCACTTGCTGGTTCGGTTTCTAATTTCGGTTGAATGAGTGTAGCGTCTGGCGTTGTTGTACTTCCAGGGACTTGTCTGGAATCGGTGGAAGCGATCGCGTCTTGTGCCAATCCAACCACATCCTCACTTGCCGATTCAGGTTCTAATTTCGGTTGAATGAGTGTAGCGTCTGGTATTGTCGTACTTTCTGGTACTTGTATGGAATTGGTAAAAGCGATCGCTTCTGGTGCTAACCCAGTTACATCTTTACTTGTCGGTGCGGTTTCTAGTTTGGGTTGAATGGCTGTAGCATCTGGCGTTGTTATGCTTTCAGGTATCTGTATGGAATCGGTGGAAGCGATCGCTGGTTTTGCCAACTCAGTCAAATCGTCACTGATCAATGCGGTTTCTAATTTCGGTTGAATGACTATAGCGTCTGGCGTTGTTGTGCTTTCAGGTACTTGTCTGGAATCGGTGGAAGCGATCGCGTCTGGTGCCAACTCAGTTAAATTTGCATTTACTGGTTCAATTTCTAATTTCGGTTGAATGAGTGTAGCATCTGACGTTGTTGTACTTTCAGGTATCTCTATAGAGCCGGTAGAAGCGATCGCTGGTTTTGCTTCAAGCGGAAAATCTTCACTTACTGGTTGGGGTTCTAATTTCGGTTGAATGAGTGTAGCATCTGGCGTTGTGGTACTTCCAGGTACTTGTATGGAATCGGTGGAAGCAAGCGCGTCTGCTGCCAATCCAGCCAAATCTTCACTGACTGGTGCGGTTTCTAATTTCGGTTGAATGACTATAGCGTCTGGCGTTGTTGTACTTCCAGGTACTTGTATGGAATCGGTAGAAGCGATCGCTTTTGGTGCTAACCGAGTCAAATCTTCACTTGCCGATACGGTTTCTAATTTCGGTTGAATGACTGTAGCGCCTATAATCGGCGTACTTTCGGGCATCTGTAGAGGAGAGTCGGTTGATTCAGTAGGTGAAATCGCCAAGTTGAACGCTTCAGGTTCTTTTGCCGATGATTCTATTGACAATGGTAATTCAGCAATGGGTGCCAAGAATTCCGGCAACACTTCTCCCTTTGTTTGTGGAGATAATTCCCCCATCGGTTGTATTAGCGTGGATTCTGTAGGCGTCGTTTCTTCGCGTACAGATTTTGGAGCGATCGCAGAGGTGGAAATCGGGGGAGATGAGCTTACCTGTGATGGAAATTCAGCCTTTAACTGCACCGTAGGCTCAAATGGTTCCAGGACTTCTGGCACTGGTGTTGTTGAGTTAGACGGCTGTGAATTTAAGCTGGCTTGTACAAGGGTGGATATGTCAGGTGTAGTTTCAGGTAGTGCAGTAGCTGGTGTGGAAATCGAGGGTGTGGGGGCGAAGTTGTCAGTCACTTCTGAAGAGAAATTTTCCTCCATCCTTTGTAGCAGTGGGGGTTCACCTGGTTCTGTTGCTGTTGAAAGCGCTGGTGCCTTTTGAACTAGGGATTCTACCTTTGTTACAGGCGCTGTGCTGTCCGAGCGGTCAACTGTTATATTCTCAGAAGCGATCGCTGGCATTTCAACTGATTCCGCCTCTGTCACCCCAGAAAATGACATTGGTGACTCAATCGATTCCGTAACCTTCGATAACGTAGTTTCTGTGTGGTTTGCTGCTTTTGTTTCCGACAGAGGTTGTACAACAACTCGATCTGTAGTGACTTCTGGCACAGCCTTGGAAGTGGTCAAATTAGAGACTGCGGCTAAGTTTTCGTTTACGGCTGAAGAAAGTTTTAACTCAGTCTCTGGTGGCACCGATGCCGCTTGCGGTGCAGTTAACGGAGGCATTTGTACCTTTTGAACTTGCAGTTCAGCTTGTAACAGCGGTTGTTCTACGGTTGGTGCGATGGCGGCTGTATCTGGCTGCACAGATGAAGGCATAGTGGGTGAGGACGAATCAGCCAGAGGGTTTTTCACCTGAGTCATCTGTTCTGGCGCTGGTGCTGTAATAGATGACGTGAATTCCTCAACCGCTGGTGCCCTTTGAACTTGTGGTTCTGTATGCGAAAGGGTTTGTCCCAAAGTTGGTTGGCTATCAATGGGATCTCGCTGGCTAGCAATGGTGTCTCGGGGTGCTGATGCTACATTTGGTGCTATTTGTTCGTTAATTGCTGGTGCTTTTTGAACTTGTGGTTCTGTATCCAAAAAGGCTTGTCCTAACCTTGCTTCGGTTGCGGCTGTCTTAGTTGGCACCGATGAAGGTGTGGTTGAAGAGGGTGAACCGATCTCGTTGCTTCTTTCAGTTCCTAGTGCTGCATCTGGTTCCGTGGCAACCTCAATCGCCGCTGTCCTTTGAATTATGCTGGCTGAGGGTGAACTAGCGATCGCATTGCTTATCTCAGTTGCTGGTGCTTCAATGGGTGCCGTGATAGCGTCAATTGTTGGTGCCCTTTGAATTGTCCTGGGTGAGGGCGAACTAGCGATCTCGTTGCTTATCTCAGAAGTTTGTGCTGCGATAAGTGTTGTTGGTTCGTTAATTTCTGCTGTCCGTTGAATTGAGCTGGGTGAGGGCGAACTAGCAATTTCATTGCTTATTTCAGTTCCGGCTGCTTCAAGGGGTGCCGTGATAGCCTCAATCGCTTCTGTCCGTTGAATTGTGCTAGCTGAGGGCGAATTAGCGCTCTGATTGCTTATTTCAGTTGTTGGTGTTACACCCGGTGTGGAAGCCTCAATCGCTTCTGTCCGTTGAATTGTGCTGGCTGAGGGCGAATTAGCGCTCTCATTACTTATTTCAGTTGCTGGTGTTGAATCTGATGCCGTGGAAGCCTCAAGCGCTGCTGTCCGTTGAATTGTTCTGGCTGAGGGCGAATTAGCGCTCTCATTACTTATTTCAGTACCTGTTGCTTCAAGGGGTATTGTGCTGGCTGAGGGCGAATTAGCGATCGCATTGCTTCTCTCAGTTGTTGGTGTTACATCCGGTGTGGAAGCCTCAATTTCTGCTGTCCGTTGAATTGTGCTAGCTGAGGGCGAATTAGCGCTCTGATTGCTTATTTCAGTTGTTGGTGTTACACCCGGTGTGAAAGCCTCAATTGCTGCTGCCCTTTGAATTGTGCTAGGTGAGGGCGAATTAGCAATTTCATTGCTTATTTCGATTCCTGCTGCTTCAAGGGGTGCCGTCTGTTCGTCAATTGTTGCTGCCCTTTGAATTGTGCTAGGTGAGGGCGAATTAGCGCTATCGTTACTTCTCTCAGTTGTTGGTGTTACACCCGGTGTGGAAGCCTCAATTGCTGCTGCCCTTTGAATTGTGCTAGGTGAGGGCGAATTAGCAATTTCATTGCTTATTTCAGTGCCTGCTGCTTCAAGGGGTGCCGTGAGAGCATCTATTGGTGGCTGAATTGTGTTGGGTGAGGGCGAACTAGCGCTCTCATTGCTTATTTCAGTTCTTGGTGCTGTAATGGTTGCTGGTGTTGAATCTGGTGCCGTGGAAGCCTCAATCGTTACTGCCCTTTGAATTGTGCTGGGTGAGGGCGAACTAGCGATCGCATTGCTTATTTCAGTGCCTAGTGATTCAATAGGTGTCGTTTGTTCGTCAATTGCTGGTGCCTTTTGAATTGTGCTGGGTGAGGGCGAACTAGCGATCGCATTGCTTATTTCAGTGCCTGCTGCTTCAACGGGTGCCGTGAGAGCATCTATTGATGGCTCAATTGTGCTGAGTGAGGGCGAACTAGCGCTCTCATTACTTATTTCAGTTGCTGGTGTTACACCCGGTGTGGAAGCTTCAATCGCTGCTGCCCTTTGAATTGTGCTGGGTGACGGCGAACTAGCGATCTCGTTGCTTATTTCAGTTGTTGGTGTTACATCCGGTGTGGAAGCCTCAATCGCTGCTGCCCTTTGAATTGTGCTGGGTGAGGGCGAACTAGCGATCTCGTTGCTTATTTCAGTTGTTGGTGTTACATCCGGTGTGGAAGCCTCAATCGCTGCTGCCCTTTGAATTGTGCTGGGTGAGGGCGAACTAGTGATCGCATTGCTTATCTCAGTTACTGGTGCTGCAATGGGTGTCCTGATAGGACCAATCCCTACTGCTTTAGCTGGTGGTTCGGTAGCTAAAACGGGTTGCACTAATGTTGGATCGGTTGCCCGCATAACTGGCAAAGCAGCATTTGCCGAGATCGGTGCCGTGTCAACATCGACCGATTCACTTAATTGTGAGCTTTGAGATTCTGCGAAAAAGGGTGAATTCTTGAAAGGATTATCTGGCGGAAATTCATTCGCCACTTCCTCAGAGAAAAAACCGGAAGGATTGAAAACGGTAATCGATCTTGCTCCCAGCGGGTGCAAAAATTTAGGATTTAGTAAGTTCTGCCCTAACGGATTAGGTGGAAGCAAGGGGTTTTTGATACCAAGGGGTTCCTGGGGTATCGTTTCTCCATCGGGAAAATTGTTCCTTGGTTCTGTGCCCTCATGTTCCGCCATATTTTTGTTGTGTTAATTTCTAGGCAAAGTATCCCAAACTATCGCGTCCACCGGAAATTGAAGAGCCGCCATTGCGTGACTTATCAACCTGTAAACTCTCGTATGAAAGTGTTAACTCTTCAATTGCAACTGCATTGGAATCCGCGCTTAATGAGGCTGACTTCCAGGCAACAGGAACGGCACCAATTAGTGTCCAACACTGCATTGTTTCTCCTGCTGGGTTGAATACCAAAATATTAATGTTACGACGTTCTTTTTTCGGTAGATTATTGCCTTGATTACGCCCAACATCGCTTAATATTTTACTAATCCAATCCCAAAAAACTAAATCATTAGTGATACCCCGCTTGAGGGTCACATCTGAAAATTCTGCCTGACCTAGAAAAATTCTCTGTTGATCGTTGACACCGCCTTCATAGTGTTTTTGAGCCTTGATCGTCACGCCCAAGCCTTGGCACTCGGTGAAACAGGCAGTAATATTACTTTGAATTTCTACATAAAAACGATTGGCAGTAACGTAGTTTAGTTCGCGGACGCTAGTGCCATTTTTGTTCTGTCCATTATTGCGACTTGACGCAGACGACTGTGCTGGTGGCAGTGGGGCGGGCATCAGAAGTATCCTCCGTAGTTTCTACTGCGTTCCCTTTGACGACGTAAATCTTCAAGCATCAATTCATAAACGCGATCGCTCAATTGCCTCAGCAATAAAGGATCGCGCAGAACTTTAGCGGCTGTCTTTGATACCGCAGTTTGGTTATCTTTATCGTTACTGGGAACTAAACCCGGTGCTGCGTACCCAGCCGGACGAGTGCTACTCCCAATGGGTTGTAGATAAGATTGTGTCCCCAGATTAGCGATCGCGCCGGAAACCGCTTGTTGGGAAGAATACCTGTTCATAAAAAAACCAAAACTTCCTGTTATTTTAGGGCATCCGTTTTTGGCTGATTGCTAGACAAAGGTCTAAATTCAGCTAATAGCTATTCACCATTAACCTCTAGGAATCTAACCCACTCTAATCCAGCAGGTAATTATCTAAAAACTATTCTAGCGGTTGTAACGGGACCAGTCCGGCTTTGCTCAACAATCGCTGTGCCTCAAGAGTTCTCAGCAGCTCGGCGAACTTTTGACCGGCAGGGATAAGGCGGTTATCTCCAGAATAAATAACGGTTATCGGATATGCCAAGGGGTAGGTGCTATTTTTGAAAAATTCTATATTAGGATGATAACTTCCTTTATCATCACAGAGGTCTGTTGTTGGCTCTACAGGCTTCCCATTATCTTGAATTAACGCCTGGATTGCTGGTTTATTTCCGTCTTTTAAAGCTAAGGGATAAGCCGAACATTGACCGAAAACTTTGCTGATTGTGCCAAAGGCAATTCCTCCAACCTCATCATCCTCAAAATCCCGAATTACCTGTCGTAGAGTCTCGAAGGTTGACAGAGGCTTAATTTCTGGCTCGAAAGAGTTTTTAAACAAAGGAGGTGGTTGCTCGCTCTTTTGAATTAATTTTCTAAATAGAGCAATTTTTTGCTCATCTTTAAGAACTCGTTGCTCAAATATTCGTACCGCCTCAGTTTCTTTCGGAATATAGAGTTTTACAGGTAAATCAGGCCCTCCTAAAACTTGCCAATTAGTAATTTCGCCAGTGTAAAGCTGACGCAATTGCTCAAAAGTAATTTGACCCTTGAGAGACTGAGGAAGGCTTTTCTCTCGTTTGGCGTAGCTGAAGGCAACAAACACGACCAGCCCATCGTAGGCAACTGGTTTATACTTCAATTCGCTGGTCAAATCACTCACCAAGCTAGAAATCGCAAAGTCTACTTGCTGCGAACTGACTTTCGCGATCGCTTCCTCTCCGGAAGGCTCAGCTTGATAATTCAACTCTAATTTCGGCTGACGTTCTCGGAGCTTGTCTTCTAAAGTTTTGTTCTTTGAGATGAGATTAGCGTGGCGCAGGATATAGCTCCATGTTCCGTCTTTTTCTGCTGTGTAAGTAAACTTACCCGCAGGAATACCAGGGATTTCCTTGATGCAACAAACCAGAAAATCATCATCGGCGGCACGATTACCCGCTTGGGACTTCGGAATCAAAAACCAGATGAGTATTCCCAACAAAGTCACTCCCAAAGCACCCAACAGCAGCCAGGGAAGACGGCGCAGCTTGGTTTTTTGCTCTTCTAGCGGCACTGTGTCTACAACTACTAGATCGACTGGTTTCTCTGGCGGCAACTTCAACAGTGCTTGTCGTGCTTCCTCAGCACTCTCAAAACTGACATCTAGCCCTAAAAGGCGAAAAATGAACATTTTGAGGTGAGGTTCCACGACAGGCCATTGCTGTTCATCCTTGGGGTCAAGCAGCTGACCGGAAACGGGGTGAGTAGAGCGTCCTACTAACAGGTAGAAAGCCACGTATCCCAAAGCGATTAAGTCTTGGGTAACTGTAGGGATAATGGTTTGGGCAGTTGGCAGGTCGAACAGACGTTCCCAAAGCGCCAAATCGCATACATGGATAAAAAATTTCTGGTCGTCTGCCACCATCAGCAGACTATCTAAACTAATATTGCCGTGAGGAATTCCCTGCTGTACCTGACCGGAGGGCAGACTGAACTTTTGACCGTGAAGAAACTCCAGGGTTTGCAGGACTTGGTTGAGGACTTGGCGCACTTGCCGACTGGTCATCGCACCATTAGCGGCAAGGCAGGCGTTTAGAGTTGGATGCGTATCTAAATTGCTCGTGGTAACAAGATAGCAGCGTTCCTGAATCGGGTCAGAAATAGCGTCCCAAGGGTGACGCAAGCGAACATCTTGGACTCTTCCATCTGCTAGAGTCAAACCGGCTGCTAACTCGAAGGTTTGCTGACGCAGGCGGATTTCTTCCTCGTTGAAACAACGGTCGGGAAGCAGGTACTCTTTAATCACAACTGGCTGCTGATCGGCAACCTGAATTCCCTTGTACAGTCGTCCCATTCCCCGGCGTCCCAATAAGCCTACGATTCGATATCTTCCCCGACGTCCCCGGATCTCACTTTTCTCGGCTAAGGTAGCTGGGAAACTACATTCTGAGCAATATTTGGCGGTTGGATCTTGCTGAACCGTTTGTAGCGGTAAGGTGCAGCTTAAGGCTTCACTATACTTGCAACGGTACTGTCTGTAGAGGTGGTCAACTCCCTGAACCTGCGGGGTAAATTGAGGCGGCGGTACTTCTGTTAGGTCTGATGGAGTCGTTGGTTCTTCTAGCGTTAGCGGATCGAGTTCGGTTTTGATTTCATCAACGACAGGCGCAATCCATTGGTATTGACTCAACCAACCGTATTGGTGGAGTCTGAAATGGGGGGGGTTCCGCCTTAGATACTCCCTCAGAACAATTTTGGGAATGTTTGTCAGTGCCACCGAAAATTCTCCGGATAAGCGATAGGTGGATGGTAAGTTAACATTGATTTAACGTACTGGGAATATAAACTTATGGCAAAAGAGGAAGTAATAAAACTTTTTAGAGCTGTTCAAACTGACTCCGGCTTACGGGAAAAGCTCAACTCTGCACCCGACTTGGAAACATTAGTCAAAATGGCTGAAGAATGTGGTTATCACTTTACAGTTGAAGAATGGAAAGATACAACCGGATTTAAGGTAGAAGAGTTGGAAGGGGAATTGTCAGAAATCCCTGGTTTATAAGTTTAATCAGCTGTAAAGAATAATTAGCGCGATAGCGTTAGCGAAGCGAGGCGTTAGCCTAGCGCCGACCTGTCGGTTCGCTTTCTTATTTCACACCCAGCCTTTCACTTCCGCATCGGTGAGAGGTCTTTCCAGTTTGACATATTCGCTTTTTGCTGCTTGCAAAATGTGTTGCATCCCGACCGGCTCATTGGCATCTGCGGCGATAAAGGCTGCATTGAGGGCAATATTGCGAATGTTTCCCCCGGCGACGTTTAGCCGTGCTAGCTTCACAGGATCTAGCCCTTCAGTCGGTGTTTTTCTGGGGAAGATGCGCTGCCAAATCTCGGCTCTTTGGGTGGCATCGGGGAAGGGAAACTGAACGATAAAACGAATCCGGCGCAGAAATGCCTGATCGAGAGAACCTTTTAAATTAGTCGTCAAAATCGCTAAGCCTCGGTAAGCTTCCATGCGTTGTAACAGGTAGGCAACTTCAATATTGGCATGGCGATCGTGGCTGTCCTTCACTTCAGAACGCTTGCCAAACAGGGCGTCAGCTTCGTCAAACAGCAGAATTGCTCCCCCAGCTTCTGCGGCATCAAATACGCGCCGTAGGTTCTTTTCTGTCTCCCCAATATACTTACTGATGACAGAACTCAGGTCGATGCGATAAAGGTCTAGCTGCAATTCTCCAGCCAGTACATCTGCTGCCATTGTTTTGCCAGTGCCGCTGCCTCCGGCAAATAAGGCGCTAATGCCCAAGCCGCGTCCGCTGCCGCCAAATCCCCAGTTTTCGTATACTTTGGCACGTTGCCGAACGTGAGCGGCAATGTCGCGCAACACCTGTCGCTGTGCCTCTGGCAATACCAGCTCATCCCAACTGGCTCCTGGGATAATGGGTTGAGCCAGGTCGTTGAGTCTCTGGCGAGCTTGTGAACGGCATGTATCCCACAAGAGGGTGCTGAGCGTTTCTTGAGGACTGAGGGGTGAGGACGGAGGGATGAGGACTGAGGACTGAGGACTGAGTGAACAGAGAGATTCTTTATTATCTCCTCTACCTTTTGCCTCAGTACAAACAGCGTAAATAGAAGGGGCGCTAAGGCTGAAATGGGATACCAGCGTATCTAGATGTCCGTTCAAGCTTTCTGCTGCTTCACCCAAAGCATCTTGCCAGATAGCCCGTTGTTCGGGGGCAGTTGGCTTGCTAACATCAATCGTAATTGAGGGACGCTGCCGCGATCGCCGTCTTTCAGGACTGATGACGATTACCGGACTGGTAATTCCTTCAATCAACGTGGCAATGATATTTTCTCGTGCTGGATCGCTTGTGTCTACATCGTCGCAGTCGAGTAACAGGACACTCTCACTGAGAATCGCTTCCCGATTCCATAGCCGCAGAATGCTATTAAAGTCGCTAGGACTGGTGGGAATGACTTGGGCGGACATCGCATTTAAGTTGAGCTGCAAAAGAGCGCAAGTTGCAGATGCGATCGCTCGTTTGCTGGCAGTCTCATCTCCACATAGCTGCACGACAGGTAACGCCGAACCTTGTTGCGACGCCTGCAACCACGTCCCTGCCAGTTGTTCTGCAACTTGTCGGTGCGATGGCACCAAACTTTGAACCGATCGGTGCAATGGCTCGATAATCCCCATGAGCCGTTCATCTAGATGTTGCACGCCAGCGATGTAGTGCAATATTCGCTCGTCAATTCGCAAGGGACTGGAGGTGAGTGTAGTGCCTGTCCCAACTTCAATCAGTTGCCAGCGACGCAAAGATGCCGTGGGGGTTAGTGCATCCCAGTGGGAGGCAGGTAGAATCGCCAGCGCTAAACTCATTGTCGGATATGCCTGCCGCTCGTTGCCTTGAGCGATCGCGCATAAAGAAGGAAAACTGGGGTCAAGTTCCATCCCCACGCACAACAGCAGGATATCCCGCTCAAAATCTGACAAACCGAAGGTTTTGCACAGTTGTTCTAGTGTTGCTGGAGGCGAAAGGTTCGAGGTCAGAGGTGAAAAATCTTCTTCCTGGCCTTTTTCCTCTCCTTGCATCTTCGCAGCTTGGCGTTCTAACGCCTGACGCACGCGAGCAACTTCTCCCATGAAGTAGCGCTGATTAGCTGCTTGCCAGCGATCGCTAGTCGTGGTCATCATACAATCGCTACCTTTGGGTCAATATACTGCTGGAAGGTCGGGCTGTCTTTGTCCGTATCTACGCTCAACATACTTTCCGCTCCATCTACGTGTACCCGCACCAAATACTCTCCTGGCTTCACATCCCGAACCGGAATGATTACCGAGGTTGTATCGGCTCGACGCGGTAAAGCATCAAACAGATAAGCGCCTGGGTTATCGATTGACCGTTCGTTCAGCGCCACCACAACTCGCTGCTTGTTGCCGATAGTAAGATTTACTTGCAGTGTCAGGTTCGCCGAGCGCAGTTCATCTCCACTTCCCTGAATGTCGGTAATACTTACTTCTGTAATCGTTGGACGCAATACAAACGGTGCCACATTCGACTCCACACTGCGCTGGAGAGCAGGCTGGAGGCTTAACGCAGGGGTCGAGTTGCCTCTGGATATTGCGCCGTTAGATTCGACTCCACCGTTCGTCCTAGGGGCACTGGGGCTTGAGAGGTGATGAATCACCTGTAGACTTTGTACGCCTGCGCGGAGCGACTCGGCAGAGAAGGCACTTAGGGGCAATGTGACCTGGGTTTCGTGAACTTCTGAGGGCGTCGCTTCCACCTCACCAAGACGAACCCGCGTGATGTTGCTATTCAAATTTTTACCCCGAATCAGCAACGTACTGTCTGCCAAGATTGCCTGAAACCTGCCCGCTTGAGATACTACTTCCTGAATCACCGGCTGATTGGAAAACGGTACCACACCGCTGAACCTGTACTCGCGCACGGGTAAAGCTTTCTGGGCTGCTTCTTCCCCTTCTATCATGACTACGGTCGCTCGGTAAGCAACTGATAGGGTGTATGGGGTTTGGAAGAATACCGACCAAACTTTAGATAAATCTTCTAAAGATAAATCCATTGGCACGAAGCTAATTTCTTCGAGCTGTTCGGAGAGGTTAGAGTCCGCTAAGTAGGTAAAGTTAGAATCAGCGATCGTGTCCCAAATCATTTCCTGGGTTAGAGTTGAGCGATCTTTAAGGGTACGGACGACGCTGCCTAAAAGTCGTTGCGGTTCTAACTCAACCTCATTGCCATAGAGACTGATCATGTAATGCAGATCGAGAGCATTGTGCGATCGCTTTGCCATTTCGCCCTTACGATTGCGATTCCGCACATCTGCACTGCTGCGCCACACGGGATTGAGACTCACTTGATACAGGTAGATGTTCACTCCCGTCTCTGGGGTGCCACTCCCTAAGTTACTGGGTCGCACCGTTGTCACTCTTGCGCCATCCAGGTCTATTTGTACAACAGCTTGCAAAGTTCTTTGCAAAGCAGCAGTGACAGTAGCGATCGCTAAATAATTGCTCATAAAAAAAATTCAGCAATCAGCTTCGCAAAAAGCTGATTTATTCGTTTTCACAGTTTAGCTTGACAAAGGTTTCTTTTGATAATGACCAGATTCTGACCATTAAGCACTAACTAATCCCAGTTTTAAGGCTTTTACAATTGCTTGCGTGCGGCTGGTGACACTGAGTTTTTCAAAAATTGCTGTTAAGTGAGCTTTAACTGTAGCGACTGTGATGTAAAGGCGGCGGGCAATTTCTTCATTAGAAGATCCTTCAACGAGCCAGTGTAAGACTTCTCGCTCTCGTTCGGTTAAGTGAATGCTCCGACCGGAAAGATGCGATCGCCCTGCATAAAATTGAAACAATCGAAAGAAGCAAGCTGCAACTTCTGGCGATAAATACACTTCATTTTTCATGACGGTGTTAATTGCTTCGCACAGTTGAGTTGCCACCCGGTCTTTAAACACGTACCCGCTAGCACCCGCCTGCATCGCCCGAAACACCCATTCGTCTTCCCGGTGTCCTGAGAGAACTAACACTTTCCCCTTATAGGACATTTCTCCCAAACCAATCAAGGCGGTAATTCCATCTCCAGGGGGCAATTCCATGTCCAGCAAAATCATCGCTGGCTTTTGCTCAGCGGTTAATTTTAACGCTTGCTCTACAGAAGCCGCCTCTCCGACAATCTCAAATCGAAAAGAGCCGTTATTACTCAAGAAGTCAAGTAGAGTCCGTATCCCCGCTCGGAAGCGTGGTTCATCATCCACGAGTAAAATCGAAATTGGCGCTGGTGCGGACATTTTAGAGAACCTCAAGGCGACTGTTCGTTTTAGAGGGTGAGTAACTCATTTATCATTCCCACTGACTCACTGAAAATTGCTATCGAGGTAGGGTGAAGGAAAACTGTGCCCCACCAGAAGGCAAGTTTTCTACCCAAATGGTTCCTCGATGGTCGAGGATAATTTTTTTTGCGATCGCCAAACCCAAACCAGTACCGCCTGGACGCTTAGAATAAAAAGGTGTGAATACTTGTTTCAAGTCTTCTTCAGAAAGCCCGGAACCGCAATCGGAAACTTCAACGATTACTTCAGATTGAAAGACTTGCCAATTACAAGTAATCATTCCCCCAGGGGGGCTAAAATGAACTGCATTACTCAACAGGTTGTCAAATACCTGTTTCATCTGCCATCGATCCCCTGCCAGCGTGACCGGCTTCTCCGGATAGCGGATATGCAGTCGTTTTTCTTCTAACCAAGGTTGCAGACCTTGGATACTTTCAGCCAATGTTTTCCGCAGCTCATAAGGTGCTACCTGTAGTTTTGCCTGCTGTCCGCAATAAACCAAATCCGTTAAGTTTTCAATTAACTCATTCACGGTTTCGCGAACAATCCCAGCCTGCTCTTGCAAGCAGCCAGATGGCAACCCTAAACATAAATTTTCGGCGTAAAGACTAATCAGTGCCAAGGGATTTCGCAGTTGATGTTCTGTACGACCTAGCACTTGCTCAAGTAATTGAATCTCAGCTTTTTGACGGGAACACTCGCGAGACATCACCAGGTAGTGACTCAGTAATTGAGCCTGTTTTTCTACGCCTTGTTGTTGCAGCGAAGAAAGGGGATTTTTACTCCATAACAGCAAATACCCAACTTCTTTGGCTTTCTGCTCGCTGAGAGGGCAAACATAAGTGTTGTAGCTACAAGTGGCGTCAGCAGATGCACTTTTAGCGCGCTTGGTTATTTCGCTCAACTTCAGCGCAGGTAGGGAATCTTCCCACCCCACCTCAGCAAAAAATTTGGGCAACTCTGCGTAATTTCCTTGGCGCTCGTCTGGATAATAGGCTACTAATTGACGCTTTTGGGTATCTGAATCTTGGTAAACAATCCAGGCGGCTACAACAGGTAGTTGTGCGCCTATCTGTTCGAGATGGAGCTTGCAAATACTCCTAAGATCGGGAGGGTACGGTGTACCTAGCGAACCGAGTGTGGAGGAAGGTGGATGCACCTGTACAGCAAACCGTTTTATTCCAACCTTCATCTGTAACTCCCCGCCATACAGGATATTTCAGTAACGTTGAATCGGATGTAAGCACCACTGAATTTTCATTTTGCGGAGCTTGTCATCTTCCGCAAGAAATAAATGACAAATCTAGCTTAGTCGGGGATTTCAGTCTTCATCCGTATTTACACACATTTTTTAAAGTTTCGACCAAAGTCTAATAAACACTCTGGGGTTGTCTTCCTAATCTAGACCTATACAGCCTAAACACCCAGTCTTATGATCCCTGCTGCTGCCCAGACTTTGGCAGAAATCCTGGCTGAAGGGACTTCCCTGCTCAGTACAGAGCAAATTGATTTCAACCACCCTAGTATGCGGCAGGATGTAAGACCAGCACTGAACCTGTTCTGCTACAACATCGGGGAAAACAGTCAGGTAGACCACAGGATTAACCAGGAAAAACCGCATCCACCCACTTTTGGGAAGTATTCCCCATTATGGTTTGACATTTCCTTCCTAGTCAGTGCCTGGGATCGTACCGTCCTGGGAGAACAGCGTCTGCTGTCAGAAGCCTTGATGCTGTTGTTACGTTACCGCTGGCTGCCAGAAGAGCTGCTAGCGCCTTCACTACGGGGTTATGGCAACTTGTCAATGACCATTTCTGCCGTTGGGCTTATTGATGCCGTCGCTCTATGGCGTGCGCTGGGGGTTCCATTACGTCCAGCTTTATATGTAACCGTGACAGTTCCCTTTAACCAGCTAGGACAAGGAGAACCAATCACACCTATAGAAGTAGTAGGGAATGGGGTAGTAGGTAGTAGGTCGTAACAATTACCTACTACTCTAGGGGCGATCTAGCAGGTCGCCCCTACCAATTACCGATTACCAATTACCGATTACCCACCACTAATCAAGGAAGACTACGCTATGCCAATGGATTATTTTGCTCCTGGTGTCTACGTCGAAGAAGTAGACCGTGGTAGTCGCCCGATTGAAGGCGTAAGCATGAGTGTTGCTGGGTTTGTTGGCTTTACCGAGGATGTACGTGGTGATGCCGAACTGTTCAAACCCATGATGATTACCAACTGGAGCCAATACCTAGAGTATTTTGCCAAACAAGGCTCCGATGGTTACACAGACTTCAACGCCTACCTCCCTTTTGCCGTCAATGGCTGGTTTATGAACGGCGGTGGACGCTGTTGGGTGACTAGCATTGGTACCAAACTCCCCGGTTCGGAACCACCAGCACCGGAGGAAACAGCCACAAAGCTCAGAACCTCTGGAAATCGTCCCTCTTTGATGTTTGCGATTAAGGCATCCGAAGGCGAAGAGGATGGTAGCTCAGCTCTTGCCTTACCCGGTGGACGAGTCAATGTTTCGATCCTTCCCGATGAACCCAAAGCTCCTGAAGATCCAGAGGCAGAACCCCCACTCAACACGGGTGAATACTTTAAAGTCATCGTTAGTCGCGGTGGAGAGAAACTCGAAGAGTACAGCCACCTGACCATGAACCCGGACGTCGAGGCGCAAGTGGGTACCTATGTCATCACTGCGATTAATGAGGGGATTGGCGACCAAGAGGCATCTCAATTTTTGTCCGTCACCGATATGTCCACCAGCGGACAACCCCTGTCTCGACGACCTGTCAACGGCACCTATGAAGTCAGCCCTCCACCCGTCATTTCTAGCCCTGAGCGCTTTCCACGGGATGTAAATGGGGTGCGCGATGACCGCACGGGCGTCCAAGGGATTTTTGAAATTGACGAAGTTTCGATGATTGCTTGCCCCGACCTAATGCTGGCATACCAACGCGGCCTGCTGGATTTGGATCAGGTTCACGGCATCATGGAAATGATGGTTAGCATGTGCGAAAACAACGCACCCAGCCCCAACTATCGCATGGTGGTTCTCGACCCACCACCTTGCAAGGGAGGCGGCGAGCCTGTACCCCCTGAGCAACAAAAGCCTCAGCACGTAGCTCAGTGGTTAAGTAACTTCAATCGTCGTTCCATGTTTGGGGCGTTGTACTATCCCTGGATTAAAGTAGCGAACCCACGCAATGCCGGACGACCGATTTTGGTTCCCCCCTGCGGTCACATGATGGGGATTTGGTGCCGCACCGATGAGACCCGTGGCGTTTTTAAAGCACCCGCCAACGAAGTTCCTCGCGGTGTCTTGGGTCTAGCCTACGAAACTAACTTCCGCGAACAGGAACTGTTGAACCCGGTGGGGATTAACTGTATCCGCAACTTTGCTAACTACAACCGAGGTTTCCAAGTTTGGGGCGCACGGACTCTGGTAGAACCGGCTAATGTCCAGTGGCGCTATATCAGCGTCCGCCGCCTGATTAGCTACATTGAGCGCTCGATTGAAATCGGTACCCAGTGGGTTGTGTTCGAGCCTAACGATCAAGATTTGTGGGCGCGAGTTACTCGCACGGTCAGCAATTTCCTCGAACGGCTGTGGCGTGCAGGGGCGTTATTCGGTGGTTCGCCTGGTGAATCCTTCTACGTGAAGTGCGATGCCAGTATCAACACCCATGAGACGGTAATGCTGGGTCGTTTGTATGTCGAAATTGGAGTTTGCCCAGTCCGACCAGCGGAATTTGTGATCTTCCGCATCAGTCAGTGGTCTCCTAACCAGTAGGTTAAAACTCTCAGATATCAGCTCTTGATGAAGAGCTGATGTCTGAGCTGATATTGAAAAATTTGTAAGGAGGTTTTGAATAATGGCGATTATTACCGTTGAGAATTTTGAATTAGAAATTAAGGGCGTAGGTGACGGTTTACAGTTTAAAAGTGTTGACTTACCAGCATATAAGACTGACGTTCAACACGGTGATGCCCTAATGTCTGGTGCCAAGGGAGCTGTACGGCAGACTCTTACTAAGAAAAGGGAAGCCGCGGTTCAAATTACTTTAGTAACCCTAGCGAGTGGAGATGCAAAAAGCACTAGCTCACTGATGCGAAAGTGGTTGCTACAGTGTATGCCAAAAGCAGAGGATGGTGGCGGTTTTCCAACGAGTGCCAGGATGGCAGAAGGCGTAATAAAATCCTATAACTCAGCCGGAGAAATGGTGGACTCTTGGAAGATGAGCGGAGTTTGGATTTGTAAATATCAAATCGGGAAACTCAGTGCAGATGGCGGGTTGCTTGAAGAAACCTTTACGCTACAGGTTGACCAATTTGATCCAGCTTGATCTATCTAAGTCTGGGTGTTTGAGACAATATTCTTAATTTTGTTCGCTTTAAGAAGCGATCGCAAAAATCATTCCTTTGCACTTTGTAATTGATTGGAAGGTTATTTATGGCTGATGCTGTTGAGTTACTATCTAGTGATAACTACGATGTAGCAATTGGTGATATCAAAGACATCATTATCAAAGAAGTCAGTGGGATGTCAGTAGATATGTCCCCAAAGGGTGCTGATAATGCCATCGGTTCTGGTCCGAAGGGAAAATCGCTGGTTCTCAGTGTTCCAAGTCAACCGAAGTATGGCGAGATAACGCTCGTTTTGGTGCCAGGAGCGCATCAAGGCGGAAATGACGATAAGCTGTGGGAGTGGTACAAGGATTGTGCCTCGAAAGCTAACCTTGGGGAAGCTGCAAAAGCGCGAACTTTACGCAAAGAAATGACAATTAATGTCTATTACTCCGGTTCAGAGGGGAAGGTGGGGTTAACGTACAGCTTTGTAGGCGTGCTTCCCAATAGTTTTGATGTTCCTAAGCGGGACGCAGGAAGTAGCGAACTGGAAACTTGGACGCTTAAGCTTAACTACGAGCGGATGAAGTTTACTGTATCGGCGTAGAAAGAATTTTAAAGTCAACTCCCTGTAAAACTGCGCTGGTGAGGTGAGATGTTACACAGTCTTATTCACCAGTCATTGATTTATCAGCTCGAAAGCTCATTAGTTGTAAGGCGGTATCAACTGTGACAGACTTCCCTGAAATTCTCACCACTTGCCGATTTTTTCTAGAACTAAAACTAAATGGCAGCAATGATGCAGTAGACGGCTACTTTATGGATTGTAGCGGTTTTAAGTCAACCCAACAGGTGATAGAAATCTCAGAGGTGACACCTCAAAAGTGGGGAAAAGATGGGGAATCTAAGGGTCGAATTGTCAGTACAAAAATTCCGGGTAAGGTGAGTTACAGCAATATCACTTTGCGCCGGGGGCTGACTTGTTCGATGACGTTATGGAACTGGATTCAAGCTGTCCAGGATGGAGATTGGGCTGAACAACGACGAGATGGTTCTTTGGTGATTTATAATCAAGCGGCGGAAGAACAGTTTAGATTTGAGTTTCAACGGGCGTGGCCTACTAGCTATAAAATTTCTGATGTGAATGCGGCTGGGGGTGAGCTGGAGATTGAAGAAATAGAAATGACAGTTGAACAGTTAAAACGGATTCAAGTAGCAAGGAATGATTCAAACTGAGTTTGAATTTACTTTACCGAAGGGATATCTCGATGCGGATGGCAATCTGCACCGCAAAGGTGTGATGCGTTTGTCGAGGGCGATGGATGAGATTGTTCCTTTGCGAGATCCGCGTGTTAAATCAAATCCTGCCTACGCTACAGTGATTATTTTGTCCCGCGTGATTGTCCGCTTGGGAGCGTTGGAGGAGGTCACGCCTTCAGTTGTTGAAGGCTTTTTTGCTTGTGACCTGAATTATCTCCAGAAATTTTATCGTCAAATTAATGACCTAGAACAGGAAAATGCAGGATTGAAAGAAGCCACGAACCCCTCTGCAAATCCTGCACTGGCTTCTGATTCCGAGTAACCCGACGAGATGGACAGCGATCGCATCCAAACAGAATTTGAATTTGTCCTCCCTAGAGGATTGGTCGATGCTCAAGGGGGCGTTCATCGCCAGGGGGTGATGCGTCTGGCAACGGCAAAAGATGAAATGTGCGTCCAAAAAGACCGGGGCGTTCAGGATAATCCAGCTTATGGAGTCTTGGTAATGCTCTCGCGGGTGATTACCTGTATCGGTACTGTAACCGAGGTAACGCCTACACTGTTAGAGGGTCTTTTCTCGCGAGATCTGGCATATTTGCGGGAGTTTTACAATCGCATTAACCAGGAGGGGGAAGCTTACATTCCGGTTCAGTGTCCCCAGTGCAATCGTCAATTTCAGGTGGAGCTTTCTCTATCGGGGGAATTCTAGGCTACCCCTCGGACGTACTACGCCAAGAGGTAGCCTTGATAGCTTTTCACTTTCACTGGTCTTTAGAGGATATCCTCAATCTAGAACATCGCGATCGCCGGGATTGGGTGACAGAAATTAGTCAGCTGGTGCAGCCAGAATAAAGCAGGGGCAAGGGGAGAACCCTTGCCCCTGCTTCATCTACAATGCTTTATTTTAGGGCGTTGGATTCTGGCTGATGTCTACCTTCACTAAGGGTTCTTCAGCAACTGTGCCGAGATTAACTGACTTTAACAAGTCTTTCCAATCGCTAATTAAGCTGGAATCTTTAGGATTGGCGTTACGTAAGTCAGCTAGAGAGGCGACGGTATCAAGCCACATCCCCGCATCTGCATAGATTGCTGGGCGATCGCGCGGTGCTGCTTTCTTTAGATCATTCCTCAGGGCAACATTTGGTTGGACTCGTTGAATCCACCCTTCTACAGAAATATCTGCTCCCCGATCTTCAGCATCGCAAATCATTGATAACGACCAACGGTATTTTTTGCCAGCAACTAACGAGGGTGCATCCTTTTGAGGAAGGCTAACACTCACAACACCTCCTGTGCTAGGAATCGGCAATGTTGTTTCGTATATTACCTGCTGACTTGTTTCGCCGTCATACAGAATAAACTCTGCGTCCTGGGCGGAAGTTTTAGGAACAGCAACAAATAATGTCGGGCGAGCTGCTACAGTCAAACCTACATTTGTGCTGGGTAACAATGCCATGAGCGACTTTCCTTGGGCGGCGCAGCTGCTGCTACCACGCGATGCTCCCGGTTCTCTAGTTTTGGGTGCCCCAACCCTTGGCAGCCTAAATCTTAAGCGCCCTGCCACACGCATTTCCCTACGGTTCAGGCTGGGTTGTTGAATCGGTTTGCTTTTTGTGGTAGCGGTGGCTGGAAAGCTGGTAGCGATCGCACTAAGCCCCACAAACAAGGCTAAGGAGAGTGTTGTGAAATACACAGAAGACTTGTTCACCATAATCTTTAAGTTGTTGCAGTGGGTTTACCTAGCAAGCAGCAAGCGGAGTGCATACAAAGGGATCGAAACACTTTCCAAAGGGATCGCCTCCATGAGGCATCGTGCTTTGTAAATAAACTCGATCGCGACCGTAGTGGTTTTAGACAAAGACTCTTTAATCTTCAACAAAGTTTCCCACTTTTCCTGGCATATCTCTAGAAATTAGCGATTAATTTTGTCATGTTTCTTGCCTTAGTGGGTACTTAAAAGCGCTGGTTTTTGCTTAGTACAAAATTTGATGTTATAACTACTATAAAATTATCTCTCAAATTGGCACTTTTTCTTTTCTCAATCAAAAAAATTATCTATTTGTCCGATTTCTTCTCAAAAGCTTCATAAAGTTTTGTAGTCAATTAATTTTTTGGTTCTTGACGGCTCAATTTGCGGCTTAAACAATTTTCAAGGACACAAGGATACATACAAATTCTTAATCTTAATTTCCTCTGTTTAAGCTACACATTGAGCGAAGATTAAAACTCTAGCCCCTAGAGAGGAGGCGGCAATTATATGGTTTCTCAGCTCACTTCAAAGATTCGCTCCCTGCTATCAAACACAAACAACCTACGCACAGCAGCTTTAAATTTTGGTGGACAAGTTGTTCTCACCAGTGTGGTGGCGACAAGCTTGGTCGTGGGAGCTAGGCAACTAGGGATACTCCAAGGACAAGAGCTGGGTGCTTTTGACCAGCTGACTCGGATGCGTCGTGATGAAGGTCCAGATAATCGCCTGTTGCTGGTGGAGATTACTGAGGGAGATATCCAAACTGAGAAAGGGTGGCCTATCTCGGATGCCACAATTGCCAAAGCGTTAGAGAAACTAGAGCAGTATGAACCGAGAGGCATCGGTATAGATATTATTCGGGATGTTCCGGTCAAAGAGGGGAATGCCAATTTATTGAAGATCCTCAAAGGAAGCGATCGCATTATTACGATCTGCCAACTCAGTGATGGTAAACAGGCAGGATTTCCGCCACCGCCTGGAATCTCACCAGACCAAGTGGGATTTGCTGATTTTGTCAAAGAACCTGATGGATGGGTTCGCCGCAGTCTCTTAGTGGCAAATCCTCCAGTCCCGAATGCTCCCTTAGAGAACCCCCATCTTTGTAGCGATCCCGAAGAGCAACTCACCTCCTTGGATTTGACCCTAGCACTCATGTACCTGCAAGCTGAGGGAATCGAAGCAGAACCTTCAGATGACGGGAATCTGAAGATCGGTTCCATTCTCTTCAAAAGCCCCGATCCGAATGCTGGCGGATACCGGAAAGCCGACACGGAAGGGTTGCAGATGTTGATTAACTACCGTTCGGCAAATCTGCCTGCCCAAAAGATAACGCTTACAGATGTACTCAAAGGCAAGATAGATCCAGCTTTAGTCAAAGATCGGGTTGTTTTGGTTGGCTACACCGCAGTTAGCGTGAATGACGACTTCAACACGCCCTATAGTGCTGCTCAAGAAGGCACTCAGAAAATGCCCGGAGTGGTCATTCATGCTCAGGTTGTGAGTCAGATCCTCAGTGCAGTTCTGGATAAACGACCGCTATTTTGGTACTGGAATGAGTGGGGCGAAATTGGATGGATTTGGGCCTGGTCGTTGGTGGGAGGCTTAGTGGCATGGCGAATTCGGCGTCCCTTGCTCTTGGTGATTGCGGGAGGGGGAGCGATCGCCCTCTTGTTTGGAACTTGTTATGTTTTGTTTCTCAAAGCAGGATGGATACCCCTCGTGCCCCCAGCATTGGCACTGGTGACAACGGCAGTCGGCGTCGTTTTGATAGATAGAGGATACGCCAAAGCCATCTATCAAGGCGTCAAAGGGTTTTTAAAAATCGATATTGAGATTGACCAGGAAAAGAAAGAACGCCAAGTAGCGGAAATTACAGAAAGTGACTACTTCCAAGAGTTGCAAGAAAAGGCGAAAAATCTCAGGAGTCGAGAAAGCAATTCTTCTGAAAAAACAACTTCTAAATTAAAAGTCGAGAGGGCAGAAGCGGCTGAAACAACGGCAGAAACCGACTACTTACAACAGTTGCAGCAAAAGGGAAGAAGTTTCAGGAATCGATCCAATGATGGGGAAGCAGAAGCTACCACTGAGTCAACCGTTGAAATCCCAGAAGCCGCTGAAACAACCACAGAAATCGACTATTTACAGCAGTTGCAGCAAAAGGGGCAAGAGTTAAGAAATCGATCCAATGATGGGGAAGCAGAAGCTACCACTGAGCCAACTGTTGAAATACCAGAAGCTACACAGGCAAGCCAAGCCACTGAAACAACAGCAGAAATCGACTACTTACAGCAGTTACAGAAAAAGGGTAAAAAGTTAAGAAATCGGCATCATGATGGGCAAGCAGAAGCTGTTGCGGAATCAAACGTTGAAATACCAGAAGTTGCATTGGCAAGCCAAATTACTTCTCCTGTCGAAGAATTAAGCAATCAGCAGGACGGACAGGGAGAAGCCGCAATTGAGCCAAATACCTCCACCCCAAAAGTCCTCCAGCCAAGCCAAGAAGTTGAAGAAACCGAAGAACTCGACTACTTCCAGCAGTTGCAGCAACGAGCAACCTTGAGAAATTGGGAGGAAGATAGGCAAACCCAAGCTGCTACTGAGTTAAATACCTCAATAGCAGATGTCACACCAGCAACCCAAGAAACTGAAAGCGAAGAACTCGATTACTTCCAGCAGTTGCAGCAACGAGCAAACTTGAGAAATTCGAGCAGCGACGGGCACGCAGAAACCACTACCGAGTCAAATTCCTCAACAATAGAAGTTCTAGAGACTAGCCAGGAAGCTGAAAGCGAAGAACTCGATTACTTCCAGCAGTTGCAGCAACGGGCAAAAACCGTGAGGAATACAGAGACTGAATCTACCTGATGGCGGCGAGATAAAGCGCTATTAGAGGACATCTACCGATACATCGAACTGAGTATGCTACGCCGGATGCGTAGGCTCGCGATTCACATCATTAGCTGATGAACAAGGAAGGAAAAGATGAATCAGGATCGAATCGATCAATCACCCACCGATTCCAGCGGACACCAAACTGATATTGGTCTGAATATGCTTGATATGATGAATTTGCCCGATGACCTGCAAAAACTCGTCAACTGGATGATGCGTCAGAAAAACGTGACCTTGCCGGAAGTGGCAGCTCACACTGGCGAAAGTGAGGAAGTTGCCCGCACCCAGTTAGAAGCTCTAGTCGCTCAAGGCGTCGTGCAAGAACTAGAAGAGGGAGAAACACTCCGCTACCGACCTCGCCTTGCCTCTAAACAGCGAAGCAAGCTATCTACAAATATCTGGCAGAACCTGGAGTGAGTAAACGAAATAAGCGTCTATCAAGCTGTGGGAATTAGCCTAAATGCAAGTTTCTATTACCTTGATAAGGTTGTAATCCTATTTGGGTTGTGAGGCGCTAGATTAACACTTCTTCCAGCCCCTCCCTAACGCTTGAAAAAAGAGCAGATGAGAATCTATATGTTGCAACCAAAAGACAAAATGGTATAGCGTATAAGCCGCACGGTTCATTCCCCACGCCCTTGAGTGGGCTTTCTCGATTGTTTTCTGTTAAGGATGAAGAATCCTCTCACATATTGAGGTAAACCATGTCAAAAATTGTGTCCATCCACTCATTCCGGGGTGGCACCGGCAAATCAAATTCGACGGCGAATCTGGCAGCTTTAGTGGCTCGCTTTGGGTATCGCGTTGGTATCGTTGATACCGATATTCAATCGCCAGGAATTCACGTGCTTTTCGGTTTCGATGAGCAGAAGATGGTACACTCTCTCAATGACTACCTGTGGGGTCGCTGTTTAATTGAAGAAGCTGCTTATGATGTCACCTCAGTTTTAAGAAAAACTGGCGTTAAAGGCGGCAGCATTCATCTGATTCCTTCTAGTATCAAAGCAGGGGATATTACTAAAGTTCTGCGCGAGGGATTTGATTTTGGTCTCCTCAATGACGGTTTCCAAGAGATAATGGAAACCTTGAATCTGGATTACTTATTTATTGACACCCACCCAGGTCTTAACGAAGAAACTCTACTTTCTATTACTATCTCTGATATCTTGGTGCTAATTTTGCGTCCAGACCGCCAGGACTTTCAGGGGACTGCTGTGACGGTGGAGGTAGCTCGGAAATTACAGGTGCCTAAGATGTTGCTGCTAGTAAATAAGGCGCTACCCGTTTTGGATTTTGATGCCTTGAAGCAACAGGTAGAAAAAACCTACAATGCTCCGGTGGCTGGAATTTTGCCGCTTTCAGAAGAGATGATTCAAATGGCAAGCAGCGATCTCTTTTGCCTGCGGTTTCCAGATCATCCCTTGAGTAAGGTGATGGAAAAGGTTGCCAAGATGATTATGGCTTAATAGGTAATTGTCAGTGCAACCGAAAAAATAACTGAATTTGTAGGGACGGGTTTGACAAAATATTGGTGATTAGCTAAGCATATTGATAAACTCCCCTACACTATGGACTTTTGCTATTTAATTAATTGCCCGTAACCATTCGCAGAATAGTTTGGGGAAGTTGGGTTATCTGCTGCCAAAGGTCTTGGGGGCCAATGCCAAAGAAGAGTTGTAAAACGAGAACAACTGCCGCAATTAAAATGGCTGTGCCGATGCTGGCTTTCACTACCTTAATGAGTAAGGTGAAGACTAACCAGGATACGATGAGTGCGGCAATTAGAATGATTAAGTCTACTGGCATGGACGTTACTCTCAAAGGTATTCATCAGGCTGGAGAATTTTGACAAGGTAACAGAATCTTTGCTTTGCTAGCTCGAAAATACAGAGATAGTTTTCGTGAAGTCACCTTTGCGAACTTCATTTACCAGGCTTCAAGCTTTAGTCTGTAGGAAACTTGCTTTTAATTCCCGATCGCCTGTCTAATTTTCCCCGAAATAGCGATACTTTTACTTTGATTTACTCTCCACCGGGCATATAAAGCAGACGCCATTGCGCTTTTACTGTGCCAAAGACGGCTTGATATTCCAGGGGAGAATAAGCAAAGCGATTGGAAATGTAGCCCGGTTTTCCATTTGGCAAAATTACGGCAGTCCACCCGTTGATGGAACTGTAATCTTCGCCTCGTTGCGCCCGTTCTCTGGCCCGTTGTTCTTCGATTTGACGATTGACTTTGACGACTTCGTTTGAGAGTAAGCCGACTACTGGACTCTCTAGGCTGGGTTGCGATCGCACGTTCACATTTTCACCTACAACGATGACGCGGCTTAATTCGTAGGAAACGCCATCGGCAGAATTTGGTGCGGGATACTGTCGAGCAAAATCGCGCGGTACGGTGTTACAAATCCAACCTGGCGATTGGGGGTCAACGTCCGGTTGCCCCTGGTTAGTGGTTTGAAAACAACCGGCAGCTAGGGCTTTTTCTAGCCATCCCCAGATTGGGGCATTGTGATTTTCTAGCTTCAAATCGGGGAGGGTGCTGATGCCGTGACCAATGCCAATTTGGTTGAGGGGCAAAATGGATTGCACAAACTCAGCATCGCGCGATCGCACTGCTTCCCGCAACTGTTGCCGAAATTGAGCGAAGTCACTTTCTGGGTTTACTTCATCTACCAGAACGATGCGTTGATGGGGAAAGTCATCCAGCTTTGGCTGTATTGCCACATTCGTTTGAGTCGTTGTTTGTGGCGTTGTGGCTTCAACTGCATCGTTGTTGGTTTTAACGGTGGAAGCGATCGCAGTTGCTTGTGAGGTCGAAGTTGATTCCGGTATATTTGTTTCTATGCTTTGTTGGTTCTGTGCCCCAGTTTGGCGACCGGCTGTTGCTAGAGTGGCACCAGTAATTGCCGAAATCGCAACTGCCCCCATAATCAAAAAGTATATTTTTTTCATAACTAATGCCGATAACGTCTTTTTGTTACCTACAGTTGAGACGCTAGGATTTCAGGCAAAGTTATTAAATTTTTGTTTTTAAATACATGAATATGCCGGGAGGCTGATGATTGGCGCTCCCAGCAAAGGTCGTATATTATTTCTCTTCTACATACATTGGAGGCTCAATCGCAAAATTGTTTAGCTGCCCCGCTTCATCCAGGATGTAACCCTCGGTCGTATCTAAACCAGTTCCTTCTTCTTGTTCTCTAGCTGCTTCAACTTGGTGTTTATTCAGCTCTTTGTCCACATTAGATGGAATCACCGCATCTGCTGCATTCACGCCCAATACTGATTGCGATAATTGAACTCCAATGTGGTTGTTTCCTGGTGCCCCTCTTCCCGGTTCTGCTTCGCTGGGATCTTCTGGCAATACTGGATTTTGTTCGTCGCTCATGAATTTTTCTCCTATGTTATTTTAAGTTGAGCGTAGTCTGTTTATTACGATGTTTCTATTTATGAAGGTAGCTTAGTTAGTATCGCTCTTTACTCTTTCGCGGGTATTAAATTGGTAAAGGCAAAGGTAGAGAGCGCAGCGGCATTGCTTGATAGCAGAGGCTTGGCTTGACGCTGGATAGGCGAGATTTCCTCTGACACGGAAAAGACGCGATCGCATTGAACTCCTCTCAGCACGTCGGTAATTATAGGGAAATCGCAGCCAGAACCCAGCTTAATCCTTTCACAGTAAAATAAATTTAAAAAATCCATCTTAGTGCGGATATATCGGTAAGCACAATGAATAGGATTAGCAAATCTGATTGTTCTAAGAAATCGGGTTTGGGGTACTGTAACGCAATTTTCAGTTTATTTCGCTCGTTTTGCGGAAATTGTCTTTCAATTTTCCGGTTTTATAATAAACACGCTAGTAAACAACTCCTTTCATGGCATCAATCGCCCGCAAAAACCTATTTGAGGATATTCCCCGCTTCCTGGCAGCTCAGGCGGGGATTATGTTTGCAGTTAGCTTAGTCACTATTCAAACGGGTATTTTCAATGGATTTACTCGCGCTACGACTTTGCTAATCGACAATTCCAATGCTGATATCTGGGTATCCTCAGCGGATATGATTCACATGGAGCTGACACTACCCATACCCGCGCAGCGAGTTGTTGAGGCTCGACGGGTAGAAGGCGTAGAACAAGCTGAACCGCTGATTGTCCAAGCATCTTTGTGGCGAGATTCTCGGAACAAGATTTCACCGATGAGAATCATCGGATTCAATCCAGCCGGAGAATTATTTAGTCCAGGGAAAGTTATTCAAGGAAGTTTGAGTGCCTTAAAGCAGCCTTACACGGTGATGCTGGATAAATCTAATTTGCGTCCTTTGAACATCAAACAAATTGGCGATGTTGCTGAAGTTGGCTCATTTAAGGCACAGTTAGTTGCTCTGACGCAAGACACTCAATCAATTACATCGAATACTTTTTTGTTCACCTCGTTGGAGACTGCCAACGCTTACGCAAATTCCCGCGTAACGACGAGTTTAAACTGCAAGCTCCAATCGGGTGACATAAAGTGTACCAGTGCGTCGGCGAGTTTTAATAACCCACCCGCTGCGAATAATCTATCTGCTCCTGCACCCCAGAAATTAACTCCTACTGATTTAATCACCTATGTATTGGTGCAGGCAAAGCCCGGTCAAGATTTACAGCAACTCAAGAAAAAGTTAGAAGCAGCACTACCAGATACCCGCGCTTATACGAAGGCTGAAATGGCATCGCAGACGCGGGTTTTCTGGCAGCAGCGCACGGGAATTGGGTTTATTTTGGGCTTGGGTGCCGTTGTTGGCATTATTATCGGGATGGCGATCGCAGGTCAGATCCTCTACGCTTCTGTATCTGACCACTTAAAGGAGTATGGTACGCTCAAGGCGATGGGAGCTTCTGATTGGAAAATTTACGGTGTGATTGTCGAGCAGGCTCTCTGGATGGCGGTTCTGGGCTATATTCCCAGCATGGTTCTTTGCCAGGGGTTGGGAGCTTGGACGTTTGCTACTCAGGGAATCATCATTTTAATCACGCCTGGAAGTGCGATCGCCATCTTTGGGATTACGACTCTGATGTGTGTTGGTTCAGCTATCTTCGCTATCCAAAGAGTGACTCGTGTCGATCCGGCTATTGTTTTTAAGGCATGATTTCAGAATTTTGCCGCTTTAGGATAATAGTCGATGGTTTTCAGGAACCTGATATACTCAATGACCATCAATAATAAATGTAGATGTCTGTTTTATCCTAACTGATAGTGAGTTGAACTTTATATTGGCAACAGGGCAGAACAATTAGAAATTAAAACATTATACAAACCTATTTTGGAGAGTATGCGTACTTTAAGTAGGTGAGTGTAATTCAATCTCACTTGAAACGGTGAGGGGAGCAGGGTTCGTACTACCTAAAGTCACACCTACTATTTAGTCTCTAATGTCAATCTCTATAAAATAGATTGATTCCTGCTCGCTATTCAATAGTCGAACAGCCTTTATCTAGAGTAGGAGGCATTAATGTTCGGTTTCTTCTTAAAGTCTGCATCTGATTCTTTCCTTCGATGCTTCCGTTGAAATTTTGTCCGGAGTATGGTTACTTAAGACAGATTGCATTTAGTAACTCGTTGTAGTTTAGACCTAACGAATAGAAATTTTGATGATTCTTTCCCAAAGCAACCGTACTCAATTTGCCAGTGTCCGAAATCTAGATGCTATTCCTTCTATGAGTTCGCTTCAGGCTCACAGAAAAGCCATTATCGGCATCGGAGTAGAAATGGTATTCCAGTCGGGAGGATCGCGTTTCCAAGCCCTTAAAAGAGTCAATCTGGAAATCTTCAAGGGCGATATTCAACTATTGATGGGGCCATCTGGATCGGGTAAAACGACCTTACTCTCAATTTTGGCTGGGATTTTGACGCCGACTGCTGGCAGCGTACACTTGCTGGGGGAAGAGATTACAAGGATGTCTCGGAGCCAGTTAGCAAAGTTCAGACTGGAAAATATTGGCTTTATTTTTCAAGGATTTAACTTGTTTCCGGCGCTGACTGCGGCTGAGAATATAGAAGTAGCGCTGAATCTGAAAGGGATTCGGGGACGAATGGCACGGCAACAAGCACAAATTTTGCTAGAACAGGTGGGATTGGCGGATAAGGCGAAAAATTTACCCCGCGATTTATCTGGGGGACAAAAACAACGGGTAGCGATCGCTCGTGCTTTAGCTGGCAATCCTCAGTTGATTATGGCAGATGAGCCTACGGCGGCTTTAGATTCTCACTCCGGACACGCTGTGATTGAGTTACTGCGTCAGCTCGCCAAGGAAGGCGGTTGCACGGTTCTGATGGTGACACACGATAGTCGAATTATGGATGTTGCCGATCGAGTGTTGCATCTAGAAGATGGAAGGTTGAAGGCATAACATCTAATTTGTGAATCGGGTCATTGATAGTTTGTTGCTGTTTGGGAATGGGGAATTGGAAATGACATTAGGCGTGCCTTCTTTCCAATTCCCCATTCGTTTTAAGAATTATGAGAGCGATCGCAACTTTAGATTTAGATGAGAAGGCAGCTGAGGTTGGATGCGATCGCTTCAACCGAGTAGTGTCCCTGATGCGATCGCCTTAAATATTATTTCCTGGGAAAAACTCTTTGACGACTGCGGCAACTCCCAACGCCGCAGCTGCTACAGCGCCCCATTTAACCGGCGGATTCTTATCCAGCCAGTCAGTGAAGGAGGGAATCGTTAGATTGCCAAAATCTCCTTCTACTTTGTCATGGCTGAGAATCGGCTCGTAAAGATTATCTGGCGCATCTTCAGACTTTGGCTCGTTGGTTTTCTGAAAATTGAAGCCGATGAGAACCAAAATTTGATCGACCAGTCCCGGTGAGATGCGCTGAACCACATCTAACAGCTTGCCCACATCCCCCACAATAAAGTCACGAGTGGGGTGTTCGGCTACGTAGAGGATCGCATCAGCAACAAGGTTCGGCTCATAGTACGGCGGTATTCCCGTCGGCTTGACGCCTAATTTCGTGCGACCGTTGTTGTAGAAGGGCGTGTTGATCACGGATGGCTTCACACTCGTCACACTGATGGGGATTCCCTCATGTTGCAGCTCGACGCGCAGAGATTCTAGAAAGCCCTCAACCCCGTGCTTTGCTGAGGAGTAGGCACTCTGGAGGGGTAATGAACGCCTGCCTTCCATTGAAGAGATGTGGATCAGCGCCCCGCGTCCCTCGCGCTTGAGATGGGGTAGCGCCGCCATTGCACCGTATACCTGCCCCATCAGGCTAATATCGATGATCCGCTTAAACTCTTCCGGTGTTGTATTGTCGAAAGTGGCAAAAACGCCCGTGGCGGGGCAATGCACCCAGGTATCGAGTCGCCCGTATACCTGCACGGCTTTATCTGCGATCGCTTTTACTTGCTCGAAATCTGTGACATCAGCAACGACTGCGACTGCTTCACCGCCTTGTTGCTGTATCTCATCCACCAAAGACTTTAACCCTGGTTCGCTGCGAGCTGAGACGACTACTTTTGCGCCTCGGTGGGCAAACTGCAAAGCTGTCTCGCGCCCGATGCCGCTAGAAGCGCCAACGACGGCGACGACTTGCTCTGTGATTGGCTTTAATTGCATTGTTGCTCATCCTTTTATTAAAGTTGCTGACGACAAACCATTCACCTTTGCAGCTCAATTGCATCCAGGAACGTTGCCTTAGTTGTCAAATGTTAAGTTCTATTAACTAAATTAATCGACTCACGGCGGGTTACATCAGTCTCAGGGTTGACCTCAAGGTTGACAATGGGGATGGGAGTAGCGCCCTTTGCCTAGATTTTGCGATCGCTGGATAGCTGACTTTTACAGAAGTCAGCTCCGAATTCGTGCAGGTAGTCCACGACTGAATTTTCCAGAATGAGAAAAAAAGAAAACAATTTATTTAGCGCCAATACAGAAGCAAGAAGAAGCGAACAAATTTTATAACAGAGCGATAATAGACTAAAAAATATAAGCAAGTGAATACTTTAATAACTTTATGAACACAGCAACAATTACTTTACCTTCTACCCTCAAATTAACAATTGACTTGACAGACGAGCAGTTTTTCCAGTTATGTCAGAACAATCGGGATTTAAGATTTGAGCGCACAGCATCGGGCGAATTAATCATTATGCCCCCTACAGGTAGCGAAACTGGAAATCGTAATATCGATTTATCGTATCAACTCCAAGCTTGGAGCCGACAAAACAATTTAGGGCTTGCCTTCGACTCTTCGAGTGGCTTCAAACTGCCGAATGGTGCAGATCGTTCACCTGATGCGTCTTGGGTAAGACACGATCGCTGGGATGCTTTAACCCCTGAAGAACAACAGGGATTTGCGCCGCTATGTCCTGATTTTGTGGTTGAGTTACTTTCTCCTAGCGATTCAGTGAAAATCGCACAGGCGAAAATGAGAGAGTATATGGAAAATGGCGCTCGATTGGGTTGGTTAATTAACCGGAAAAACCAGCGAGTAGAAATCTATCGCCAAGGTCAGGATGTGGAAATTCTAGAAAATCCGGCAACTTTATCAGGAGAAGATGTGTTACCTGGGTTTGTATTAGATTTAAAACAAATTCTGTAGTTTTAGACGAGATCGTGCAGTTTTGGTGGGAAAGCGATCGCAGTCGTATGTGAATAAATGTGATCAACAGCCGTGAGTGCTTACAGGCGATCGCAAAAAGTCTTGTAAAATCTTGCCATTCGATATAATGAACAGATGTTGGACTTTAATTCCCTCTCTGAGTTTTCACGCGCCCACTGTATCGCCATTTGCGCGTTTCTGGTTCCAGCCAACTTGGGTGCTACCATCTGGACAATGATTCTGGCTGCACTCTGTCGCCCTCAAGTTCAGGTGTGGCGGAGTGCTGGAGTGGCAACCGTCTTTGCTCTGGTGATGGTGCTACACGTCTTTACTTGGTTCCAGGTTGGGGTAGTGCTGCCTCCCACCTATATCCTGCTATGTTTGGGAAGCACCTGCCTGGTCATGAATATTCTAGCGATCGCCTACAACTACAATACAGTTGTCCTCCGCAAACGCTACCCTAATGCTTCTAGCGCTATCAACCACCCCTGAAACAGCTTCATGTCGTCAGTATTGCCTCCCCTTTGGTTTGATGCTTGTAGTAACAACGTTAGGCAATGCTGGCTTCTGATGGATGTGCGCTCACACAGATATCATCCCAGGTTTTGTTAACAAAGAAAGATATTTTGTAGCTTGCTAGCCAAACTCCAGGTACTCATCAAAGATTAGTTTATACCTGTGGATTGAATGGCGATCTTAACCAACTGGCAGTAGTTGCTTAACTTTTTATAGCTCCATTTATTACTTAATGATGACTCATGGTTAATTGCTAAGTGTTGAAAAGCAATTAGCCATTTGTTGTTTTTTGTTCAGAAAAACAGTGTTTTTTAAAAGTCTGTAAAAACACCTTAGAAAATTATAAATAAATGTAAATGCTTGTCAATGCCTTTGGGTATAATTCTCTTGATAGATCACAAAAGCATAGAGGATGAATTAGCTTTGTTATAGTTATCACCGAGAAAACTATGCTAATTTCATCCAGGCCAGTAAAAGATGTATTCTATTGCCCAGAAGAATCTAATTTTTATTCTCAATGTTTAGAAAGTTTAGTTTTAAATGAGGGCGCTCATGGTAAAACTATTATCGAATTTGGTTCAGGAGATGGAACCCCAGTCATTAACTCCTTAATGAGAACCAGATTTGATGGAATTATACATGGCTTTGAACTCAATGACTTAGCCTGGAAAACTGCTAAATCAAATATTCAGGAATACGAACTTAGCGCCCAATATATCATCCACAATACTTCTTTCTTTGAGGCATCTCTTCCCAAGGCCGATTATCTGATTTCAAATCCACCATACCTTCCAGCGCCAGATGAGAATATTTATCAACCCCTGTTACATGGGGGTACAGATGGGTCTAAAATTGCCAAACGGCTTTTATCTTTAGATTATGAAAACGTCTTACTAATGCTCTCTAGTTATTCTAATCCGGAGGGCTTTATTAATTATGCAATCATGCAAGGCTACTCGATTGCTAATTTTATCGTCTCCCCTCTAAACTTTGGTTATTACAGTTGTGAGCCAAAGGTTAAAAACACAATTAGAGAGTTGCGAGAAAAGAAGATGGCTTTTTACTCAGCGAACATCTATCTTTTAGCTGGTGTTTTGTTTAGGAAGCAGCAGAAATGTCAAGTGGATTTATCTACTGAGCTGATTCAGATCATGACATCTTTGTAAAAGCTTAAACAGGGAGGGGGAGAGCGATCGCTAAAGAATCTTTCCTAAACCCAAAAGCCACTTTAGACGGGAACGAATCAAGGGTATTGAGAAGTTAACAGTTCTCAGTGCCCTATTCTTATTGTTTAATTTCTAACTAAAACTAGAAAAATTCAAATTTATTCTCGTTCTCTAGGTTGAACCCTGAGAACGAGAATGGAAGACGACTGACTGTTAACAAGTCGGCAAGTAGTTTAGGCAAAATGTATTTTATCGATTGGCCTCTCGCTCCGCTTCTCTTGCCGAACGCGCGATCGCTACACCAGCGCGATCGCCCATTAGCTTCTCTTGGTCATATCCCAGGACAATTTCCCAAGCATCATCCGGGTACTTGTCAACCAACGGCATTGCCACATCATCTAACATCCATTGACCGTGACGTTCGTCTTCCCGAATGTGCAGTTCCCAGTAACCCATTGCTGCATCAGAAAGTTTCAACCGTTGTGCTGCGGCTAAATAGGTTTTGTATGCCGCAGGACCTGCCACTTCAAAATAAGTCAATCCACCGCAGTAACGCAAGAAATAAATTTTGCGCTCGGTAACGAGAAAGTTATGATTGGCGCAGGCTAGCACTTCCCAAGGTACTAAATCGAAGTAGCCCTCTGGCTCTGTGTTCATGCCAAACTCGTCAAGCATCTGGGCAAAAAAGGTAGAGTGCTTGCGGGAAAGGCGACCGTTGCCGTACTCTTCCAACAACACTTTGACGAGGGTACATTGTACTGCGTTGGCGGTGCCTCCCAGAATGCGCGACAGGCGGCTGCCTTCAACTAAGCCATCAAAGGAACCAATTGCCAAGATTCGGCGATAACCAGCCTCTGTTGTCTGCTCCCGCAAGTAGCGACTACCTTCCGATAGGGGAGGATCTAAGTCGGCTGCACCCCGCTCGCTCAGCGCTTGCTTAACATCGGCTGGGGAGAGTTTTTGGAGTGCTTCTACATCAAAGTGTGCCAGTTCCCACTGCTGCCAAGCGGACTCGATTTGGTTGCGAACTTTTTGCAACCAAATTGAGCGTTCGTTGGTGTAATGGCGCAGATCGTCATACCAAAACAGCTTGAGCCGATTGATGCGATACAGCACGCGCTGCAAAAAGAGGTGTGCGGCTTCAACTGGCTCATCACCACTTCCTACCTTGTAAGCCGCCTCAATTGCGGTAGCGATCGCACTTTCAACGTCGCTTGCTAGTTCAGGCTGTGCAGCCAGCTTGTTGTCTAAATCTTCCATTTCGAGCAGTTTTACAAATTGCTGCTCAGATTCGTTGTAGTTTGTGGCTGTTCGTTGACTCGTTGCCGTATTTGTCGGTTGAAAATCAGTAATCGCGACCATAATTGCCCATGAATTCCGTCTTTGCACTTTTTTGATGCTAGTGCTGTCTGGTTGGAACAATTGTCGGTCTGTGGGGGGAACTTGCCACAGCCAAACGTATTTCTACCTAAATATATAGGTGTTTGAAGATTAACCACAAAGACACGAAGACACAAAGAAACTTCGTGCTTTCTTTGTGTCTTTGTGGTTCAACAAAACATTTTTTGCTATGGCACTATGCGATCGCTGCCACCGCAGACAGTAATCCTTGGAACAACCCCATCCCATCCGTACCGCCTAAAATCGGATCTGAGGCGCGTTCTGGATGAGGCATCATTCCCAGCACGTTGCCTTTTTTATTGCAAATACCCGCAATATTATTTAAAGAGCCGTTGTGATTCTCGCCGTGATAACGGAAGAGAATTTGATGGTTATCTTCCAGGCTTGCCAAAGTATCGGCATCGGCGTAGTATCTCCCCTCACCGTGGGCAATCGGGAGGGTAATGACTTGTCCGGTAGAATAGGCTTGCGTCCAAGGGAGATGAGTGCGTTCGACTTTCAGGGGAACGCGATCGCAAATAAAATGCAACTCTTGATTGCGGGTAAGCGCCCCTGGCAAGAGTCCCGCCTCTGTTAGCACCTGAAACCCGTTGCAGATACCCAAGACAAACTTCCCTTGCTGGGCGTGTTTAATCGTTGCTTGCATCACCGGAGAGAAACGAGCGATCGCGCCACAGCGCAGATAATCGCCGTAGCTGAAGCCACCCGGAATCACTACCACATCGAGATCGGAAATATCCGTGTCTTCATGCCAAACCATCCGCGTTGGCTGATGTAGCAAATCGCGAGTCACATAGGCGACATCGCGATCGCAATTAGAACCCGGAAACACAACAACCCCAAATTTCATATTGCTAATCGCTAATGGAAGACTGGCTAGCCAGAAGTCATCAGTAGCGATTGGTTCTTCACAAATGACCCATCGCTACTAACTACCAACTACCTAGCCCCTATTATCCTAAAAGAATATCTCCGTCTCTATCTGACCCGACATCTCAGTTAGGTCAAACCGATAGTTTTCGGTTACCGGATTCGTCAACAACTGATCGCACATCCGATCTAATTGATGCCGCGCCTCATCCTCACTCTCTGCCATCAGAGTCAGTTCAATATACTTTCCGATTCGCACCTGCTCAACATTGGCATATCCCATATGCCCCAACCCAGACTGTACCGCCGTGCCTGCTGGGTCTAAAACTGAAGGGCGCAGAGTCACGTAGATTTTCGCTTGATATTTCCGATTCACAGCCATTCCTATAAATTATTCCCTTAGATAGGTGATATTTGTTTTATTCTAAGGGGGGAAGGGTGTGAGCTGCGTGAAGTTCTCGCAATTTAAGCTGGAAAGAGATAAAGGTATCAGCGACAACCTGAAACATATTAAGGATATCTAGCAAAACTGAAGACCATGAAAGCCCAACGCACCCGCAGTCAAGAGCGTATTTTGAATCTGCTCAAGACGATGAACCGAGCTGTCTCAGCTCAAGATATTTATGTAGAACTTCGCAATCGTAGCCAAAGCATGGGACTAGCAACCGTCTATCGTTCCCTAGAAGCCTTAAAACTGGATGGTGTCGTCCAGGTACGGACATTGGCAAGTGGCGAATCGCTCTACAGTTCCGTGCAACAAGACAAGCATCACCTGACTTGTTTGCAGTGCGGAGACTCGATTCCCATCAATCAATGTCCAGTCCATGAATTAGAGAGCCAGCTGCAACAATCGCACTCGTTTAAAATTTTCTACCATACTCTGGAGTTTTTTGGACTGTGCGATCGCTGCTGTGTTGCTCAAGTTGCTAGCGATGCCCTGGATTAACTGTCCTCATCTAAATCTAAAAATTGAGCTTGGTTCGTGTCTCCAACAATCGAGCGAATGCCTTCCAACGTAGCTGGGATAGTGCGCGGGTCCATAAACATAACCTTGCTGCTACCGCTCTTGCCAATCGCCATCCCCATTTCTAGATAATTCTGAGCGAGTAGGTACTGAAGAGCTTCCTGGGCGTTGGGGTCGGTTTTGAGCGTTTTAGAAATCACTTGCAGCGCTTCAGCAGTAGCCTGAGCCTTGAGAACTTGCTGCTGCCGTTCCGCCTGCGCTTTGAGAACAATCGTCTTTTGTTGCCCTTCTGCCTCCAGAATCGCGGATTTTTGACGGGCTTCTGCTTCCAAAACTTGCGCCTCAGCCTTACCTTTAGCAGAGTTCACGGCTGATTCGCGTTCGCCCTCAGAGGTGAGAATTGCCGCCCGCTTGCGACGTTCCGCCGACATTTGCAATTCCATCGATTCTTGCACAGCCTTGGAGGGAACGATATCTCGCAGTTCTACCCGTGTCACCTTCACTCCCCAAGGATCGGTAGATTCGTCCAGTTCTCTGAGCAAAAGTTCGTTAATTTGAGTCCGGGCAGTAAAGGTTTCATCCAGTTCCAGTTTGCCCATTTCCGAGCGAATCTGCGTCAGCACCAAATTCACCATTGCTGACTGGAGATTTTCCACTTTGTAGTAGGCTTTCTCCAAATCCAGAATGCGCCAGTACACGACAGCATCAGCGGTAATCGAAACGTTGTCGCGGGTAATACATTGTTGGGGAGGAATATCGAGAACTCTTTCCCGGACGGTTGCTTGGTAAGCGACTCTTTCGTAAACCGGGATCACGAAATTCAAACCGGGTTTTAGTTTTTTGCCGCTATATTTACCTAAAGTTTCGACTAAAGCTTCGTTTCCTTGAGTAACCACCTTGACCCCTGAGAGGGCAGATCCGCCTAAAACTAAAGCGATTAGTAACCCAAAAAATCCTTCCATTGTGAACCTCGTTTTTACAATATCGCAGATTGATAAACCCTAAAATTAGGATTTCAATAGGTGTTCTGGCAGCACGATGAGAGTTGTGCCTTCCCGTCTGACGACGTACACTCTTTGATTGGGAGCGATCGCCAGTTTCTCATCTTCACATCGTGCCTTCCAAGAATTTCCTTCGTAGAGTACCCGCCCCATCTCTCCTGGCAAAATCTCTGTTAAAGTCTGACCCTCGGTTGCATCTTCCATCGAAGACACCTTTCGCCTCGGCATCAAGCGATGACCCAGGTAAACGAAAGCAATTGAAAACACTAACCAAAGCACCACCTGTAAAGCCGCCGGTAATGGGAGCAGCATGACTAACAGTGCCACCACGAAGGCGCTGATTCCCATCATGAAAGCGGTAAAAGCTGTTGGTACAACTAGCTCTATCGAGCAAAGGATCGCTCCTATCAGTAACCACAACAAAGTTGGGCTGAATCCCAAAGGCTGGAGCGCCAGCTGAATGAGTAACGGAGAATCAAACAACCCTGCTAGAAACCAAATCGTCATAAAACTCAATCCCTTCTTGATATCCCGGTAAGGATAGTTATCAAGGTAAGATGAACTATTCCAATGAAAGCCAGTTAGGATTGGGAAGGCATCTTGCCTTTCTGTTTACTACAACATTTCATCTATAAATTTCCTAGAACCCAGTGGAATTTTTCCTTAAGAATCTCTTGGAAGCTTTTTTATAAAAATTTCAGTTTATGAACAGTTCCCAGTTAAAGAGCGATCGCTATCTTTGGGCAACTGGCTCAGTTGCTGCAACGATCCCGGTCGGAGAATTCGTGCAAGACAGATATCAAGTTGTTGCACCTCAAGTTTGGCTCGATACTCAACCGACACAGCCGCCTCAGATCCCCGAACAGTTCCCGGACAATCTTTACCCTTACCTGCGCTTATATCCCCAGCGGTTTCATCTCCCCGAAGTCTATGGATATGCAGCAGTGGGAAATTCTCCATCCCCGACTGAGATTCTGTTGCTAGAAAATGTCCCGATGGATGCCACAGGCAAGCTATTTCCTTCCATTTTGGACGCTTTGCCCCAAGCCTCGGCAGTCCGCCAGATTTACTGGCTCTGGCAAATTCTGGAACTTTGGACGCCACTGGCGGAATTTGGGGTAGCTTCTAGCCTTTTAGTTGCGGACAATCTCCGAGTTGAAGGGTGGCGGTTGCGGCTGTTAGAACTTTACGCCGACCCAGTCACCGACCCAGAGATGGAAGTTGCCCATACAAACAATGGGAATGGGATCTCTGACCACAGGCAAGTTGGAGGAAGTCGGCGGGAAGAGAAAAAATTTCTGCCTCTCACCTTGAGCCTTGAGCCTTTTGCCGCTCACGCCTTAGCGGAACCGACCGGGGATCAAATGGTCGCGGGGTTTGGCCCAAGTCTCCGGGATCTGGGTCTTGTTATCGCGAGTTGGTGCCGATTAATCCAGGCATCAGCGGTGACGCCACTGTTAGAAATTTGCGAACTGATGCAAGCCGAAGATGCGACCGAAAGCGCGATCGCCGAACGGCTAAATCAGCTATTACTGGAGCAGGCAGCAGAACTCCCCTTGCGCTTGCGGGTTGCCGGTGCTACCGATACGGGTCCCCAACACGATCATAACGAAGACACCTGCTATCCCACGGCGCGGGATTTGCTAGCCGCAGACTTCACCCAAACAACTGACCCGCTGATTCCCCACTTGAGCATCGTTTGCGATGGGATTGGCGGTCATGAAGGGGGAGAAGTTGCCAGCCAGCTAGCAGTACAATCCCTGAAACTGCAAGTGCGGGCGCTTTTGGCGGAAGTAGCAGAGCAAACGGAAATCGTGCCACCGGAACTGGTGAAGGAGCAACTTGCGGCAAGTATCCGGGTAGTCAATAACCTCATTTGTGCCCGCAATGACGAACAAGGACGAGAGTCTAGGCGGCGGATGGGAACGACGCTGGTGATGGCTCTCCAGCTGCCCCAGAAGGTGGTGACGGCTAACTCTGGTGTGGGGAATGCCCACGAACTCTATATCGCCCATGTTGGGGATAGCCGCGCCTACTGGATTACCCCCCATTCTTGCCAGATGCTGACAGTAGACGATGACGTTGCTGCTAGGGAAGTACGCATGGGGCGCAGTCTCTACCGCGAGGCGTTACAGCGACCCGATGCCGGGGCGCTCACCCAAGCGCTAGGCACGCGGGATGCCGAGTTTCTTCGTCCGAATGTGCAACGCTTCATTGTGGAAGAAGACGGACTGCTGCTGCTGTGTTCTGATGGTCTGAGCGACAATAACTGGGTTGAGCGTTCCTGGGTAGATTATGTGGAGCCGGTGCTTCAGGCTAAAATTCCCCTGGAGGCGGCAGTCCAGTCCTGGATTGACTTAGCGAATCAGAAGAACGGTCACGATAATACTTCAGTCGTGATTACTTACTGCCGCGTTTCCCCAGAGTATCCAGTGCTACTCAATTTTGGCGAGATCGGGAATCTCACCTTGATGCCGAAAGCTACTCTGCAAGCTGAAGCTGAAGACGTGAAGTATGCTGAAGCGGTGCCGGTAGAGATCGTTCCGGCAAAGCCAAACCGACTGCGCCGAGGGAAAGGGTTGGTCGTCGCACTGGGAGTCTTCCTCCTACTGCTGGGGGGCAGTGCTGCTGGGTTATATGCTTGGTGGAAATACAATCCTCAAGGGTTCCAGCAAATACGCGATCGCTTGTTCAACCCCGCACCGTTGCCCGTTCCAGTCCCCGAAACTCCATCTCCCGCGTCGAGTGTGCCACCATCGCCGCAGAACTCTCCTTCTCCATCCACACAAGTGCCGCCCCCTCCCGAAAATTCAGCGTCACCAGTTCCCTCAGTACCCCCTCCCGAAAATTCAGCATCGCCAGTTCCGTCAGCACCCCCTCCAAGTCCATAAAGAGGAAGTTACCGTCCTGTGCAAGAATATTAAGGTTGTTCACAATAGCACAATGCTTGGGTACTGGTAAGAGCCAAGCGTCTTGATAGGCAACGCTCCCAGCTCACGCTTGGTGGAAGCAGTTATTCCTCAAAAGAAGGCTGCACCAGTTTGACTCAGATACCCAACCGGAGATCAAGAAATGAAAGTAGGCGATCGCGTCCGCGTTATCAAATCTGTGATTGTTTACCACCATCCTGAAAATAAGGGTAAGCCTTTTGATGTCAAGGATCGGGAAGGAGAAGTGGTCTCAATCATTCACGAATGGCAAGGCAGACCCGTCAGCGCCAACCTTCCAGTTTTTGTCCAGTTTGACAAAAAATTTAAAGGTCACTTCCGCGAGGATGAGCTAGAAACTCTAAATTAGGCTCATGGTCAATGGCTCATATTCGCGATTAGCTATGAGCCATTGACCATGAGCCATTGACTATCATCGCCTACCGCGATTAAACCAGCCGAATATATTGATGTCACCCCGCATTCTCTGCAACTCTTGCCGGTTAGCTTCCGCTGTCATCTGATACCACTGGCAGTAACGCTCAAGTTCCTTTCGGTACTCGGCTTCCCGGTAAAAGTCATGAGTCATTTGGTAGGTGGCAAAGATGTCCGCTACGGGGGGAGGTGCTGGAATAAAGTGTGGGAATTCTTTTGGCATTTTTGAAGGTTGGAAGGTTGAAGGTTGGAAAAATAATCGCTTCAAACTACTGTCTAAACTTTTTAAAGCCAGCCTTTAAGGCGATAGATCCCTGTTCCAATGTATTCTTTTAACGCTCTGGTTGACCTGTGTAACCGCTCGGCATCTGGTAAAACATTTAGGATTCGAGCTTGCAGGCTCCTGTTGGATTCGAGAAAGTCTGCTTCTGTCACCAAAAAGTCGGTGGGTGCGGGGATGGCTTGAATTCCCTGACGCTTGAAAATCAGGAGCGAGCGCGGCATATGCATTGCCGAAGTCACTAATAATACTCGGCGAATCCCCTGCTTTTCTAAAATTTGCCGCACATTCACCGCATTTTCATAAGTGTTCAAAGAGCGAGGATCTTGAAGAATGGCAGATTTGGGGACGCCTAATGTTTCTAAAATTACAGCCATATCCGCAGATTCCGGTGCCCCACTGCCCCGCCAGTCGATGCGTCCGCCGCTAGCAATCACGACAGGAGCTTTGCCTTCGCGGTATAACTGGGCACCATAGAAGACGCGATCGCCTTCTTCGCTCAAATCTACACTCGGTCGAGGCGGCGAAGCCGATTTCGTGGCACCGCCCAAGATAACAATCGCCTCAGCAGTTGGGAGTTCGGCTGGTGGGAGATTTTGCCATTCTAGCGATCGCAATAACGAGTTCTCCACCCAGCCATTACTCCCCACCAGCAAGGCAATCAATGCCAAAACAATCGGCACCGCCGCCCAACGAGGGCGTTTCCACAGTAATACCAGTGCCACAATCATTAGCACGCAGGCAATTCCCAAGGGATAGATAAATAGCGGTAGCAGTTTTGAGAGAAACAAAAACATAGAACAAGGTAATTAGTAATTTCTATACCATTTCACCTTAAAGCCGCTAAAAATCCATGCCTCGGCGTGTCTATGGACACGCCCAGTACGAGCCAAAATCTAAAATCCAGAATCTAAAATCCAAAATCTAAAAGAGGATAACTTCCTGTCCCCCTTTTGCGCCTCTGCTTTTCATCCCCAGCAGAATCATTCTTCCCGGTTATCTTCTGTGTTGTCTTCCCGGCTATCTTCTGTGTTGTAGGCTGTATTGTTTTGTTGGTTATTTCCTAGGTTGCTCCGGTCGCGACGACCACTTAAGCCACGATATTGTTTTTTGGGTTTACCATAGCGTTTTCGGTTTGCCGAATTATTCCGATTCCGCCCATTGGAACCTTCTTTCGTCTCCTCTGAGCGTACCTGCCGGGGTTCATCTTTGGCTTTTGACCAGGCAACCACCCATGCCCCTGCAAAACCCCCAACCGCCCCTAGAAAGATGCTCAAGGGCACCCGATACCCCAGCATTACAAAGCAAATCAGAAAAAACAACCAGTACTTCAACCCAGCAGAGAACCCACTTGAGAGTCCCAGGGATCTGAACCCATTGCCTTTGTTCGTCATAAGTGTCTGGCTAATCCAAGAGTGGCTAATCGAAGAGTGGTTGAATCCTTCAATTAGCCACTTTTCGATTAGCTATTTAATTGTGACTCCCAATCCTGAGTCGTGTCTAAAGTTTTCACGTAGGCTTGTTCGGATTGAGTAAAAGGTTCAGCAGTGGCTTGTTGCTTCGCTAATAGGTCAACGGTAGCATCAGAAACATCACCAGTACGGGAGGCGAGACGATTCTGGCAAACTTCCATTGGTGCCGTGCAGTGGAGGATTTGCAAAGGGATTTGGTGAGCAGTGGCTTGAGCGATCGCATCTTCTCTCAACTTCTGCCGATCGTACTTCGCATCCAAAATCACCGACCAACCTTGGCTTGTCAGCATTATCCCCAATTCCAACAACCGGCTGTAGGTCTTCTGAGTCATTTCATCGGAATAAAGGTCTGCCCCCCCTGATTGTTCCAAGGGAACGCCTCCTAAATGTTTCCGCAGCGCATCCGAACGGATGTGAATTGCTCCCAAGCGCCGCGCCTGGAGCCGCGCTACCGTACTCTTCCCAGAACCCGATAGCCCCGACATCAAAAACAGCTTTCCTTTGCCTGAGGAGCCACTAACAGGAGCATACGCTGGGGACGGCGATCGCGTGTATTCCCACGCTAGTTGGTAATATTGGGCAGCAGTGGCGGCGGCTTTTTCCTTGTCTGCTGCGGGAACAGCCGGATCGTTCAACAAGAAAGAAGTCACCTTTGCCCGTACATAAGCTTGACGACTCAAGTACAAAGGCAACACCTGCAACCCTTCCCAATCTCCCATCTGCTCAACATAAGTATTCAAATAGGCATTGCCGAGGTCTGGACGCGATCGCGCATCCATATCCATCACTGCATAGGCAATGTCGAACATGACATCGACAAAGCGAAACGGCTCGTTAAATTCAATGCAATCAAATAGCAGAATCTTGTCTTGCCAGAGACAAATATTTCTCAAATGCAAATCCCCGTGGCATTCCCGAATCCAATTATTTTGAATTCTGCTTTTAAATAACTCCTCTCGCTCAGCAAAGAACGAGTCTGTATACTGCCTGGTTTCCTCGTAATGTTCCTGAGTTTGCGGTCCACCAATATAGTTTTCAGTTTGCCGATAATTTTCATCAATGGCATCCCGAACTTGAGCCACTTCACCAAATTTACGAATATAGTCATCTGTGTGCGCTTTTTCATGGAATTTGGCAACAACCCGTCCCAAATCCTCCATAAGTTTTTCCGTCAGCAAGTCTTGCTCAAACAGATTGCTGAATAAGCCATCTTGGGGAAACTGGCGCATTTTCAGCACATATTCCACCGGCTCGCCCGAGCCATTTAAATGAAACTGGTCGTCTGTCTGAGTAATGGGCAAAATTTCTAAATAAATTTCCGACGCACCGCGCTGATTCAGGCGGATTTCTTCATTACAAAAATGCTGCCTTAGCTCTAAGGTTGAATAGTTTAAAAAGCCAAAATTCATCGGCTTTTTAACTTTATAAACCAAATCACCCGTCAACAACACATAAGAAACGTGTGTTTGAATCAGCTCAATTGGTTGCGTCACCGGATGAGGATAAAAACTCGGCTGCAACATCTGCTGAATTAAAGGGGGAAAAGAAGCTTCTGTCATATTTTTTTGCGTTCTATAGCGCGATCGCGCATGGCTTCACTAATGTGTCTTTACGGTTAAAAAAAAGCCAGGGGCTTAACCCCTGGTTTTCAAGGCAATGAGAAACAAACTGGCAAAAAGCCATCGTCTCATGCTTCAGATTCAGTTTCCGACTCAGTTTCTTGATCTTCAGCTTGGACTTGAGGTTGGAGGACACTTACAGTCACTTGATCTGGCTCACCAAGCGCTGTCACCCCAGGTGGCAAAACGAGTTCGCCGATATGCAATTTATCTCCAATATGCAAATTAGAGACATCAATCTCAATCGAATCAGGGATGCTTTCGGGCGCACACCGTACCTGAAGTTCGTTGAGTACGGGGTCTAATACGCCGCCTTCTTGCTTAACACCATAGGCTTCTCCTACATAATGCAGGGGCACTTGCACATCCAGATCGCCATGAGCCGCGACCGCAAAAAAGCTGAGGTGATACAGGGAGGTTCTTTTCCAAGGATGCGTCTGCACTTCTTTGAGCAGTGTTTTACCACTCCAAGAAATCTCAGGAATGTTGAGCTGAATCAAGGTGTTATTAACAGAGGCACCTTTGAGTAAGGTTTCAGCCTTTTTGGCTTCCAAAGTCAACTCAATAGATTCAGTTCCTTTGTGCCCGTATAGGACGGCTGGGACTAATCCACTGCGACGAAGGGCATTCGGCTTGCTCCCTTCAGGGCGCTTTTGACATTCAACTGTATGTTCCATCTTCGTTGTTTGTGAGTTGCTAATAGTGACTTGGTAATTGGCATCTTCATGAAAAATTAGAAATTAAAAATTAGAAAATCGTCTTTCTTCAATTTTTAATTTCTAACTTTTAATTTTTTCGCCTATTACCGATGTGATGTTACCGGCGTGCCATTGGCGTGCAATAGCGCCCGCTTGGGTCCGTGGATCGGATCTTCTACTATAATCGTTTGATCGCGGCTAGCACCGAGGGAGACGATCGCAATTGGGACATCCATCAGCTCTGCCAGGAACTTGAGATAATCCAACGCCTGCTGGGGTAAGTCTTCCAGGGTACGGCAGTCAGCAGTGGATTGTTTCCATCCGGGCAGAGTTTTGTAAACCGGCTGACAGCGGGAAAATTGACGAGAGTTGGTGGGGAAGTCTTCGGTGCGATCTCCATCAATTTCGTAGGCGACGCAGACGTTAATTTCCTCTAGTTCGTCGAGAACATCTAGTTTGGTGATCGCGAGACAGTCGAGACCGTTAATTCGCACAGCATAACGACCGATCACCGCATCAAACCATCCACAGCGGCGCTTGCGCCCTGTGGTGGTGCCAAATTCCGCCCCGCGATCGCACAACATTTCTCCGACGCTGCCATTCTGTTCGGTGGGAAATGGCCCTTCACCTACCCGCGTCGTGTACGCTTTCGCGACCCCAATCACGCGGTCGATCATCGTTGGTCCAACCCCAGCACCCACGCAAGCTCCCCCGGCGACTGGGTTTGAGGAGGTAACGTAAGGATAGGTTCCGTGATCTAAGTCTAAGAGCGTTCCTTGGGCACCCTCAAACAAAACATTGCGCCGTCGCCCAATCGCGTCGTAAATCTTTAGGGAACTATCCACGATATGCGGACGCAAACGCTCGGCGTACCCCAGGTACTGCTCGATCACGATTTCTGCATCCAGGGGCGGTAAGTTGTAAAGCTTTTCTAAAATGACGTTTTTATAATCGATCGTCCATCGCACCTGTTCGCGCAACCCTTCGGTATCCATCAAGTCTAAAACCCGAATGCCGGTTCGCTCTGACTTATCTGCATAAGTGGGGCCAATCCCGCGTCCGGTGGTACCGATTTTATAGCTACCGCGTCGCTCCTCGGATGCCTGGTCAATTAACCTGTGGTAAGGCATCGTGACGTGGGCATTCTGAGAAATCAGTAGATTACGGGTAGATATCTTCAGAGCTTCTAATTGATCCAGTTCTTCAATCAGAACCTGCGGATCGATGACCGTCCCACAACCAATAATGCACTCGGTGTCCGGATATAAAATTCCAGAGGGAATCAGGTGCAGTTTAAAGGTCTGATCCTCCACCACGACGGTGTGCCCAGCGTTGACACCCCCTTGGTAACGTACTACGACATCTGCTGATTTACTCAGTAAATCAGTTATCTTACCTTTGCCTTCATCGCCCCACTGGGCACCGATCACAACTACGTTAGCCAAGGGTTTATTAAAAGAGCTAGAGTTTTCACAAATTACAATTATTAACAGATGGTGCTACCGCTGTCAACTTCAGATTAACAATTCGCAGCTTCACATCTACAAGGGGTGCACCGCGCACCCTTAGCAACTAACAAGATAACAACTCCACAATTACTGGCAAGAGGTTCCTGTGTCTTTATATGCTGAATTACATCGCCATCTTGGCGGTTCTGTTGTGCCTCGCATTCTTTGGCGGTATTTCCATCGCAGCGATTCTGAGCTGGCTCAACGATTTCCGAATTACCCAGAGTTTGAAGAATTTTACACGCGACCCCGCAACACGCTGGATGAGTATCTAGAACTACATACGCTGGTGGAAAGTACGCAAACGGCAGAAACTTTGCCCTACTTCATTTATCGGCTGATTCGGGGTGCTTATATCTTTGAGAATTTGGCTTATTTGGAATTGCGATATACACCGTATCTGCGAACGTCCGAGCATTTAAGCCAATCAGAACGAATTGACCAAATGGCGACAATTGTGGATATTGTCGGCAAAGCCAGTCGGGTGCCTGAGTATCCGATTGTAACCAGTCAAATTCTGTGTATGCACTCGCGGCTCCCTTATGAGGTGAACCGGGCGATTGTTGATTTGGCAGCACAGAAGAAGGAGTATGTCTGCGCGGTGGACATGGCGGGAGGAGATGCCCAAATTTCCGAGCGTTTGGATGAGTTTGTCCAATTGTATAAGGATGCGCGATCGCTCGGTATTAAAACCACGGGTCATCTCTACGAAACCCCTTCTGGCTGTTATCCGGAACTGCTGCCGCATTTGATGCGAATCGGTCACGGCATCCAAATCCCCCTGCAATACCCAGAATTATTACCACAATTGGCTCAACAAAATCAGTGTTTGGAAGTATGTCCTACCACGTACTTAAAAACAGGCACGTTGGAGGATATGCGTCAACTCAAACTGGTGTTTGACCGCTGTTTTGAAGCGGGTGTAGATATTGCCATCTGTACTGATAATGCTGGATTACACAATGTGCGTCTGCCTTTTGAGTATGAGAATCTGCTGACACTGGATATTATTGATTTTGAACAGTTGCAAGCTTGTCAAGAGGCGGCATTCCGTCATGCCTTTGCTTGGCCTTACAGCCAACGTCCGGCATCACTTTTGACAGGATTGCTGCACCCTGCATCCACGAATGTTTTAGCAGCCAGTAGTTAGGACATTAATCGAGAAATCGATAGCAATTCTCATTTGAATTAAATACGGCACAAGAACCTAATTTATTCTTCTTCTCGATGCTGACTTATCTCCAAATCGCTAAAGTCGAGTTGTCAGAAATGAGTGAATTCAATACTTGCGAGTTGGAGGAATCAATGAGTGTTTGAGCTGGCAATGAGCGCTCGCGCCGTGTCAGCATCGACCGGCTTCGAGAAGAAATATCCTTGAGCGTATTCACATTGAAGCGATCGCAGTTGAGCCAGTTGCTCTACGGTTTCCACACCCTCTGCGATCGCATTCATTCCCAGATTGTGAGCTAGCATCACGATTGTCCGGACAATCTCCAGACTCTCATTATCCCCTGCCATCTGGGTAACGAAAGATCGGTCAATTTTCAGCTTATCGATCGGAAAACGCCGCAGGTAACTTAAGGATGAATAACCTGTTCCGAAGTCATCCATATATAATTGAACGCCCAGCTTTCTCAGTCGCCAAAGCATCGCTGATGCAGATTCAACATTTTCCATAATGGCGCTTTCAGTAATTTCTAGTTTTAAACTGCTAGCATCCACACCAGTTTCCGCGAAAATCTCAGCGATGCGTTCCACTAAATCTGGTTGAGAAAACTGTTTACCTGAAAGATTTACGCTGATACTCAAAGGGATAGAACTCGGAAATTGCGTCTGCCATTCGCGCAATTTGGTACAAGCTTCGCGCAGTACCCACCAGCCAATCCGAGTAATCAATCCGGTTTCTTCTGCAACCGGAATAAACTCTCCCGGAGAAACGAGACCGCGTTCGGGATGTTGCCAACGTAACAGGGCTTCAAAACTAACAACCTGGTTAGTTTGTAGAGATACAATCGGTTGATAGTGAAGGAGAAATTCTCCCCGTTCAGTCGCTCTTTGCAAATCAGTTTCTAACTGAAGCAGCGCCACTGCACGGGCATGCATATTTTTATCAAAGACCTCATAACGAGCCTTTCCCAGTGCCTTCGCTCGATACATGGCGATATCGGCATCGCGCAGGAGATCCTCTGGATGCTCATAACCCCCATAGTCGGAGCAAGAAGATCCCGCGCCTACAGCAATACCAATACTGGCGGTGGTAAATACTTCATGCCCGTCTAAATTTAAGGGCAAAGTCAGTTCCTGATGGATGCGATCGGCAACATGGGTAGCATCGCCGATCCCATTGATATTTTCCAGTAAAATCGCAAACTCATCTCCACCCAGACGCGCTACCGTATCACCGTGGCGAAGGCTTTTTTCTAAGCGTTTAGCGATCGCAATCAGCATTTGATCGCCGACAATATGCCCAAGGCTGTCGTTGACATTTTTAAATCGGTCAAGATCCAAAAACAGGACGGCAAATAAATAATTCTCGGAATGCTTTGCTCGCTCAAGCGCCCGATGCAAGCGCTCCATGAACAAAGCTCGGTTGGGCAAATCGGTAAGAACATCATAAAACGCATTGTGCAGCAGTTGCTCTTCCGCTTGTTTGCGCTCCGTAATATCCATTTGAATGCCAACAAAATGAGTAACAACACCCTCGCTGTTGTAAATCGGCGAGACATTTAACTCATTCCAAAAATGGGTGCCATCTTTACGGAAGTTGCGTAAAACAACAGTCGCAGCTTTACCTAACCGCAGCGCTGTTCGCAGTTCCTGTAACCCCGATTGATTGGTTTCTTCTCCTTGCAGAAAACGGCAATTTCGTCCGGTGACTTCCGCCGCCGTATAACCTGTAATCCGCTCAAAAGCTGGATTCACATAGATAACAGGTAAATCGGGCAGTCTGGCGTCAACGATAACAATCCCATTACTACTAGCAGCGATCGCGCGATCGCGCAATCGGGAAGTTTCCTCGACCCGCTGGCGTTCTGTCACATCCCGAATCACCAACACCCAATTGCTCGTTCCTAAACCCGCCTTGGCGATCAACGGTTGAGCGACGACTTCAAAAACCTGGCGCTGTACTCCCTCCAGCACCACCTCATGGCAAAACTTTCCCTCGCTCGGTGGCTGTAGCAGCATCTCCAAAGACTGCTCTCCTAAAAAAGTCACAATATTGCTCGGAGTAGAACTCTGGTTTTGTAAGAGCGCCAGATACTTCCAAGCCGCCTGGTTTGCCAGAACAATCCGCTGGTTGGCATCCAGTAGCAGCACTCCCTCCGGCAAATTTTCTACCAAGCTCTCTAAATGTTGTTGTTCAGCAGCCAGCAGCGTCCGCAACCGCTGAATAGAGGCAGAAGCCTGGTTCGCCACCGTGTACAGCAATCGTACCTGCTCTTCAGTAAATGCTCCCTCCGCTTGAGCTGCCACGAATAGCAGTCCCACCACTTGGTTGCCTTCAGCATTAATAATCGGCACTTGGAAAGACGAACCCAAACTGCGAATGGGCGATCGCGTTCCATCAAATCCCTGTGGCTCTATCGTTGTAATTGGGCATTGCTCCGCCTCTAGTTGGGTATTTTTCCCCCTCATGCGGACAAAAGTTTTGAGCAGCCGCTGTTGGATTTCCTCCTGAACTTCCGGCACGAGGGTGCAATTCGGTTGGATGAAAACATGGCACAAGTCTTCAGTCATCAAGATGCTCGCTGAGACATCATGGGGCACGGCACGATGCAGGTGTGCCAACATCAGTCGCACCAATTCTTCGTAGTTTAAGGTGTAACCCAGTTGCCAAAAAAGCTCGTACAGCATCTCCAAAGTGCGGAAGCGCATCTGACTCGCCTCCAACTCTCGTGCCTGCTGTTCCAAAGCACTGACCAAACGCTGTCGCTCCATCACGGACTCTATATACTTCAACTCGGAGCCATCCACGGGTTGCAAGACCCGATAATCCTGAATTTCTATTGGATCTATCTTTAGGAGGAGGTCTTCCTCATCGATTTTTTTCAACATAATACGAGGCTTTTTATAAATCAGCAAAAATTTTAAGGAAAGCAGCAAAGCTACAAGCAGTTAGTCCTCAAGCAAATAAGAAACAGCATCAAGGGCGCTCTTCGCTAGATGCGAAGAAAGCGATCGCCAGTCCGCAAACGTGCGGCAAATCATGGCTAGCAATAGATGCAGCCAAAAATCCCAGAATTTAGCAGACACCCTTGGCGTTGTCTTTACGGAATAACTCCCCGATCGCGGTATTTATCCTGGCAGGTACTCCCTTAGCGCTTTCCGGGAGAGCCTACCAAAGGCTTTTTATTGATTTTGGCGCTTCAACAATCTGACCACGGTCAATTTGTCTAATGATATTGTTCCCTGTTTTGTAGTATTCGTCGATACACTATGTCAAAGATGGGGGGTTCTACCCATACCAGAGGTTGATCGATTTGGTGGAGTAGGATACAGCTTTCCAGCCTTCTTTCTCGTTATCCGTAGGAAGGCTCTTTTTAGTAAAAGCAACCAGATATAAATTTAAATTTCTCCGTAAAAGCCTTCTTGGACGCTAACTCCCTTCCCTTGGCGAATCGTGTAAGGATAGGGGCGGGTGTCAGAGTGAGTCCCTCTAGATTTACGGACTTGAAGTACCCGAAAACCTTGCCCCGTCTGACCCATCTCACCCCAGTTCGGAACGTACACATCCAGAACGACATCGTAACTATTAAGCAAGCTGTAAAGAATGCTCTCATTGAGCGTTTTGGGGAGAATTGTGTCAAATAATGCCACATCCAGTTGCCGCAGCAGACGGTTCTTGCGTTCGATGAAGGTGATGAACTCATCCGGAGCATATTGGACAGCAAGCGGGGTCAGAGAATCTGTAATCAACCGACAGGGTTTGGGCATTGCCCGCAGGTGACGCTCAATATCGTAGAGAAAGCGTTCCATATCAGTCAGGTCAATATATTCTTCGCTAGAGAAAGGATGAGTATCTAAAATACGCAGGTGTTGCGATCGCAAATAAGACTCGATCTCGACTCCGAACACTTCCATTTGTTGGCGTAGCAAGTAGCTAGGAGCCTCTGTGGCAATAAAAAGAGCGCTTTCCCCTCGTTGCAATCCCTCAATCGCAAATTGCTGAGCGAGTGTCGTCTTGCCGACTCCCTGTTCTCCCCGCACCAACCAAGCAGAACCGTAGAAAACTCCCTCCCGTGCGATCGCGTTTAACGGCGAGAAAGCCAGTAGCGGCGGTGTCTTCATTCCGCTAGTTTTTTGCTCAGTCGGTGCCAGATATAACACCTCAATGCCCTGATGACCGATTTCCATGCGGTGGCGACCTGGCACATGGTCGGCGGCTCGCATTTTGTAAACTTCTATGTAGCGTCGGCGCTGAAGACCATTGACATCTGTGGAAAGGACAATCGTCCCATCCACCACGGTTTCTTCCACCCCAAAGCGAGAAAGGCGGTTCACTTCGCCTGCGGGAATATTCGAGATGAGAAAACCCACCGCACCAACCCGCTGCACCAGCGTGGACAATTGGAAAGTTTTTTCCCGCTGCACTGCCAAATCTTTCACTTTGTGCAGGAAGACAGAAAAAGAATCAATGACAAAGCGCGAAGGCTGGAAACTTGCGATTTCCTGTGCCATGTACTCTAAGTGTTCCTCGACCCGAATCTCCGTCTGGGGAATAAAAATGATCCGTAACAAGCCTTTGGCTTCCAAATCTTGAGGGTTCCAGCCGAAACCCTCTGCCATTCGGAACAAGCGATCGCGCGTTTCTTCAAAAGAAAACAGCAGTCCCTTCTCTCCCTGAAGAGCGCCATTAACTAGAAACTGCATGGCAAGCGTCGTCTTACCCGTTCCAGAAACACCGGAAAGGAGGATAGACCGCCCCTGAGGGATGCCGCCCCGAAGAATGCTATCTAGTCCAGTAATTCCTGTCGATGCCGTCTCGCTCTCCTCCTCCAAACTTGTCTCCCGACGTTTGAGCGTCAGCATTGAACCCAAAACCTGAACCCCCCCATCTGTGAGCGCAAACGGGTAAGGCACCATCTCCGTCGCTCGACCGCGCATTTTATATACCTGGAGAAAACGCTGCTGTTCCCCCTCCTGGAGTGCAATGTTCAGATAAACAATGCCATCAGCTACCGCAAACTCTGCCCCTTCGCCAATATCCGAGCGGTCATACTCCCCTAATAAAAAGGCGGTACACCGCGCACTCGCTAGACGAACGGAGAGGTCATAACAGAAGCGACGAAAATCGCTCACGTCGTCAGACAAATCGCGGATGGCTTTAAAGGAATCAATCGCCAGAATTTCCGGTTGGTGTTTTTCTACCCTGGCGAGAATCTCGTCAGCTAATTCGGTCAGGGAATGCTCGCGGATAAAAGGCCCGATATCCTGAAAAAGTACCTGTTCGCCAAAAACTTCTACATCAAAGAAGCTGAAGCACTGCATATAGCGCACCACCTTCAACGTCGGCTCCGAAAGGGTTGTCAGGTAAAGAACTTTGGCAGTGCTGTGATTCCGGATGTGGTTAAAGAGCATTTGCTGCACCAGGATTGTCTTACCTGTCCCCGGTTGTCCAGCAACAATATTCAGTGAATAAACAGGGATGCCTCCGCCCATTACGGCGTCTAAGTTGGGAACACCTGTCGGCATTAGTTTAATATTGCTCATCCCTCAGCCCTTTTCCAGTTGTTGTTTTAACTGCTGCACGAGGGGTTCCACCTTCCGCAACAGAATTCCACCCGTTAAATCGATTAGTAGAGCCATTACGTTATCAGTAAAAGCCATCAGTCCGGCTCGGACGGCTGTACGCTCGAAGGCATCCAAATTGTTCTTCAGTTGCTTAAGGCAAATTCCATTGCTATCGATATTAATTTCTTGGCATAGCGGATGGTCGCGACTTGCTTCTAAGAGGGCACTCCGAAAAACAGCAACCGTCGCCGTCTCGCCAATTAAACCGACAATGCGTTCCCACAGCCGCTCTAAAAGTTCGCTAAAGATGTCTAAAGTCTCCTGTTTGCCTGCTTCTAGCATCTCTGCTTGGGCTTGACGCAGTGTTGTCTTTTGGCTATCTTCATCCGTGGATTCTGTCATCTCCAACCTTCTCACGGCTCCTGTTCGCCGACGCCAGACTCTCAAGTAGACTCCTGTTCAGTCTGCTTGAGAGTCTACAGAACCCTAGCCTGGTGGCGTTTTTGTAAAACTTACCGTGCTTGTTATTACTGGTTTCTACCATAGTCCTCACCGCTAGGGTTAATTTAACGGTGATTTCTTTATTTTATGCTCAAAATTCTATCGGAAATGGCAACTGGCGGTGGTTGTGGGGCTGGCTTTGCCTGAGTAAGGAGAGGTAGAAACCCCTCAATTTCCTACTTCTCAGGAGAATTGAGGAGCTTCTCAGTAAATCTGCTCAATTGAGATGCGCTTGATTGGTGGAATTAGATGGCTTGAATCCACTCTTTGACATCGTATTCAGTCCAGATGCCGTTTTGCCAGTAGGGGTCAGCTTCAATTAACTGGCGCACGGCGGCTTCATCTTCCGCCTCATAGATGCCGAAGACTTTAGTGATGTCCTTCGTCGGGCCAATCGTCATCAGAATACCCGCTTCTTTTTGGGCAGCAAGACCGTCTAGATGCGCTTGCCGGTAAGGCGATCGCTTTTCTAAAACATCTTCGCAATAGCTTCCCCACATTACGTATTTAGGCATGGTTAATAGCAGTAAAGTTTTGATGTTTTGAGTTTTGAGGGTTAAATCAACATTCAACCCTCAAAACTTTATTTAACTTCTCAGATTAACGCCGAATTTTTCGACGAGCGCGTCGCGGACTTTTTGATGCACTGGCTCGACATCTTCATCGGTAAGCGTGCGATCGCTAGCTCGGTAAACTAAGCGAAACGCTAAGCTGCGTTGTCCTTCCGGGACATTTTTCCCTTGATATTCATCAAACAACTCGACCGATTCTAGTAGGGATGTCCCCTTGTGTTTGTCCGCAATGGCAGCTTTCGCGATCGCTCGTTTCAAGTCTGAGACAGAAACTTGAATCGAAGCGAACAAAGCCAAATCCCGGCTGGATGCGGGGAAGGTGGAGTAAGGCTTGAACAGAGGCGTCCGGTTTTCCTCTGCATCCAGGTAATCTAAGACAACATCCAAATCCAGCTCAAACACGTAGACTTCATCCGGCAAATCCCGTTCTTGCCGGAGTTGGGGATGGAGTTGCCCAAACGTTCCTAATCGGTTTCCCTGTACCCATAAAGACGCCGTGCGTCCGGGATGCAGCCGTGGATCGCGGCGGTCTGGTTGATATTCTACTGGCAGGCTGAGTTGCTCAAATACACTTTGCAACACTCCTTTGGCTTCAAACCAAGTCATCGGTTGTGGCTTTCCTCCCCGCGTCCAAGTGCCTTGGGTAAAGGTGTCGCCTCCTAAAATTCCAGCAACGGAATCAGCTTCGATCAGTCCATCCTCTTCCCGCCAGAAGATCCGACCCATTTCAAAACCGTTCAAGGGGCCGTTACCTTGTTCTAAGTTGTACTGGAAGGAGTCAATCAAAGCGGAGATCAGCTCAGTTCGCAGAGACGAATATTCTGCAAACATGGGATTTGCGATCGCGACTTCTGTATCGTTCTTGGTTTTCGCTACGGAGTAAGAGTAATGCATGACTTCTGTCAATCCTGCTGCGCGGAAAGCTTCCCGCATCTGACGCATCAGCATCTGATCGACCGAAAGATACCCCGGTTCAGTCTTGTCGGGTAGGGTATCGCAGAATTTGTTATAGCCGTAGAGGCGAGCTACTTCTTCAATGAGATCGATTTCTCGCTCCAAGTCTCGGTAGCGATAAGGCGGTACTTTCACCATCCACTTCAGGGATTCCAAAGGCTGAAGCTTAGAATCTTCTCGATCCGTCCGCATTCCACCTTCATCCTGCTTCGTCACTGGCTGTAGCTGACACCCTAGTGCCGTTAGGATGCGCTCAACATCTTCAGCGTGAACTTCCCCTGTAGTTTCAGTGTCTCCCATCTCTACTGGGCCTAAAACGTGATTTACCCGGTCTAGACGCAGTTCAATCGAACGACTCCAAGTTGACGGATCGGGTCTGGTGTCGGCAATTTCTTGTGCTACGGGAGTGCCCCCTGCAAACTCCGAGAGCAGCGCGATCGCTCGTTGACAAGCAATTCCCAATTCTGCCTGATTGACGCCCCGCTCGTAGCGCCCAGAGGCTTCTGTCCTTAAGTTTTGACTGCGTGCCGACCGGCGGATTGCCACCGGGTCAAACAAAGCGGCTTCTAAAATTAAATTTTCAGTCCCCTGATAGACTTCTGTTTCTTCACCGCCCATGACTCCAGCGAGTGCTACTGGTTGGTCGTTGGCAGTAATCAGCAGATTTTGCGGTTGCAAGGTACGGGTTTGACCGTCCAGGGTTTTGAGGGATTCCCCTGTATTGGCAAAGCGTACCCCGATCTGGAGCGGTGAAGTTCCCCCACCACCACTTGCCACGGATTGCAAGCGATCGCGGTCAAAGGCGTGCAGCGGCTGACCCCATTCCAGCAAAATATAGTTGGTAATATCTACCACGTTATTGATGGGTCGGACTCCAGCGGCTTGTAATCGCCCTTGCAACCATGTCGGAGAAGGCGCAATTTTGACCTTTTCGATGACCGTCCCGATGTAAGCCGGACACGCTTGACCCGAAGCAATTCGCAACTTCAGACCGCCATCCCCTTTCGGAATTGACACTTCTGGGGCTTGTGGAAGTCGCAGGGCGGCACCCGTCAGCGCCGAGACTTCCCGTGCAACGCCAACCATACTCAAAGCATCCGCACGATTCGCGGTAGATGTCAAGTCTAAAATTACATCATCTAAGCCTAGGAGCGATCGCGCATCGCTACCCAGTTGAAGATTTTCCTGCCCAAAAATATGAATTCCTGCGGACTCTTTTGCCAAACCTAATTCAGCTAAAGAGCAAATCATCCCCTCGGAAGGAACGCCCCGGAGTTTAGCCGGTTTAATTTTCAGATCAACAGCAGGTAGATAAGTCCCGATGGTGGCGATAGGCACATAAATATCTGCTCTGGCATTGGATGCCCCACAGACAATATTTAAGGGGGACGTTGCCCCCACATCGACCGTACACACCCTGAGTTTATCTGCATTCGGATGGGGTTGAATCTCTAGAACTTTCCCGACCACCACCCCATCCGCCCAAGTGCGGCGGTCTTCAATATCTTCTACTTCAAACCCAGCCATTGTTAGCGTGTGCGCCAACTCCACCGGAGTCATCGTCAAGTCAACCAATTCTTGTAGCCAGTTCAGAGAAATACGCATTTACGCTTAAGCTTTTACTTACCTCAGCCCGATCATTTTACCGTTTTGTACAGCTGAAGCATTCCGGCGACGATTGGGGAAAGCCTAAGATAGTAATGCCCGCAGACGCAGCCTTCTAGGAGGGCCTTCGGGGAGGGTGAGTGCGATCGCTTCTCCAGGTGAGCGTGTTGCTTAGCACCATCCCCCTCAGCTTCTTTGTTCCTTTGTTCTGCCAAAATTTTGCCCTCACTTCCAGATGGCATGAGTGTTTTAGGGGTAACACCAATCACATCTAGCGCTTCCGGATGTGCTATCAAAGATATGGAAACAATTTTTGTGCTTAATCCCGATCCGCTTCTTCTGTTCGCTAGTTGTTTGATTACAATTTAATACCGTCTCTAACTGCAATGTTTGAGAAAAATCTTGGCAGTTGCAGGAGTACATCGTTTTTCAATTCTTTAAGCAAAGATTAATCGTCTTTAGCAACTCTTTAAAGAATTGTCCGTAAATGTACCATGCTTATTGTTTATTAATGCCTCGATAATTTAAGTTAGGGTAGCAATATCCGGTTTCAGCATCCCGGTGAGTCTGAATGAGCTACTGCCTCAATCCCGCCTGTCCAAATCCGCAAAACCACGACCACGCCGAAGTTTGTCGGTCCTGTGGCTCAGAACTCCTATTACGAAAGCGCTATCGAGTCAGTCAAGCGCTGGGGCAAGGAGGTTTTGGAGCGACCTTTTTAGCTGAGGATGAGTCTTTGCCTGGGGAGCCAAGTTGCGTAATCAAGCAACTGAGACCAGCAACGACTGTAGCCCACGTTTTACAAATGGCACGCGAGCTATTTGAACGAGAAGCCAGAACCTTGGGGAAAATCGGCAATCATCCCCAAGTGCCACGGCTGCTGGATTACTTTGAAGACAACCAGCAGTTTTACTTAGTGCAGGAGTATATCAGCGGCTTGACGCTACAGCAGGAGGTTAAAGGATCGGGACCTCTAAGCGAAGCTGGTGTCAAGCAATTCTTAAGCGAAATTTTGCCCGTCCTGCACTACATCCACAGCCAGCAGGTGATTCACCGGGACATCAAACCCGCCAACTTGATTCGCCGCGAACAAGACCGCAAACTGGTTCTGATTGACTTTGGAGCCGTGAAAAACCAAGTCAGTCCAACAACGGCAAACAGTAGCTCTGAGCAAACCGCTTTGACGGCTTACGCAATTGGGACACCCGGATTTGCCCCGCCCGAACAGATGGCAATGCGCCCGGTTTATGCGAGCGACCTGTATGCATTGGGAGTCACTTGCGTTTATCTGCTGACTGGAAAATCGCCAAAAGACTTAGATTACAACCCGTCAACGGGCGAAATGCTCTGGCGAAAGCAGCTTCAGATCAGCGATCATTTTGCCGATGTTCTCAAGAAATTGCTAGAGGTTTCGGTTCGTCATCGCTATCAGTCTGCTGAGGAAGTGTTGAGAGCGCTTGACCTTGAACCGTATCTCGACAGCTTGGAGCAAGGCTTAACGACTAAACCCAATAGCTCCCAGCGACAACCACAAACAGGCAATCGCTACACCAACTCTGGAGACTTAAGCAGTCCAACGCTTTCCTCAGCCCCTTCGACTGGCACTTCCGCCTCAGAACGTCTGGCGATGGCAATTCGAGCACGTCGAGAAAAGTTAGGCATGACCGGACCGCAAACCGGGGGAAGTATGTATAAACCAAGTCCTGCTACCGGCTCTGGTTATCCGCCGACGATGCTCAAAAATAGCGGTTCTAACGGCAATGCTAAGTCAAAACTTCCTGCCAAGTTGGATGCTGTTGGCGTGTTAACTGCCTACACCAAAGGTAGACGAGACTTTGCCTCTCAAGATTTAAGCTCGCTGAACCTGCAACGGGTTAACCTATCAGGAGGCATTTTTCATCAGGCTAAGTTAGCTAAAACCAACCTTCAGGGCGCTGACTTGTCTAGTGCCGATTTTGGCAGGGCGAATTTAGTTGGGGCAATTCTGAAGGAGGCAAATTTGGGCAGGGCTTACTTCAGCACGGCAAATTTGGAAGGAGCTGACCTACGCGGTGCAGATTTGAGCTTTGCCTATCTCAATCATGCGAATCTCCGAGGTGCAAATTTGTGTGGCGCTAATCTCACGGGGGCAAAAGTTAGCGAGGAACAGCTATCGCAGGCAAAAACGAATTGGGCAACCGTTTTACCCACTGGCAAAAGAGGTTTTTGGTAATTGGAAGGAACTAAGCGCAATAAGTTTTGAGTACGAAGAGAGTTCTGTAATTCAAAACTCAAAACTTTAAAGTTTTTACCAATGACTCTTTGGGTTAACCAATTGGTAAAACTTGCACCGGATCTCCAGATGCAATGAAGGTTTGACCTGCGGGTAAAACAGCCAGACCATTAGTTTGAGCAAGATTAATTAAATTACCGGAACTGTGACTACCGCCAGCCAAATGAAATTCATAAGCACCGTTTACTAAATTCATTTTGCCCCAAAGGTAACTTTCTCGTTTACCGTCTGAACGCAAATCGTGATGCGATCGCGCTTGTACAAACTTTGGCTCCCAGCCATCAGCAAGACCCGCAAGTTTTCTCACGGCTGGCTGTACAAATCGCCAAAAGCTCACCAAAGAGGAAACTGGATTGCCCGGTAGACCGAAGTATAAAACAGGACGCTGGGCGTTGGGAAATCTGGCGACAGTTAACGGTTTACCAGGTTTAACCGCAACAGCACGGACATGAATCTCCGCACCGAGTTGGGCAAGAATTTCATCCACATAATCGTAGTCGCCTACGGAAACGCCGCCGGAAGAAATGACCACGTCAGCGGTGGCGACAGCTTGCGCGATCGCTTTCTTGAGCGCCTCTGGTTCATCCCTGACAATCCCCAGCATCTGAGGTTCTGCGCCCGTCTGTGCCACTAATGCAGCGAGGGCGTATTGATTGGAGTCCACGATCTGACCGGGCTTCAGGGGTCGATCCGGTGTCACCAATTCGTCGCCAGTGGACAGAATTGCCACGCGAGGGCGTCGATAAACGGGTAATTGAGTACACTGGGCGGCTGCCAAAATCGCGATTTCGGGAGCATTGAGAACGATGCCCGCAGGCAAAAGAGGGGTTCCCGCCTGGTAAAAAGATGCCCGATGACGGACAAAGGCTCCTGATTCTGCTGGAGCAGCGAAGATAAACACTTGCTTTTCCTCCCGTCGCGTCACTTCCTGCATCACTACAGTATCAGCGCCCTCTGGCATCACAGCACCTGTCAAAATGCGGGCGGTTTGCCCCGTTTGGAGCGATCGCTGCGGTTGATATCCGGCTGGAATCTCTTCTACAATTTCCAGCACCACTGGCTGTTCGGCGCTAGCTCCCTGCACATCGGCAAATTGCACCGCATACCCATCCATTGCTGAATTCGTCCAGTGGGGAAAATCCAACTCGCTCGTCACCGCAGCCGCTAGAATCCGACCATTGGCACGAGAGAGGTCTACAACCTCAGCATCCATCTGGTTATCTAGAGGTGGCACTAAATCGAAAATGATTGCCTCTGCTTCTTTAACCAACAACATCGCCATCAATCCAGCCTCTTCTCAAGAATTGTCTAAAAAATTGTCAGTTAGTAGAGACGCTGATTCATCGCATCTACAGGTTAGTTGCATTGCCTAGCGGCTCTTTTAACCAAGATATCGGTGAGTCGCTTTTGTCTATCCAATGAAACCCGCCGATGCCAGTTAGTTGGTGGGCACTGTTTGGAGAGCCGTACCCCTAGAGTCGTCGCTATCAACACATTCACGGACAACAGACAAAAAGCGGTTAGGTGAAAGCTTAATATGGAAATAGACCGTCGGAAAAGCTATTTTTCATGCGTAACGAACTGACCAACCGCCGATTACCTAAGGTGCCAATTGAGCGACGGTGTATTGCTTTTGCGATTGATTTTCTAATTATTTGGCTCTTTAGCTTGCCCTTTGGGGCAAATACTCCGGGTATCCCGATTGCACAAATCTTGGTTTTCATTATCGCATGGCTAGCTGGGCGAGTGCTTCTGGTTGCACGAAATCAGGGACAGAGTGTGGGACGCTGGGCTTTGGATATGAAAGTCGTCGATCCCAAATACCGCAAAACTCCTGGGCTTTTTGAGTTATGCAAGCGCGAAGGGATTCTGGGATTCGCTGCTGTTTTGGCGATGGTGGGACTGACCATTGGGGTGTCGAACGGGGTCTCTTTACTGCTGCTGATCAGCCCTCTAGCAGTGGATTGTGGAGTGGCTTTTGCAGATGCTGAGTGGCAACAAGCTTTTCACGATCGCGTTGGGCGAACTTGTATCGTGCAGACGCGCCGAGGTTATTCTTTAGATATCCGCGTCAAAAAATTACTTGCTCAAGTGACTCGTCGTATGAAATAATATTGGTTTGTGTTTAATTTTGTCCTCTTGAATTTTGTAGAAATAGCATTATGGCAAGTAAGAAGGGGGCGCGCCTGATTGTGACGTTGGAATGCACCGACTGTCGCACCAACATCGCCAAGCGATCGCCGGGTGTTTCCCGATACACAACCACCAAGAACCGCCGGAACACGACGGCGCGGATTGAACTGAAAAAGTTTTGCACCCACTGCAACCAACATACCGTCCACAAAGAAATTAAGTAATCATCAGTCCTGAGTCATTAGTTTTTGATTAATGACCAATGACTGCTGAGTGCTGAGTGCTGACAATTAACAACGAATCACCAACGATGACTTACTTCCGTCGCCGCCTTTCCCCAATTAAACCAGACGAACCCATCGACTACAAAGATGTCGATTTGTTGCGGAAATTTATTACAGAGCGGGGTAAAATACTGCCTCGCCGAATTACAGGTTTAACAGCAAAGCAACAACGAGATTTAACCGTAGCAATTAAGCGGGCACGCCTTTTGGCTCTGTTGCCCTTTATTAACCCTGAAGGTTAACTCAATTTTGGATTGGGGATGGGTGGATTTTGGACTTAGATCGAAAATCTACAATTTACAATCGCCACGCCGCTAAACTGGTAGATAGATGGGCTGTCCAATGAATGCTACTGCGTAAGCCAAAAACTTGTGGAGAAAGGAACGTTAATTGAGTTTCGGCTGCATGGAGAGCGGCGTCTTGCTGTTGCAGAACGTCAAGAAGGCAAAACGCACTGGATTGTGGTAGACGAGAAAGGTCAATCCCACACCATCCATCCCCGACAAATGACCTATAAGATTGCAGGTGAAAGCTATAAACCTGCACAAATTTCCAGCTTCCTCCAAGAGGTACAGCGCTATCTGGACCCAACTGGCTTGGAGGTAGCATGGGAATTATTGGTAGAGGATGGAACGAGCGTTACAGATGTGGAAATGGCGTCAGTGCTGTTTTCTGACAAAAGTGCCCCCCTATGTTACGCAGCGTACTATTTGCTATCTGAAGATAGACTTTATTTCAAGCAAAAAGGCGATCGCTACGAGCCGCGTCCTGCTACTCAGGTAGCAGAACTAAAACATCAGATAGAAGTCGAAAAAGAACGGCTCTTGCGGCGGCAAGAATTTGTAGAGCGCGTGCAAAAGGCGCTCTCTGGCGAACAGGTAGAGTGGGAACGCCGCGAACGTCAACGCCTGGAAGCCATTGAAAAATATGCGGCTCTGTTGACAGATGTCGTTCGTGCTGGACTCAATCAAGAATCTCTGAATCGCGCCTATCCCCCTCCAGCACCTGTTTTGGAAACAATGAGCGAGCTTGGACGCCCTGGAACTCCCCAAGCTGCGTTTCAACTGCTGGTGGATTTGGGATTGTGGAGTCCTCACGAAAATCTATATCTGCGGCGCAGTCAGATCCCCGTTCACTTTCCAGACAAGGTGATAGAAGTGGCTAAGCAGTATGCTGAGTTCGCGCCGAACGATTCGGATGAGCACCGATTAGATCTGACTCATTTGAAGGTGTACACGATTGATGATGAAAGTACAAAGGAAATAGACGATGGATTGAGTATGGAAACCCTCGCCGATGGGCGTCAGCGGCTTTGGATACACATTGCCGACCCCTCGCGCTTGGTTTCCCCAGGAGATGAATTAGACTTAGAAGCTAGACGGCGTACCACAACGTTGTATTTACCGACGGGGATGATTCCGATGTTCCCGCCGAGTTTGGCAACCGGGCCGATGAGCTTAGTGCAAGGAAAAATTTGTTGGGCGCTGAGCTTTGGCGTGCTTTTGGATGAAAAAGGTGCCGTAGAGGACTATTGCATCAGTGCCAGCTTAATTAAGCCGACCTATCGCCTGACTTACGACGATGTGGATGAGATGCTGCAACTGGGTATCCAGGCAGAACCAGAGATAACAGCGATCGCTTCTTGGGCGAAACGTCGCCAATCATGGCGGCAGTCCCAAGGCTCGATTAACATCCATATGCCAGAGGCGATGATTAAAGTAAATGGTGACGAAATCATCATTGAAATTTTGGAAGACTCACCCGCACGCCAATTGGTAGCGGAGATGATGATTCTCACGGGTGAAGTGGCTGCCCACTACGGCAAAACTCACAATATTCCTCTGCCCTTTCGCAGTCAACCCCAACCCGAACTTCCCTCAGAAGAGGAACTATTGCAGCTGCCCGCAGGACCTGTGAGATTTTGTGCAATGCGGGGATGTATGCCTCGTAGCGAAATGAGCCTCACGCCGGGACGACACGCCGGTTTGGGGCTGGAAACCTACGCTCAGGTAACATCTCCAATCCGCCGCTACAGCGACTTGCTGGCGCATTTCCAAATAAAGGCGCATTTACGCGGCGAACCCACGCCATTCTCAGCGCAAGAGTTACAAGAAGTTATGCTGGGTATCGGCACCGCCTCCCAAGAAGCAAGGTTAGTGGAACGCCAGACAAATCGTTATTGGGGGTTAGAGTACCTGCGGCGTCATGGCGATCAGGTTTGGCAAGCGCTGATGCTGCGATGGTTGCGAGAAGATGACCGATTAGGATTAATTTTGTTAGAAGATTTGGGATTAGAGTTGGCGATGCGGTTCACCCACTCAGTGGCACTTGGCGATCGCTTAGAAGTCCGAGTCAGCCATGCCGACCCCCGGCAAGATGTCATTCAGTTCCGCCAGCTTATCGATCAGGAAGCTCAGCCAGCTGGCACGTAAAAAAATAGTGCAAAGGATTGATTCGACAGGACTGAGTGAGAAAATAGTGCTGAGGACTACCTCAAGAGGAAGAAACAGAAAATAGATTTCACGTTTCCCCTGATGTTTATTTTTTACCTCAACGATCGGTCTTCAGCTTTCAGTCCTCAGTCCTTTCCAGCGGGGCGAGAAAAGACAAGCTATGAATAACATTCGCAAAACTATCGCCATTGTCGGAATCACCACAGTAATTGGTGGCATTCCTACTGCTGTCTACGCTCAGTTGCCGCCCAGCCAGTTACTGAGTGCAGCTGATAATAATAAGGCAACGATGAGCGCGGTTGATTTATACAACCGGGGCGTTGATAAACTAGACGCCGGTGATTATGAGGGGGCGATCGCAGACTTTGACGAAGCGATCCGTCTTGCTCCCCAGGATGCAGAGTCTTATTACAACCGGGGGTATGCCCGTCACATCCTCGGAGCTTATCAGCAAGCGATCGCAGATTACACTGAGGCGATTCGGATTAATCCTGAGTACGGAAATGCTTACGGCAACCGGGGATATTCCTACTATCTTCTCGAAAATTATCAACAAGCGATCGCTGATTCTACGGAGGCGATCCGACTCAATCCCAAAGATGCAAGTGTCTATATTAACCGAGGCAATGCTCGCGACGATCTAGGAGAAACTCAAGCCGCAATTGCCGATTTTAACCAAGCTTTACAAATCGACCCCAAGAATGCCAGAGCTTATTACAATCGGGGTTTAGCTTACAACCGGCTAGGACAACATGCCAAAGCGCTTGACGATTATACTCAGACGGTAAATTTAGATTCTAAATTTGCTGAAGCCTATTACAACCGCGCAATCACCTACTTACGATTGAATAATCGTCAAGCGGCAGTTGCAGATTTTCAGAAATCCGCAGACCTTTTCAAGTCCCAAGGAAGAACAGAAAGTTACCAAGACGCCCTAGAAGCGACAAAAAACCTTCAACGGTAAACCTACGTTCAATTCAAAGTAGAAGGCAAAAGACAAAAAACGAAACTCTGTTTCTTTTTACGTTTAACTTTTTACTTTTGCCTTATTTCACCCGTTCCTGAAAAGTATCAGGTGGCGGCTTAGCCTACATTGGATGCCGAAATAGCAACAAATATTAAGCTGCTAAGCAAAGCGATCGCGCCAATTCCCATGAAGAGATAGTTGCGCTTTTGATCCTGGGTTGGCGGTTCTGCTTTGTAAACTTTTGGTTCTACTGCAAAATTGTTCAAACGTCCGCCGTCTTCGGTTGTATATCGCATGAATGATATCCTTATCTAGGATTTATTTTGTAAATAATTGTAACAAAGAATCGGGTCAATGTACTCTATCTTTTGCATGAATTATTTACACTACTTCCGCCAGAGGAGAGAATCTTGGTACCGACTAAGTGCAGGGGTGCCAAGGAGAGGTTGAACTTACATTCTTCTCAGCCCCTTTAGCCTTTAACTGGTAATCGTGCCAGTCAGGGGAGAACTGGGGTTGGCGTAGACTTTTACAGGGATTCGTCCGGCTTGATAGGCGAGACGCCCAGCCTCAACACCCAGAGCCATTGCGCGACCCATCGCGGCTGGATTTTTTGCCCCAGCGATCGCACTATTGATCAACACAGCATCAGCCCCCATCTCCATTGCCTGCGCTGCCTCACTGGGCGTAGCCAGTCCGGCATCCACCACCACCGGCACCCCAGCATTCTCAATAATGATTTCAATATTCGCTGCATTCTTGATGCCCTGTCCGGAACCAATCGGAGAACCTAAAGGCATCACCGTCGCACAGCCAACCTCTTCCAATCGTTTAGCCAGTAGGGGGTCAGCATTGATATAAGGCAGAACTGCAAAGCCTTCCTTCACCAGTTGCTCTGCCGCTTCCAAAGTGCCAATTGGGTCGGGCAGGAGATACTTTAAGTCAGGAATCACCTCTAACTTGACAAAGTTATTGTCTTCTTGACCCAAAAGTTTTGCCATCTCCCGCCCCAGACGCGCCACTCGAATCGCCTCTTCAGCCGTTTTGCAGCCAGCCGTGTTGGGTAGCATCCAGATTTTTGTCCAATCCAGCGCTTCAGCCAGCCCTTCATGTCCGGGCGCTTTTGTTTGTACCCGGCGCACCGCCACTGTCACAATTTCGCAACCGCTAGCAGCAATACTTTGCTGCATTTCTTCGATGCTGCGATACTTGCCGGTACCAGTCATCAGGCGAGAGCAAAAAGTCCGACCCGCAATAATTAAAGGATCGGATGGCAGCCTTTCTAAGGAATGATTCATCTGTAGGGACGAGCCTTGTAGTCTCCCAGATTCAGAAGGATGGCTTATTTGAAGCATTTTGGGGGTTGCATTGATGGGTTTAGATCCAGCGTAGAACCTGGAGTAGTGAAAATGGTCTAACAGGGGATCGGACTTTTGCTCCCAAATCAGGTCTGCCAGCAAGGAAGCCGTTACGGGTGCCAGCAAAATTCCATTGCGGTAATGACCCGTCGCCAGCGTTAAATTCTCGCAGGCGCTAGAACCGAGAATCGGTAACTCATCGGGTGTCGCCGGTCGAAATCCCCACCAAAATTCTTGGACGGGAAAGTTCTGCAAAGCGGGATAAAGCCGAATCGCGCTTTCCAGTAAGGTTCTGATTCCGGCTGGAGTGTTATGGGGTGTGAATCCCACATCCTCGCTAGTGGCTCCCACGATCAGTTGTCCATTCCGACGCGGCACGATGTAGATTTCCTCACCAAACAGCACCCGCTTTAGAGGCAATCCCTCTTGGCTGCCCCCAGGCACTTGCACTGATAACATTTGACCCTTTTTCGGGCTGACCGGAATTGGCAAAAATTCATTTGACCAAGCGCCGGTGGCTAAGACATAGTGTTGAGCGCGAAAATCCCCAGATGCTGTTCTGACGCAGTTGATTCTCCGGTTCTGTTGTTGGAGGGCTTCAGCTGCCACGCCTTCACGGATATCTACACCTAATTCCCTCACTGCCACCCGCAAGGCTTGAACTAAAGCCCGATTGTCTACTTGACCATCTTCGGGATACCACCAACCACCAACAACATCTGAACCCAGTCCGGGTTGAATTTGATGGATTGCATCTTTATCTAACCAATGTGCTGAGGAGTGAGGACTGAGGGCTGAGGACTGAGGATTGAGATAAACGGGTGCCAAGATGCCACTAGGCCAGTAGCCGATAGATACCCCTGCGATCGCTTCCAGTTTGCTTGCCCAGTCCGGATACAAATCCCGACTCCGCAGACATAAATCCAGCATTGCGCCCGTCGGAATCCCTTCTGCTTGGGGTGCTAGCATTCCAGCAGCAGCATAAGCCGCTGCGGAGTTGAAGTCGCGGCACAAGACGGTGACGGTTGCCCCCCGCAAGCGAAGTTCGAGGGCGATCGCTAAGCCAATCGCACCGCCGCCGATGATGAGAATGTCAGTTTCTGTATTCATATAGATATAGCCGCTTTCACTAAAATCCGACTCTAAGGCTTTCCATAAATCAACGCATACGCCTTAGAAAAAATGGCGTCCTAATTTAAGCCTAGTCAAGAAGCGTTGCCAATGAGCGGTAGCGATCGCTTTAGTCTTGGTCATGGCGACGGATTGCTTCGGAACACCAGGCGCTCCGCAAAACCATCCCTCCTCCCCTTTCGGTGATTGATGTTAGCCTCTTCCCGCCCCTCTGCGATCTTCTCCCTGACTGTGAACTCAACTCGGATTCCTAGAAAACAGTCTCTCAAAAATTAATAATTATTCATCAAAATCCCCACTTTACTTGCAGATGCCTCTGTGACCCTTTTGATTAGCCATCTGCTTCAGGCAGTGTAGCCGATTAGGCGAAGTCAATCCGAGTTATAGGTACAGTTTAAGACTTTCTCGACGAGCGCCGTTGTTCGCAGAGTCCTAAATAGCCTCAAATTATCGGTTTCACGTTGTAGCGTGAGCGTCTTCTCTTCGCCCCGAGCTTTTTGTCTTTTGTTCCACATTCTTAATTAAGAGAGTACAAAACCTCTTAAAAATTTAAATTGCAGTTTTATCAGCATTTTTAGCAAAATAAAAACATTAAAGAATTATCTATTTTCTCAATAATCGCGATTAGTACCTAATCCATTCCTCCATCCCCTTTATTTTCTGCGGCAGTTGGACAATAATGCAGTTCATACCCAGATAAAAAGCAATCTACGGCTGGCTTTCTTCGGCAGCGACTTTATTCATGCCCTGCCTAACACCAAAGACAACCATCCTGGTTTGAAATGAAACTATAGGAGACGAAGCGCGTGAAACTGTCAGTATACGGAAAAGGCGGAATCGGCAAATCCACAACCAGCTGCAATATCTCTGTGGCTCTAGCCAAGCGCGGCAAGAAAGTCCTGCAAATTGGCTGTGACCCCAAGCACGACAGCACCTTCACCCTGACCGGCTTCCTGATTCCCACAATTATCGACACGCTTCAAGAAAAGGACTACCACTACGAAGATGTCTGGGCTGAAGATGTCATCTACAAAGGCTATGGCGGCGTTGATTGCGTAGAAGCAGGAGGTCCCCCAGCTGGTGCCGGTTGCGGCGGTTACGTGGTAGGCGAAACCGTGAAGTTACTCAAGGAACTGAACGCCTTCGATGAGTACGATATCATTCTGTTTGACGTACTTGGTGACGTGGTATGCGGTGGCTTTGCAGCTCCCCTCAACTATTCGGACTACTGCTTGATTGTCACTGACAACGGCTTTGACGCCTTGTTTGCAGCCAACCGGATTGCCGCTTCTGTCCGTGAAAAAGCTCGGACTCACCCCCTGCGTCTCGCCGGATTGATTGGCAACCGCACTGCTAAGCGCGACCTGATCGAGAAATACATTTCTGCGGTACCGATGCCAGTGCTGGAAGTGTTGCCGCTGATTGAAGACATTCGCGTTTCCCGTGTTAAGGGCAAAACTCTGTTTGAAATGGCAGAGACTGACCCCTCGCTCAACTACGTCTGCGATTACTACCTCAACATTGCCGACCAAATTCTGGCGCGTCCAGAGGGTGTTGTGCCGAACGATGCTCCAGACCGCGAGTTGTTCTCCTTGCTGTCTGATTTCTACCTCAATCCCACCAAGCCAGAGGTGAAGACTGAAGAACAAGAGCTAGATATGATGATGGTTTAGGGAGCTAAGGATGGAGAATGGATCAATGCTTTTAGTGTCAATCTTGACGTGCGTATTGTTATGCACCATTCTCCAAACCAAATTATTTTCACCAGCATCAGCATCAAGCCCAACTGTGAACACCGAGCAGCTATGTCCTGAGCAGCTACGTCCTGAGCAACTACGTCCTGAGCAGCTACGGGAATCGGTCAGAGCCAAATGGCTAGACTACTATCGAAAAAATCACCACTGGCTCAATCGTCTGCAAGTCTGGGTGACATCTGAAGGACAAAGACGCCCTACCTCCAGCTTCATTTTGGCGACGCTATCGACTCTAGACCCGCAATTTAATGAGATGCTTCCCCTGATTGTGGACCTCAATGCAGACCCCGACCGAATTGTGGCGAGCTTTGGGCTAGACTTCGATCCCGACGATGAGCTAGAGGCAATACCGGCTGCTCCCGACGATGAGCTAGAGGCACTATCGGCTGAAAAAACAGATACAGAGGAAGTCAGAATGCTACCTCCGGCTGCTCTCAATGTTGCTCAATCAGCCAGTCGTATCGCTGCTAAGGTGGATGAATCTTGCGAGGGAGTTTATAAAAAGCATCGCTTTCCTTGGCAGCGTTAAAAGTTAACATCAGTATTGGCAGGATGAGCTAACAGAAAGTATGACTTTATTTTGAAAACTTTACATCTGCTTTGAAGCAGAAGTGCTTGGAATATTTTCAAGCGAATCGTTCCTGGATCGCTCTGCAAATGAAGCTTAAGGATGCAGAGATTATCGCTCTAATCCCAGCTCCTGAGTAATTTGTCAATAGTTATGAGTCATTAAGTCAGAATTTCTTGGTCTCTGGAATGACTAATAACTAATCACCTTTTGACTAACAATCAATTAAAAATTTGAGAGGAAACCTTTACTATGACCCTTGCGAATACAGAACCGGAAGCGCTTAATTTTGAGTGTGAAACTGGAAATTATCATACATTTTGTCCCATCAGCTGCGTAGCTTGGTTGTACCAAAAGATAGAAGATAGTTTCTTCCTAGTTATTGGTACAAAAACCTGTGGCTACTTCTTACAAAACGCGATGGGGGTGATGATTTTTGCGGAACCGCGCTACGCGATGGCGGAGTTGGAAGAAGGAGATATTTCGGCTCAGTTGAATGACTATGAAGAGTTGAAGCGGCTGTGTTTGCAAATTAAGCGCGATCGCAACCCCAGCGTCATTGTTTGGATTGGCACCTGCACCACCGAAATCATCAAAATGGATTTGGAAGGCTTGGCACCCAAGCTAGAATCCGAAATTGGCATCCCCATTGTGACGGCTCGCGCTAATGGTTTAGACTACGCCTTTACTCAAGGGGAAGACACCGTACTGGCGGCGATGGCTGCCCGTTGTCCCGATAAAGCACCCGTGGTAGAAACTGAGAAGAAAGAAAGGAATGCGATCGCTTCTCTGCTCAACTTCGGCAAGAAAAAAGAAGATGTTGCCGCCGATGAATCGGAATATGTCAAGCATCCGCCACTGGTTCTCTTCGGTTCTCTCCCCGATCCAGTTGTTACCAATCTGACACTGGAACTGAAAAAGCAAGGCATTAAAGTTTCTGGTTGGTTACCATCCAAGCGTTACACCGAATTGCCAGTTCTGGAAGAAGGGTACTACGTCTCTGGCATGAACCCCTTCCTCAGCCGCACTGCTACCACCCTGATGCGTCGCCGCAAGTGCAAACTCATTGGCGCACCCTTCCCGATTGGTCCCGATGGCACCCGCGCCTGGATTGAGAAAATCTGCTCGGTGTTCGGGATTGAACCCAAGGGGCTAGATGAGCGGGAAGCGCAAATCTGGGAAAATCTGGAAGACTACGTCCAGTTGATTCGCGGCAAATCTGTCTTCTTCATGGGCGATAACTTGTTGGAAATCTCTTTAGCTCGTTTCCTGGTGCGCTGTGGCATGACTTGCCCGGAAATCGGCATCCCCTACATGGATAAGCGCTATCAAGCCGCTGAATTGGCGCTGCTAGAGAAAACTTGCCACGAAATGGGTGTACCAACGCCTAGAATTGTGGAGAAGCCGGACAACTATAACCAAATTCAGCGTATTTACGAACTGAAGCCAGATTTGGTGATTACTGGTATGGCTCACGCCAACCCGTTAGAAGCACGCGGTATCAACACTAAATGGTCGGTTGAGTTCACTTTTGCTCAGATTCATGGCTTTACCAATGCTCGTGACATTCTAGAGTTGGTGACTCGTCCGCTGCGCCGGAATAACAATTTGAAAGATTTGGGTTGGGATAAGTTAGTGAGGGAAGAAGCGAAGATTTAAGAACCTCATCCCTTGCCTCTCTCCGCTTATAGCTGAGGGGTGTAAGAGATAATCAATAGTAGGAGCGATCTAGATGCGATCGCTCCTATTACTTTTATCAGTAAAGTTAGGTCATCTTGATAGAAGGGTCGAATTGCGATCGCTTTTTTACCCAACTACAGAGGACGCGAAGGAAGAGAGGAAGCGATCGCAAACACAGGATAACTATATGAGTTCTTTAACTAATAACTACACCAAACTTCAGTAAGATTCTGGGTAGGCAATCATCCAAATTCTTAATATGTTCATCCGATAATTCGATTAAGTTGAGCTGGTACTTCTGATATAGCTCCTGCTTAACTCGCTTACGTGCCGCATACTCTTGATCGTTGTCGTATCCCCAATACTCGATATACACTCTCCCTGATGGAAGATAAAAGTCACAGTACGCTTCTTCCTCAATGGGTAGTCGTCGTTCGTAAGCATGAACGATTCCCGAAACATACAACCAATTATCAATCAGAGCTTCAGCCTTTGATCGAACCCAATGTCCATCAGTGGTGCGATGCTGGGCGCTAGCCCGAAACTTCTCGCGAAACCCTTGTTCGCTGGTTGCTTCCTTGGTACTTGTTTCTAAACTATCACCATTGATACTTTGGATAGTCGTGAGGAACGCTTGATTCGTCAGAATCGACTCAGACCAGAGAACGTATAGCATGCCGTCTTGCGAATAAGTTTTTTGCACCGCACCGAAGTTAATTCCTAACTTGGTAGCAACCCAGCCGTTCTGGTCTTTGCTCAACAATCCTAATTCAGCCAAAATGGGGTTAACTTTGTGCTTGGGTATTGCCAGTTTCTCGCTGATGCTGGTAGCGGACAACAGCGATGGGGAAGACGATGGCTGAGGCTTCGGTTTAGGTTTTGGTGTGGGTGACGCTTGAGTGTTGTTAGCCTTCCAATGCTCGTAACACAATTTATGACCTGGTTTAGAAACTTGTTTAGTACATTTTGGTTCAGTACAAATTTCCATTGATGAAAGTTCATTAAGCTTAGATACGGCATTGGCTAGCTTCATGAGCGATCGCTCTAAGTTCATATCAATATACACAGCTAAACTGCTGGGTATTTTAACAGTCCTCAAAGACGCTCCGATTCAGGAGTAATACTGAATTTCAACCTAATTGTATGGCACCATCAATAAATGCTTTCCAAGTTTTTGTTAGTTCTTCAGTTTTCAGTTGGTAGTTTGACTGTGCGAATTAGATAGGAAAAGGCATTTTTGTCAGAAAACGTACTGGCTTGAAATGCTACAAAGGCTTCCGGAAGGGTTGTGCAGTTACAAAAACCACTTTAGTTTTAGCTTGTCTGAGTTAGAGCGATCGCACTCCCCTTTTTTTGCACTTGCGTAGCATTCCACCCCAGTTTAGTCAGAGGCAGCTAGAATTAAATGAAACTTTGCGCGATCGCTCAGGATCGTTCCCTGCACTAAAACGCGGTAGGAGAAAAAACTGTATGAAAACAAAATTATCTTTGGTTACGATCGCTTCTAGCACTGCGATCGCTAGTAGCATTTTGTTGGGTTCAGTCAGTTCCGCTCAACCCTGTTCGCTTAGGTCTACTTATTATCGAGAACGGTACGAGCAAGCGAGTTGGTTACGTTCTCCATTGGCAGCAGTCATTACATTACCTGGAATCGCCCTCGCAGCAGCACTCTATCTTGGCGGTCGTTCCTACCAGCGCTAGGCAAATTTGAACTGTACCGCAGGCATCTGGCATTGGGTTTTTCGGAGCAAAATTGCTTGAGAAACAAAAGACGCGATCGCTATCCTAGCTCCAACCCAAACCCCGATCGGAACAGCGTTAGAAGCAAGCGATCGCCCCAAGCCCTAACTAAAGACGGCTTTCTCTATGCCGTTGTCAGATAGCACGTTATACTGTGTCGTGTTATTCCTGCTCCACCTGACGCAGCGAGGCTGTCATGGGCGCTACTTTACGACAGATTGCCACGTATCTAGACAATCAAGGTTGGAAATATCATATTGACGAAGAAGCGTACCGGATTCTGACGGGTGTACAAGCTGAAAACGTAGACGAATTCTTGATTGTTGTCCAGCTGGATGAGGATGGGGAATTTTTCAAGGTATTTGCGCCCCAAGTTATATCTGGAGTTAAAGATCATCCTTACAAAGAAGCGATCCTCCAGACAATGCTGTGCATTTCCTGGGAAACCAAAATGCTGCAATGGGAATATGACCCAAACGATGGCGAAATTCGTGCCATCATTGAGTTTCCCTTAGAAGATTCAAGTCTTACCGAAAAACAATTCAACCGTTGTTTGTCAGGTTTAATTCAAATTATTGATAATGTAGCGATGCCTCGACTGAAAGAGGTGATGGAAACCGGCAAAGATCCAGGCGATCGAGAATTGGGAGAAAGGCTACTGCTTACCCTTCAAGAAGAAGCTCCTGGATTACTGCAAATGTTGGAGAGAGCGATGGAAGCGCGTAAGAAGCGGGGACTATTCCCGTCTGAGTGAATCTGAATCCGGGCACGAAGATCGCTATACTCCAAAGTAATAACCTTACGATTGAAAAGCGAATTTCCTGGGGCTGGACGACTATGACATCCTATGCAACCTCTTCTGCTAGAGCTGAGATGAGCGAACTCCGGCGGTTAAAAACCTTACTGCCGCCAGAATTGCAAAGCTGGGTAACAGTCGAAGGAACGACTGAAGTGAATCCACCCCTGATCCGCTGTGAAGAAATTGGCAAGGATCAAATTGAGGTTCAAATTGATCTAGTGAAATGGGATCAGCTAGCACTCGATCAGCGGAATTTACTGTTTTGGCACGAAGTCGCCCGAATTCAAAACGACACCATCCCTAGAGATGGCTGGGAAATGGCAGCGCTTGCAATTGGTTTAGGCGGTGCTGTCGGCGAACTGTGGGTGCAGGATGGCTTGCTGTTGATATTAGCCTTGGCATTGTGTGGTGTCTCAGGCTGGAGATTGTATCAAAAAAATAGTGGAGAGAAGCAGGTAAAAGAGATGATTGAAGCGGATGAAAAAGCGATCGCGCTTGCCACCCGCTTTGGTTATTCCCTCCCCAACGCCTACAAAAGTTTGGGTAGCGCTTTGAAAGCTTTGCTAGAGCTAACCCCAAACAAAAGGCAACGGAGCAAATACGAAACGCGGCTTTCTGCCCTCAAGCGTAGTGCTGCCAAAGCCAAAGCTAAAGTCAAAGGCGCACGCGAGGACTCAATATAAAGACTCTTCGGATGCGATCGCATCCAAATCTTCGTTACCAGGCGTAAGCTGAGTAACGAGATTGAAGAATTGTTCTGTTTTACATGAGTGCCTGTCTTTCCCCAAGTTCGGGTGTACCAAAGCTACACCCGAATTTGGGCACCGTTTATATTGCCATTGCCTTTTTATTGCCGCCGCTTAAGCAACAAACCGCCAAAACCCAGTAGCATTAATCCAGCCGTTGCTGCTGGTTCTGGCACTTTTTCCGGAGGTACAAACCCCTCTAACTCTGTAGCACTAGCTTTGAACGAGTAGAGGTAGCCTGGAAGTAATTTTTGTCCGGCGGGACAGCCGCTATCAATAGATACGAGAGTAAAGGCTGTACCATCTGTGCAAACATCCTGCTGACCAGCATTCCCCTGAGTCACACTAAAGTCGTTATCCGTGCCAAGGATAATTGCGTAGGAACCATCCGTTAGCTTAGGCCCGATTGTCAAACCTTCCAACTTCTCAGGGATTACTTGACCACTCGCCTTCAGCTGCGCTGCAACATCTAAAAACAGAGACTTGCTAACAGGTATTACGCCAGATGGTAAAGTATTTGTACCTATCAAGCTGATGTTGCTGACATCTGTGGCACCTGTGAGATCAATTTTGTAAACCCGCTTACTGGCGACTGGGGCTTTACTTAGAGGATCGGCTTCGCCCACGCCGCGATTATCGCGTTCCAGTACTAGGAACTCATTGTTATTAAGGGCGGTAATGGCGCTAATGCCAATATTACGACCTTGAGAATTCTGCCCAAAATCGTCATCAGTTCCGGGAATGCGATCGTTAATAGCGGCAAGACTTTCTAGCTGGTAAATATATTGGGCAACGCTATCACCTGTTGCCGTATTAAACTCCACAATTCTCAAGTTCTGGCTGCGTCGTCCATCGGGACTTCCCTCAGTTACGAGCGGGTCTTGCAGCATCGCATACAGTTTTTTACCGTCTGGGCTAAGAGTCACTCCCTCAAAGCCTCGGTTATCCTGGCGACCGCTAGTAAGGATTGGGCGACCATCGACATAGTTGGGAACACTTCCAGCTAGAGGAAGTATGTTGCTTGGAGTGGCAAAGGCCCGGATGAACGAACCAGTCGAAGTGAACTCGTAAACAGAGGGTCCATACTCGTCTGAAACGTAGAAGTTGCCGTTGGGTGCAACTGCAAAGCCTTCTGGATCGAAGCTAAGACCCAGAATTCCGGTATCGCCGTTGAGTAACTGGGGGTTCAACCCGTTGAAGTTCTCACCGTCCTTAGTAAATAAAATGGTCTTCAGCAGCTTAAAGTTGCTAATCGTCCCCGTGTTTGGGTCAACATCCAGCGAAAATTTCTGAACTCGCGTTTCGTAGGAAAGTACACCGCCTCCTGCACCGCGATCGCCCAAACCGTAGTACACATTCTCGTAGCGATCGTAATATAGATCCGAGAAAAAACCTAAGCGATTGATGTTAGCACCACCATTGCCGCCATTAGTCGGGAATAGATCCGTACTTTCCCCCGGAATCGCCAGAGTATTAACCAGGGAAGCGGCATAAGTAGAGGTGGTATTTGCCGTGATAGAGAGTGTAGATAGTGCCAGCGAGCAACTAACCGTCCAAAGCCAATGCTTTGCTTTCATAATGTCTTAGCCTCAGAACTTTTACTATCACGAGCATCAGACGGTTACTTTAAAAGCTGGTTAAAGATAACTTTAAAGCGGTCTTCCACACAGTAATTTCACATAAGTATTCCGGTTCTTCATCAATTCTTTATTCAACTACACAAATTTACTAATCAGGATTCGTAGTTCCTGAGAATTCCTGATGAACCATGAACAATTCTAAAGTTGACCCAGCATTTTGTGAGTCTGTGGCACAACTCGCACTTGTTTGAGACTTCGCTTCATTAATGCCTGCCACTCCAGAACCTGCGCGGGGGTTGGAGCAAACACTGGCAGATGATGGGGCATTTGTAGGGGTGTCACTGGCTGTAAAAACACCGGGATAGCAGGGCTAACTGCTGCCACCAATTCAGATGCCTGTTCCAGCTCAGATGGCTCAGTTTGGCTAGAAATAATTAATTTGACAAAACTATCAACCCGTGAGTCATGGCAAAGCTGGAGAAATTCCCTGTGCGCTTCCCACCTTTGTTCTCCACTGACGCTAGGCAGCTTCATATCCATGCCTACAGAGTCCAGGAAGGGCAAAATCGGGGCTAGTTGTTCTGGACGATGACCGCCAGTTTCTAGGTAGAGTGGCAACCCTGTGGAGTGGCGCAAAACAGGCAGAAATTTAGCTAGGAAGGGAGCATGAAGCAGCGGTTCGCCACCCGTGAGGCTGATGCTGTCGTGCAAACCGGGTTGATTTTGCCGTTCAATCCATTCTAGTAACACCGAGCTAGACACTGGATTGGAGTGGGTTTCAAAGTCTCTTTGACCAGGTGTTTGCTCCACAGTACATTTATCTGGAGCTAACCAGGTGTGGGCACTGTCGCAAAAATGGCAGCGCAGGTCGCAGATGGCAAAGCGGATAAATATTTGGCGGGTGCCTACATTCAGTCCTTCCCCTTGAATGGCGGAGAAGACTTCAATTAGCCGCGCAGTGGGATAGTCGGCAGTTTTAGGGGTCATTGTTGCTCTGACTTGAGATGCGACTGATTCGCTCCGGACTGGGTTTACTCTAAGGTTTCTACTAATCCCATTATCTGCCTTGAATTCCTAGATTAACCACGCGGGAAGGATGCTTGAATCTCCGCGTGCTGCCAACAACTGCCAACAGCGATCGCTCTTAGCAGGGGGTTCCCCAGTCAGCCTTCTCACCGCTTGATAATTCTGTCAATATTGATGATTCCGGTCGGTCACTGAGAATAACTCACGATAACTACAATTTTTAACCACCGCCAAGCTGTTTGCTCCTTGGTATCCTTAGAAGCAGTTTAAAAAATTCTTGGTACAATTCGCTATTTCAGTGCTATTATGGACACTCGATGAATTTGATTCTAGGTAGAATTATATCAAAACAATAAAATAATTCTTTACAAAAACTTTTAATGAAGTTGAATTGACTAATCTCAAATATTTTTCAAAATATAAGATGGCACCTTAGCACTAGGTTTACATGGTTGGACCGATCCCCGATGCAGATTTTCGGATTACGTTCTTCAACGACACTCCTGTAGTCCAGCTACCCCCTCGCCTTACTGTTCTTGAGGCCGTGGCTTTTAAGAAAAGCTGTCAGCAATTCTTACAAGAGAGTGCCGTTACCCAGCAATTAGTTTTTGATTTGAGTCAGACCACATTTATTGATAGCAGTGGTATTGGTGCGCTAGTCAGTAATGTAAAGCTAGCACGGGAAAAACAAGTCGAATTAGTACTTCGGGGTGTCCATCCTCAAGTGATGGCAGTGTTAGCGATGACGGGGCTGGATCAAGTTTTAACGATCGAGCCGCCAAGCCAAAGCGCAACCACAACCCCTGGGAAAAAATCAGAAATTCAGCTACCAACGACTCATCCTTCCGTGCGCTCGTGGATTAAACGTGGTATTGATGTGGTGGGATCGCTGGTGGGTTTAGGGATTACGGCAATTTTATTTATTCCCATCGTCATTGTGATTAAGCTCGACGATCCAGGCCCGATTTTTTTCAGTCAAATCCGTTGCGGTTGGATGGGAAGACGGTTTCAGGTGTGGAAATTCCGTTCGATGTGCGTAAACGCGGAAGCACTGAAAGACAAAATTGAGAATCAAGCCAGCGGTGCCTTTTTCAAGAATGAAAACGATCCGCGAGTAACACGGGTGGGTCGAATTTTACGGAAGACAAGCCTGGATGAACTGCCGCAGTTTTGGAATGTCCTGAAAGGGGAGATGAGTTTAGTCGGTACGAGACCCCCGACACCCGATGAAGTAGAACGATACGAAGTTCCGGAATGGCAGCGTTTAGATGTGAAACCAGGAATGACGGGTGAGTGGCAGGTAAATGGGCGATCGCAAGTACGCAATTTTGAAGATGTGATTCGTTTAGATTTGCGCTATCAGGAGAACTGGAGCCTGATTTACGACCTCAAGTTAATTGTTAAAACAATCCTAATTTTATTTCGCAAAAACAGTGGTGCTTATTAGGAAACCTCAATTACTTCTGTTAATGACAAAGGAACAACCAATAGCACAATCCCGCCTTCAGGTGGAGACGGATCTAAATGCTTTAACAGAAGTTTTGCAATGGTTTGAGCAACTTACTCTACCGCTACTGCCCTATGAATTATGGTGGCAGTCCCAGGTAGCCTTGACTGAAGGGTTTACGAACGTCATTCGCCACGCTCATTCTTCATTGCCCCCAACCACCCCAATACAGATTGAGGTGAAAGTCTATATTAGCTATCTGGAAATGCGGATTTGGGACTACGGAAAACCGTTTAACTTGCAAGCCAAGCTGCAATCAAAGTTGCAAGTGGTGGGTCAAAAGGATTTTGACCCCCTGGAGAATGAAGGAGGTCGCGGGTTGATATTTATGCAACAATTCACAGATGAACTCGATTACACGCGGATGCCTGACGAACGAAATTGCTTGCTGATGCGAAGAAAAATTCGCTAAAACTGGAGAGTATTCGCTTTCTCCTAGATGTGCTGCTGCTTCTGACAACTGGGAATAAATCTCATCTACAAGCGCGATCGCACTTATAGACCGAGAAATAGACCGAGAAAAAGCCACATTATTCCTCAAAGAAGATGCGCGATTGTACCAACATACCGCAACCCCCGATTAGACTAGGTAAAAGCTTGGTGCTAAATATTTGGTAAGACCTAGATCATGCGGATATTGATTTACTCCTACAACTACCATCCCGAACCAATCGGCATTGCCCCCTTGATGACCGAACTAGCGGAAGGTTTGGTAGCACAAGGTCATCAAGTGCGAGTTGTCACTGCCATGCCAAACTATCCGCAACGGCGCATCTACGAGAAATATAAGGGGAAATTGTACCTAACAGAACTCGAAAATGGCGTAGCCATTCAGCGCAATTATGTCTGGATTCGCCCCAAACCGGGTTTGATAGATCGAATTCTATTGGATGCTAGCTTTGTCCTGATCAGCTTAGTCCATGCCCTCAAAGGCAGGCGACCAGATGTAATTTTGTTAACCGTACCGCCCCTGCCAGTTTCCGTTCCAGCCGCGCTCCTGGGATGGTTGCACCGCTGTCCGGTAGTCTTGAACCTCCAGGATATTTTGCCGGAAGCCGCAGTTCATACGGGGTTGCTCACCAACAAACGGATGATTGCCATCTTTGAAAAGCTGGAAAATTTTGCTTACCGAACAGCGACGAAGATTAGCGTCATTGCTGATGGATTTGTTGATAATTTAGTTGGGAAAGGAGTCCCAAAAAGTAAAATTAGGTTGATTCCTAACTGGGTTGATGTTAACTTTATCCAACCTTTGCCTAAAGAAAATAATTATTTTCGAGCCGTTCACCAACTCGACGGCAAATTTGTGGTTCTGTATTCCGGTAACATTGGTCGCACCCAACCCTTAAAGACCCTGATCGATGCGGCGACTTGCCTGCGACATATTCCCGACATTGCTGTGGTGATTGTGGGAGAAGATAAAGCCTTACAAGACCTGGAGCTTTATTGTCAAAAAGTGGATGCGCCAAACGTTTTGCTACTGCCATTTCAACCCCGCGAAAAATTACCGGAACTACTGGCAGCGGCGGATGTAGGGTTGGTGATGCAAAAGGAAAACGTGATTTCCTTCAATATGCCTTCTAAAATTCAGGTGCTGCTAGCCAGCGGTCGGGCAATTTTGGCTTCTGTTCCTGCTAGTGGTACGGCAGCTAAAGCGGTGCAGCATAGCGGCGGCGGTGTCGTCGTTCCCCCAGAAGATCCTGAGGCTCTGGCAGCAGCAATTTTAGACTTATATAAAAACCCTGACAAAGCGGAAAGACTGGGTCAGCAAGGCAGACAATATGCTACCGAAAATTACTCCTTTAAGCACGCCTTGGAGCAGTATGAGAAGCTGTTTGATGAGGTTAGGCTTCATTGATCTAGAATGAAAGCAAAATGGTTGTCGGTTTGAAGTAGCGATCGCGCGATGCCTAGCGTTTATTATCCTGGGAACTAGCGATCGCCCAAAGCCTTAGGCTTTGCCCTTTGCTTCTGTCCCGATAGCCCTATGGAGTTCCTCGCCCAATGCGCGAACAGGTCTTAGCCTGGTTAGCAGATCGTGTCCCTGCCGCTCGAATCAAACATATATTAGGCGTCGAGCGGATGTCTATTGAGCTAGCGCTGCATTATCAACTCGACGAGAAAAAAGCAGGGACAGCGGGGTTGATGCACGATCTCGCAAAATACTTTAAGCCTTCGCTGCTGTTACAAATGGCACGAGAAGAAGGATTGGAATTAGACCCGGTGGATGAAGAAAATCCGCATTTATTGCACGCAGATGTTAGTGCAATTGTTGCTAGAGACAAATTTGGAATACTTGATGAAGAAATTTTGCAGGCAATCCAGGATCACACCTTAGGCAGACCAGGAATGAGTGAATTGAGTTGTATCGTGTTTTTGGCTGATACTCTGGAACCAGGCAGAGGTAACACTCCTGAGTTAGAAGCTTTAAGACAAGTTGCTTGGCAAAATCTCTACAAAGCTGTTTGGCTAACTTGTGATTATTCCCTGAAATATCTCCTCGAAACTCGTTGCTTAATTCACCCTCGAACGATCCGTAGCCGTAATTGGGCACTTCAAATCGCTAGCAAAAAGCAGCAACCTGAAGCTGAAAGGATGAAGGATAAATGAAATGAAAAGTTAAAAAAAGCCATAAAAAGCTGAGGCTCGAAACTTCAAAAATTAAAATAGAAACTTCAGCATCTCTCTAGTACAGTGCTGTGAGTTGAACCAACTTTGAAGGAATTTATAGGTGTTTTTGAACAAGGAAATCAGGATTTAATGTCAGAACAGTTCAAGATACAGTCCTCCTCTACTGGGAACGAAGCATTCATCTCCAACGGAGACGACGCGAATGCTTCTGCTCGACTGGCTGTCAATGCAGATAAACAAAAAGCAAGCAAAGAGCTGGCTTTAACGGCTGCCAGAGCTGCTGATGACCGCAAAGCGGCTGACATCGTATTGCTACAGGTAGGAGAGGTATCCTATCTGGCGGATTACTTTGCGATCGCAACTGGCTTCTCCAGAGTCCAGGTGAGAGCGATCGCCCAATCCATTGAACAGAAAGTAGAAACGGAGTGGCAACGCCTGCCTCTGCGCGTGGAAGGAAAGGCAGAAGGTAGCTGGATATTGTTGGATTACGGGGATGTCATCATTCACATCTTGTTGCCTCCAGAGCGGGAATTCTATAATCTGGAAGCATTCTGGGGTCATGCTGAAAAAATCGATTTCTCAGCATCGTGAGCCGATGGGAGAGTAAAAACATGATGGAAACTCCAGTTTCAGTTTGCCCAGTTCCCGCCGAACAACAACCGCTCAATGAGTACCAGGAGTTGAAGGATTCTTGGTCTTTTCGCTGGGTGACGCTGGAACTGGGAGGATACATCAAAAAGCTGGCTTGGATTTGGGGTCTCGGCTGGTTTGTCGCAGGTCCAATGGCAGCAGCAAGCTTTGCGCCAGGAAAGTATCCGAGCAAGTTTATCCTCATGGGTGCAGCAGGAGCGAGCTTGGGAGTGGTGTTGGCACTGGTGCGACTGTACTTGGGTTGGTCTTACGTGCGATCGCGCTTAGAGAATCAACAAGTATTTTATGAAGAATCCGGTTGGTACGACGGTCAGTGCTGGACAAAGCCAGAAGAAATTTTGACACGCGATCGCTTGATCGTCACTTACCAAGTTCAACCAATCCTTCAGCGGTTACAGCGAACCTTTGTCTTGCTTGCCTTATTTTTCTTTGCAGGTAGTCTAACTTGGTATTTTCTGTAATGAGCCATTAGGCATTAGGTCATTGAGCGAGAGGTAGTGGATAGTAAGGAAAGGCTGCACAGTCTACCGAAGACCTCAGAACAAGCGATCGCAGGCTACTGAACAACTAACAAAAAGTGATAAAGTCTTACCCATGACAAGGGGAAAAAGAAATCAATCCGCAGAACTGGAAGTTCGGTTGCTGCGAGAAGGCATTATTGAATCAACGCATCGTGCCCAAGCAGTCGTCTGTGACAACCGAGGGCGCGTCCTATCCGTGGCAGGCAGTTCGGAAACCGCTGCTTTTGTTCGTTCCGCCCTCAAGCCATTCCAGGCGTTGGCAATTACGACTACCGGCACCCTAGAACGCTACAAGCTAACGGATCGAGACTTAGCCATTATCTGTAGCTCCCACCAAGGTACGACTGCCCAAGTCCGACAGGCTTTTAACGTTCTTTGGCGCTCGGATGTTGACCCATCAGCACTTCAGTGTCCAATTCCAGAAGGTAAACGGAGTCCGCTGGAGTATAACTGTTCCGGGAAACACGCTGGAATGCTTGCCGTTTGCCAAGCAAGGCATTGGCCTCTGAATACCTATTTGCAGCGCAACCACCCCGTTCAGCAGCTAATTTTAGGCAAAGTTGCCGAATTGCTGCGAATGCCCGCTGTAGAGTTTATCAGTGCCCACGATGATTGTGGCGCTCCGACTTACTTCATGCAGCTGGGGCAAATGGGTACCTTGTACGGTCAGCTTGCCTCTGGGAATAATTTGGATATGGAACGCATCGTCCGAGCCATGACCCATCACCCAAATATGGTGGCAGGAGAAGGTTTATTTGATACAGAACTCATGCGTCTGACCGAAGGTGAAATCATCAGCAAAGGGGGTGCTGAAGGGATTCAGTGTATCGGTCGCGTTGGCGAAGGGATGGGACTAGCAATTAAGGTGGCAGATGGAGCAGGACGGGCAAAGTGTGCCGTTGCCATTCATTTACTCAAGCAAATGGGTTGGATTAGTCCTACGGTGGCGGAAACCCTGTCGGAAACCTTTATGAGCTTGAGCAAATTCAAGCGTTTAGATGTCGTTGGGGAACTTTCGATGTTGTAGTTGCCACATTCTTGAATTTGCGTTATAGTAAATAAGTTGGCAACGACGCGGGATAGAGCAGCCTGGTAGCTCGTCGGGCTCATAACCCGAAGGTCAGTGGTTCAAATCCACTTCCCGCCACCAAATACAAAAGTAAACAATCCCTGCAATCCCAAAAGGTTGCAGGGATTTGTTGTAGGCTGGTTAGCAGCGATTCGGTTACATTTAAATATTTATGGCTGTGAATTTGCGGCGTCCGATTTTAGTCGGGGGAATTGGTCTATCATTCTCACTTTGGCTGTTGCAGAGTTTTCATGACTCAGCAGGGACAGTCGGTGAGTTTAGTGTAATTGGCGCGATCGCACTCGGCGCTGGTTTCTGGTTATTTCAGAAACAGACAGCCAAAGAGCTTCATCTGCCAGATGTCAGCCAGATGGACAGGGAAACGGTAGAAAAAGCGATCGCTCAAACCGAAGGTACGATTAGCCAGCTAGAGGCAGAGGCAGAAAACCATCCGGCAAATGCCCCGCTAAGAGAACAACTCGCCAAAATTACGACTGAAATCGACCGCCAGGAGATGCATCTGGCTGTCACTGGCGGAAAGTCAGTCGGCAAATCCACCTTAATTCAAGTTTTAGAGTCCAACTGGGTTTCGCAACAGCCGCAAAAACTCGGCTTGCAAGAGACACCCGCTTTATTTACTGCAATTGACCCCACCTCCCCGCCCCCTTCCCGAATCGGGGAGAGGTCAGATTTGGTGCTATTTCTTACCAATGGAGATTTGACCGATCCGGAATATCAAACCTTACAGCAACTAGCGGCATCTAAACAGCGTGCAGTGCTAGTGCTTAACAAGCAAGATCGGTATTTACCTGAAGAACGCGCCACGGTGTTGCAGCAATTGCGGCAACGAATGCAAGGAACGCTGAACGGAGAAGATATCGTGGCGATCGCTGCTTCTCCTACCCCCATCAAAGTGCGTCAGCATCAACTGGATGGTTCGGTGCGGGAGTGGATGGAAACCCCAGCGCCTGAGATGAGTGCGATCGCAAGTCGGTTAAGCCAAATTTTAGCTCAAGAAAGTCAACAGCTTGTTTGGGCAACGGCTTGGAGAGCAGCTTATGCGCTGAAAGCCGAAGCGAAATCCGCCTTAAATGAAGTGAGACGCGATCGCGCCCTTCCCGTTATCGAGCAATATCAGTGGATTGCCGCCGCCACCGCCTTTGCGAACCCCGTCCCCGCCTTGGACTTGCTAGCAACTGCTGCCATTAATGGTCAGCTCGTCATGGATCTCGGTAATCTATATCAGCAAAAATTCTCTATTCAACAAGCGCAAGCGATCGCTGGGACAATGGGTAGCTTGATGCTCAAGCTAGGTTTAGTTGAACTAACGACTCAAACCGTAGGTGGGGTTCTCAAGAGCAATGCGATCACATTTGTCGCCGGAGGAGCGGTTCAGGGGGTCAGCGCTGCCTATCTAACCCGGTTAGCGGGTTTGAGCTTGATTGAATATTTCCAAGCGCAGGAAGCCGCTACGACATCCGAAGGGCGTCCCTTGAATCTGGATCAGTTGCGCGAAACCCTGCAAAAAGTGTTTCAGCAAAATCAACGAGTTGCTTTCTTGCAAGGATTTGTCAAGCAAGCTGTGGCGCGTCTGGTGCCAGAATCACCCCAGCCTGCGATCGCGGGTAACGAGATTGCTAGTTATTAGCCAAGTAGTAGGTTAGCCCAACAGTAGGGTGAGCAATGCCCACCCTACTATTAAAATGTTTTATTCATATCGAAATCTGTACTAGCTCGAAATCAAGACATCATTATATAGTAATAGTCACTAACGTTCTTGAATTTCCTAATTTAGTCGGAACACACATTCCTTTTGAATTTTGAAAGAAAGTTCAGGAAGCCGAATGTGTAGAATCGCAATCGGCAAATCGAAAAACATCTGGAAAAACTTCTTTAAGCTTATGAATAATTTTTTACCCATTGCTTACTTTCAGAATAAATTTGTCCCTTTTAACGAAGCCAAAGTTTCTATTGCTACCCAAGCTTTGCACTATGGAACTGGCGCAATTGGGGGATTAAGAGGGATTCCCGATCCTCAAAATAATAAGCAAATTTTACTATTTAGATTAGACCGTCATTGCCAAAGGTTAAGTGATAGTGCTAAGTATTTACACTACGATATACCAGCCTCTAAAATTCGAGAAACTATCGTTGATTTTATTAGAAAAAATCAACCAAACAAGTCTTTTTATATCCGCCCTCTCGTATATACTTCGGGGTTAGGAATCGCTCCTAGGCTCCATAATGTTGAGAAAGATTTTTTAGTTTATGGAATTGAGCTAGCAGATTATTTATCTCCGGAAGGAGTCAGCTGTCGAATTAGTTCCTGGTATCGACAAGAAGATCGCAGCTTGCCTCTGAGAGGCAAAATCAGCGCCGCATATATTACTTCTGCCTTAGCGAAAACTGAGGCGGTAGAGTCCGGCTTTGATGAGGCAATTATGATGAATTCGCAGGGAAAAATTTGCGAAGCCTCTGGGATGAATATATTTTTAGTGAGAAATGGGCAACTGATTACCCCTGGATTTGAACAGGATATTTTAGAAGGAATTACCAGAGATAGCGTCCTAACAATTGCCAGAAATCTAGGAATTAAAACGATAGAAAGACCCGTTGATAAATCAGAGCTTTTTATCGCTGACGAAGTTTTCTTGAGCGGGACGGCTGCCAAGGTTGCGCCCATCAAAAAAATTGAAAACTATCAATTACCAGAGAGCAAACCGATTACTACAAAACTGCGAGAAAAACTCATCGCGATTACGGAAAATCGAGATCCCGATTATCAAGATTGGGTAGACGCGATCGTGCTTGAATAAGAAAGTCCGTCAGAAGGCGAAACGTGATAACCCTTGTCTCTACAAACCAAACTGCCTTCGCAGGTTACAAGAACAGCATCAGCGGCGAGACTCGAAGGCGATCGCAACCTTGGTATCTGATTGCCACACCCGCGTCACATCCAAGGCTTACGCTTTTATTTGTATCAATGAAACTCCTCAAATCATAAAAGCAATGCTGCCCTCTCACCAGAGAGGGCATTTTTGTTAGCAGAGGAGATCCGCTCATAAACCAACCCTCAATAAGCGCTACGCCTTAACGCCCATCTGTCGCAGGATAGCAGTACACAGATCGCTATTAACATCGAGAAAACCATCAATGGCAGTAAAGTGGTTTTTACCAGGTTGGGGTAGATATTCGCCTTTTAAACCTTTCGCTTTCCAGGCTGCTAGAAACTCATCGGACTGGCGTTGAAATTCTTTAGATTCATCCCCGCCGTAGGTGACAATCAGCGATCCGGCTTTGTCGGGAATATGCAGGATGGGGCTGTTGCGGAGAACTTCTCCCCAAGTTAATTGTAAAGCGGGTTGCAGCCAGGTGTAGGGAAAGGGCATCAGGTCAAATAAACCACTAATCGCGCAGCCTCCTTTAATGATATCGGCGGGTAAACCGTAGGTTCCTTCCCAGTCAGTTGCCATCAGCATTGCTGTTAATTGACCGCCCGCCGAGTGACCAGAGACGTAAATGCGATCGCGATCGCCTCCAAAACTAGAAGCATTTTGATAAATCCAAGCAACCGCTGCTCGACTCTGACGCACGATCTCATCCATTGTCACGGTAGGACACAAAGCATAGTTGGTGACGACTACTGTAACTCCCGCTTCCACAGGTGCTTTGGCGACTAAACTAAAATCCTGGCTGCTGAGCAGTCGCCAGTAGCCACCGTGAATAAACACCAAGATGGGGGCATCCGGTTGAGCTGCTGGAAAGATATCCAGATGTTCGGCTAGAGTGGGGCCAAAGGGAACCTGGAGTTTGCAAGACAACGCAGAGCGCACGCTAGCGCTTGTTTTCACGTAGAAATCTGCGTACACAGTGAAATCTGGTACTGACTTTTCTACGTTATATTCAGCATCCAGCTCGGCTTGCGTTGAGAAATTACGATAGAGCATAGAGCGTTTCTCGGTTGGGTGGAATAGATTGCGGTTCTAACGTTCAGTAGCGGCTTTTTGAATGTCATTGTAGGAGCATGGCATTCAAAAAGCCCTTACTGATGTATCGCACCCAACCCTTGAATGGCTATAGTAGTGAGCCTTTGAGCCTTCTGTTTCTCACAGTCGAAACGTGCATCTATTGTAGTTTGACACCGCGTTGACGAGTGCGAATCAGGAACAAGGCGATCGCTACCAACCCGATAATCGCAGAGGGTTCGGGTACACTAGCGCTAAAACGATTGTTCTGTTGCCTCAGTTGCTCTTTTCCATCTTCAACCGAACGGTTAAAACGGTCTTTCTGAGCTTCCGCAATTCTAAGTGCCTCTCGTTGCTCGTCATTGACCAGTACAATCATGGACGAGTAGGGAGTGACAATTTTGTAAGTTTTAGCGATCGCATGAATGGCATCCAGTTGAGCAATCTGCTTTCCATTCAGCTGTTTGCTTAACCCCAAAACCATTTGCCGCGCCGCTAGAGGTTCAAAACCTTGAGTATTAAAGTTTTGAGTTGCATCAGCACTCTGAGTATTTTTGGGGGTTTTTTCCAAAACCCAAGCATAGCCATCCACTACGCTGACGACAGATGACCCTAACGCTGCCTTCGTTGCCTGTTGCTGCAAAACTTCGGAAATTTCAGTACACACACCGCCACCACTGTCTTGAATGGCTTTAAGAGTTGCATCATCGTAAGCAGGTGGCAACGCTCCTAGATGCACCACCCACAACGGTGCAGGCATTACTGGCACATCTTTGCGATTGTCTGATAACTCGTAACCGCTTTCATCCGTCACCAATAAGATGCCGTCGTAAGGCGTATTCCCTCGCAGTTGCGTAAACTGCCGCAGCATTTCCTTGGGTTGTATGCTGCCGTAGAATGTCATCTTCATGGCATCGAAGCGACTGATATCATCGATGCGCTGCGGTTTTGCACCAGGAGACGCACTGATGTACAAATCAGCATCATTATTCGCGAAGATGTTGTCAGCAAAGCCGTGTTGTTCCAACCAGCTCAATGTTTCCGTCAGTTCTTTGGTGCGTACTGCCATACTCCGCGAAGCATCGACAATGACTGCAAACCGCTTCCCTTGGGGCATCAAGTAATCTTTTGCAGCTAAGGGTTTGGCTGAGATTTGGTAGCCATCTGGCAAGTTAACCTGATGTAGACTTGGCTGGTATTGCCCATCTGCTGGCAAAAATGGTTCCAACCATTCATCGCCAACCCGTGCTAAAACTTCTCCATTGCGGATACGCTGGGTGTCTTCATTCCAAAAAATGTTACGCTTCTCTCCTAGCTGAGGTAACGCCCACCCCTTCTCTTGTCGCATGACTTTATAGGTCAGCCACAGATGCATTTCGGTTGGTCGATCTTCTGACTCCGCTTGTTCCTGCGGTGATAAACGGGGAGGAATGGGAAAGGCTCGCAAGCGATATTGAAGTGGCCCAACTTGCTCAAGTAAAGCTGGATCGACGGGACGCCAGCGCCTTACCTGTGAAGTATAAACTTTCTGAGCGGCACCGCGTGGCGAAACTTTGAAAGGGAAGCGCTTGGCTAAGTTCTCGCTGTCGCCCAACCAAACTCCTGTAATTGCCGCGCTTTCTGGCAAAGAAAAGGAATAGAAAATTTCCTCAACATCAGTGGTTTTGTTGGCATACACTTCATAGAGTTCCACATCGGCCCAATCGCCCTGTGGTTTAACGATGACTTGTTGCGATCGCAACCACACCTTTTCCTGGTTAATATTCAGCAATCCTGCCTTTGCATCGTCCAAATTACCACTAGATTGCAAAGCGTGTTGAATTGCTTGTCGTTCTGCTTTTTGAATCGGCTTGTCAAAAAACTGGGCGTACAGCTTTCCAGCTTTTTCCATATCTCTCAGGGAGCCGTTGTATAAAAACGGCGACATCAGGTGATTGTAGCTGTCTTGGAAGAACTGGGAAAGCGGCTCTGGTGAGCCAAAAACGCTCTCATACATAACGCGGATATGGTCATTTTCTTCTGAAGTGCCCAGATACCGATAAGAAGAAAAATAAGCGTTCAGGAGTCCATCCCGAATCAAATCGGACTTCGCTACAAGTGCTGCCTTTTCGCTATCTGATGGTGCTGGGTTGTCTAACAGTTTAAATGCCTGAATCTGAGGCTGGGCATTGAATGAGAGGCACAGAATCATCCAAGCAGTCACCACCGTCCCCGAACCAATAACAGTGCGGTTTCGCCCATGCTGAGCCGCAAAAGCACGTAAGATTCGCTGCCCAGATTGAATGTAGTAGCTTGCCAATATCCAAGGCATGAACAGGGATAGGATAACGCTTACGCAAAAGAGCATAAAAGAGACGGGCATCCACCAGTTTCCGGAAGCCCATATATACCCAAAGTCCCTTATCCACTGAAATTGGAAGAAGTTGTACACGAGAAAGGCGGCTGCGGGTGCGGCATAAAATAGCAGCAGCAACCCTAGGTACACACCAACCCCCGGCATCAGACTGTGAGCCATCATTTGCAACCATGCGATCGCTCGATGACGTTTTGCATAGCCATACAGCACTTCCAGGTAAAAAGCAACGATACAAACGCCCACCGTGCCCAAAATCAAGGCACTTGCGGGGGTGAGTTCCGCAAGCCGGAGGCGGAGTCCCTGTCTAAGGAAAAACAATAGTAGGCACAGGAGAAACAGGGGTGCTTCCACGCCATAAAACAAACGCATCAGCTGTAAAGGTTGCTTACGGAAACGCCGCAGTCCCAGCACCGTACAGATAATCGATATCACAATCAGAACTGCAAGGGTGATGAAAAATTCTCTTTCGATCGGACTATTCGACGCAGCCTTAATGATTTCGCCTGTATATGCAGGCCAATACCCAGCGCAGACAACCAGCAAAAATGTAATATTACAGAACCAAAATATGCCGTGATATGTGGCATGAAGCAGATTCTTCATAATGGAAGTACACCTAGGAACAAATTTTCGATTATTTAGAAAATGATTGATAAACCATTGATAATTTTGGTTTCAATCAACCCGAAATTAAATTCTCATTAACCATGATTTCTTCAACAGCGATTCTGAATATTTCGTAAAACCCTTTTCGGTTTCTTTCTTGGTGCCCTTGGCATCCTAAAGCGCTAACGCGCATGATTTGCTAATGCAGTTCGTTAATTCTTCAATTCCTTATGCACGCTAATCCCAATCTGCAAAGATTCATTGAGTAAGCGGCTATATTCATCTACGCGATCGCTCAAGTTAAATGACATCAAGCAAATAAGATTTTCTTCAAGGTTTGCAAATAACTCATAATGATTGCTCAGGAATTTACGATGTTTCTTCATGAGCATTTCCGCTTGTAAAGCGCCGCTCAAAGTTTCTTTAGTAATGCTCAAAGCTTGAATGACTTCTTTTCTAGTGCTGAGGCTATTACACCTCGAGGCTGAGCGGCTTGCTGATTCTAGTTCGTCGATGAGAGCGATCGCTTGAATTACGCGATTGTACTTATCGACTTTATCTAGTAACCTCGATAAAGATTTGACTTGTTTAACTTGTTGCCAAAAATAAGCATTCCAAATCAAGACACCCAACAGAGAAATACTAGAAATGATGATTAATAATCTGGTAACACCATCTGTATTTCCCGGTAAACTTCCAGCGTTGCGAAGTAAAATTAGACTTACTGGCATAACAAAAATTAAGACCAGCATGAGTATAAATAGTTCCGTCAGGAGAACTGATAGCATCTGCTTGGGATTTTTGAGGATAAACCCTCTATAAGCATCAATGGCTAGAGCAGTGCTAGGATCTAAATCAACCAAAGTCTCCAGATCTTCTTTTGTCATCTGTAAATTTTCTAAGTCAGCTTGCATATCAGTTGGTTCCTGTTACGTGCTTAACGAAGACCTAGTGCGTCAGAAACTATTTTCAAAAGATGAAAGTAAAAGTTACTTTCTAGAGGGCGAAATAGCTCGAAGGGGCTACCAGGATTGCCAAAAAAGGGTCTGAGCGTCCATCCTAGTTGGCTTCCGACAAAGCCATATAACACTAACCAGCCTCGAATCATCGCCGTGCGGTTACTTGGCTTGTCAGAATCTTTCTCGTTGATATATATCAGGCTTCGATAAAAAACATTAATCCCAATCAAACCTGTAATGGTAAAGACCAGTACATTCAAGAGTTTAAAAAATTGATAATCGTTAATGGAAAGACGAAAAAACAGGGTGATTGGTGCAAAACTGAAAAGCATTACCCCAATGATTGACATTGAAGCTAATAGTAAAACCAGGTATTGTCCAAAGCTGCGCCTAGAGCCTGAAATTACATCAAAGAAATATAAATTAGGTAAACAAACAGCTAGAGTGATTAAATATAAGGCTGGTAGCTTAATGGCTGAAGCAACCATTTGCAATCCGCCACTAAACGAGCCGATGATTGCTCCATAAAGTGCAAAAAAGACTGAACTACTAATTAACAAGGAAACAATTTTGGTTTCAATTCTTATCCCTTTACTAATCTCTTCCAGAAATTCCTGGCGATCGCGCAAAAAGTACATTAGGATTGCGAAGTGATTCATGACATCTTCTCCTATCAATTCAGGTATCGCTCTACGGATCTCTCAGGCACCTGCCTCAAAGTTGTGGGGATATACCCAAAATTTGTTACAAAACTTTACAAAAACCGTGAAGAGCGAAGATGGTTTGGATAGGCTGACCCGACAGCAAGAGGAGAGAATCTTACTTAATTCCCTGCTATGAACGAACGGGATGAGCGGCTAGGCAAACTAATTGAAGCAGTCCGTCAGCATCCATCTGGGAGCCTTAGCTGGCGAAAAGCGATGAATCAGCTGTTGATAGAAATTCAGCAATTGCCAGGATTGGCGAGATCCGCTCACCCGGATTACTTGGAAGCTTTGGATGATACATTGCTGAAATTGGCTGATGAAATACACGAATTTGAACCCAGACAGCCTTCTTTAGAGAAGAGTTTGGTGGCTTGGATTAACCTGAAATTACGCCTGAAATATGAAGTGCGCGACTTGCATTCCTCCCAGCAGACTCGCGCCAAAAATCCCAAGAATCCTCAAGCGGAATTTCAAGAACAACTGAGGAAACCACCCCTCTCGCTTGATGTGCCCTTGGGGGATGAGGGGAGCGAAACTTTTGGCGATCGCTTGGCGGCTTCAGTTCCCTGTACGCTTTTAGAAATAGAAGCACAAACCCGGCGAGAACAGGAACAGCGGAAAAATCAAAGAATTGGGGTTCAGCTAAAGCAATATATTGACCGAGATCCGGAAGGCAAACTTCGGCGTTGCCATCCCCAAGCTTATCCAGAGTGTAACTGCCAAATCCTCAGCCAGCGCTTGCTCTTAAAGTATCCACCCGACAAACTCGCTCTTGTAGCACGGGATCTCAACATTAATTACAACACCCTGAACTGGCATTGGAAAAACAAGGGAGTCCCGCTTCTCCAAGCGATCGCTAGAAGTTTGGGCTATCAACCAAATGTAGAAGAAGACTTATGAATAGCACCGCACCTGTTTCTCTTAACGTTCCCCTCAGCGACACCGCCCATCAGCTGGCGCGACAATTTGCACAAGAGCAAGCGACTCCTGAAAAAGGGGTACGGGTATATCTCAATACCCTGGCTGTGTGGGCAGTTCACCGCTATCTAAAATGGCTGAGATACGAGCCGGATCTCACCTCAAGCGACAGCTGGCATCCTGGTATGCGAGCCATGTTTGATGTAGCGGATCTGGTGTTGCCTAACTTAGGTAGATTAGAGTGCCGTCCCGTCCTGCCTGGGGAGACATCAGTTACGCTACCGCCAGAAGTGATGCAAGATCGAGTTGGCTATGTGGCAGTTCAGTTTGGATCGCGTTCTACTCCCACAGAACCAGTCTACTTGCAGGAAGCACAGCTGATTGGATTTGCTCCCGCTGTTGCTACTATCGATCCGCCAGAGGAACTGCAACTGGCTGACTTGCAATCTTTGGATGCACTGATGGAGTATCTAGATCAACTCGAATCGGCGCTGTCAGATGCACCCGACAAGACGCGATCGCACTTAAACAACTGGTTACAAAATCTCTTCGAGCCAGGTTGGCAGACAGTAGAAGAGGTGTTGACGCCACAAACGCCCCTTTTAGCATTACGCAGATCGACTGTAAGACGGGCAAAGCAAATTGAGTTACAAACAAAAACAGTTGTTTTAATTGTCACCATCCAGCCAGAAAACCAGGAAAGGTTGGGCATTCATCTGCAACTTCGTTCTGTCAATCCACAAATGGCGCTGCCACCTCAACTGAAATTGATGGTACTTACAGAATCTGGGGAAGTGTTCCGAGAAATTATTGCTAGCAGGACTGATACCTTTATGCAATATGAGTTCAGCGGACAAGTGAGGGAACAATTTAGTATCAAAGTAGCGTTAGGAGATATTAGCATCACAGAAGCCTTTGTCATCTAGCAGGCAGCAATGGAAAAGTTAGTCATCTTGGATATCGATGGTGACTTGCATCAGGGAGCAATAGCAACGCTGGAAATTCGGGGAGAAGGCAACCATGCTGTTACCACCCGTGCCAAAGGTAAATTGCCCCCAGCAACTCAGTTCCTGGAACAATACGAACACTGGCAGTCTATTTATCGCAGTCTGTCGTTCCTGTTTCGCTTGGAAGAAAGAGGAGGACAAATTATTCAGGGTTCTCCAAAAGATTTACTTGACGCTTGCCGCCAGTCTGCTCAAACCTTAGCAGATAGTTTGACAATCTGGCTCAAAGCTGAGTCATTTCGCCCCATTCGAGAAAAATTACTCGAAAAATTATTACCAACTGATACAGTGCGGTTGATTCTGCAAATAGAAAACAACCAACTGCGACGACTCCCTTGGCATTTTTGGGATTTTTTCGAGCGTTACCCCAAGGCAGAAGTAGCGCTGGGAGCAACTGCTTACGAATGGGTAGAAACTGATGCACCATTACGGAAAAAACCCAGAATTTTAGCGGTTTTGGGGAATGGGACTGGGATTGATATTGAAGCAGATCGAAAGCTACTTTCAAGTTTGCTTTGTGATGCAGAAATTGTCTTTTTAGTCGAACCGCAACGCCGCCAGTTATACCAACAACTTTGGGACTCATCTGGGTGGGATATCTTATTTTTTGCCGGACATAGTTCCAGCCTTGCTTGTGGGGAAACGGGCGAGATCGAAATTAATGGTAGCGATCGCTTATCCATCACCGAGTTAACCTATGCTCTGAAAAGAGCCATAGAACGCGGCTTACAACTGGCAGTTTTCAACTCCTGCGATGGACTAGGCTTAGCACGTTCCCTCGAAAGCCTCCACATTCCCCAAATCGTCGTCATGCGGGAACCAGTCCCTGACTTGGTTGCTCAGGAATTTCTCAAGTATTTTCTCACTGCCTTTTCTAGGGGTGAGTCTTTTTATACCTCTGTGCGAGAAGCACGAGAACAGTTGCAAGCTTTAGAGGATCGATGTCCTTGCGCCAGTTGGTTGCCAGTAATATGCCAAAATCCCACAGCGGTGCCCATAATTTGGCAAGGATTACATGATAGAGGAAAAGGGTCTCTTGAGGGGTACGGACACGGCAGTGCCGTGCCCGTACAAACTGGGCAAGATTTCCCCTGTCCCTATCGGGGTTTGTCTGCATTTCAAGAAGCCGATGCACCGTTTTTCTTTGGTAGGGAGGCTTTCACTGAGAAACTGTTGAAAGCGGTATATAATCAGCCACTCGTTGCTGCGATTGGTCCTTCCGGTAGCGGTAAATCTTCCGCAGTCTTTGCAGGTTTAATTCCACGTCTGCGTCAGATAGAAAACTGGCTAATTGTTAGCTTTCGTCCGGGGAATCGTCCTTTTTTAAAACTGGCAGAACAACTGATTCCCCTATTAGAACCGCAGTTGCGTGAAACGGATCGTTTGGTTGAAATCAACAAACTAGCAACAGCAATTCAGCAGGGTGACTTGCCATTAATCGCTGTGTTAGAGCGAATTCTAGATAAAACTCCCACAACTGACCATCTGCTTTTATTTGCCGATCAGTTTGAGGAATTGTACGCGCTTTGTCAGGAAGCTGAAATCCGTCAACGCTTTCAAGATGAATTATTAACTGCTGTCAACCAGATACCCAGTTTTACCCTAATTCTCACTTTACGAGCAGATTTCTGCGAATACGCACTTTCTTATCATCCCTTTGCCTCTGCGTTGCAGCGCTTCCCCCCAGAATTTTTAGGGCAAATGAGCCGCTTAGAACTGCAAGCAGCGATCGCAAAACCAGCCCAGAATTTAGGCGTACAGATCGAGGAAGGATTGCGATCGCGCATACTAGATGCCGTTAGCTGCGAACCCGGTTCTTTGCCTTTACTGGAGTTTGCCCTAACCTTGCTGTGGGAACAACAATGCAATGGTATCCTCACTCATGCTGCTTATGATGCCATTGGCGGTGTCGAACAAGCACTCGCCAGTTATGCCGAACAGGTGTACGCGGCACTCAAACCGGAAGCACAGCAACAGGCAAAGCGTATCTTTCTCCAATTAGTGCATCCCGGTGAAGGCACCGCCGATACTCGCCGCATCGCCACCCGCACCGACGTAGGACAAGACAATTGGAACTTAGTTACGCGCCTAGCAGATGCGCGTTTGGTTGTTAGCAGACAAGATGAGGCAACCAGGGTTGAAACCGTCGAAATCGTCCATGAAGCGCTGATTCGAGAGTGGCAACGCTTGCGCCAGTGGCTAGAAGATGACCGCAGCTTCCGGACTTGGCAGGAGCGATTGCGGATAGCTTTGCGACAATGGGATAGCCAGCAAGATGAGGGTGTACTGTGGCGAGGTGCGCCGTTATTAGAAGCCCAACATTGGTACGCCGAACGTTCGGCGGATCTGAGTTCAACGGAGCAAACTTTTATACAGGCAAGTTTGGCGCTGCAAGCACGAGAGCAGAGAGTACGCGATCGCCAACGAAGACAAGTTATCCTGGGACTCACCAGCGGTTTGATAGGACTAGGATTGCTAGTGGGAATTGCCACAAAGCAATGGCAGCGAGCCGAAACGGGTGAAATCGATGCCCAACTCAATGCTTTAAGTGCCTCCTCAGATGAACTTTTAGCCTCAAATAAAGAACTAGAAGCATTGCTGGAAAGTTTAAAGGCAGGTAGACAGCTACAACAATCTATCGAAGCCAAACCCGATACCCGCATTCGAGTGGTAACGGTTCTACAGCAAGCCGTCTACGGCGTCAGAGAGTATAACCGTCTGGAGGGACATCAAAGAACAGTCATTAGCCTCAGTTTTAGCCCGGATGGTCAAACCATCGCGTCTGCGAGTGATGACGGTACAGTTAAACTTTGGCAACGGGATGGCAGGCTGTTGACGACGCTGGAAGGACATCGAGACAAAGTAAAAAGCGTCAGCTTCAGCCCAGACAGCCAAATGGTGGCTTCTGCAAGTTATGACAAAACGGTGAAACTCTGGCACCGGGACGGTACACTCATAACTACTCTCAAAGGGCACGCTGGCAAAGTCAATAGCGTTGCTTTTAGCCCAGATGGTCAGTTTCTCGCCTCTGCCAGTGCGGATAAAACGGTGAAACTTTGGCGGCGGAACGGCAGCCTAATTGTCACCTTAAAGGGTCATCGCTCTTGGGTAACAAGTATTCACTTCAGCCCAGACAGCCAAACCTTAGCGACAGCTAGCACCGACAAAACAATTAGACTGTGGCACCGTAATGGTAAATTGCTAGGGATTCTAAAAGGGCATACCGCTTCAGTCAATAGCGTCAGTTTCAGCCCCGACGGTCAGACTTTGGCTTCTGCCAGTGCAGATACTACAGTGAAACTCTGGCGTCAGAATCGGAGTCTGGGAGGGTTTGAAACTCGTCCCTACAGAACTTTCACCGAACACAAGGATCTCGTTTGGGCGGTTAGTTTTAGCCCAGACGGTCAAACTTTGGCTTCTGCCGGTGCAGACAAAACGGTGCAACTTTGGCGTCTGGATGGCACGCTTGTTTCTACTCTCAAAGGACACAGCGCTTCGATTTACAGTGTGAGTTTCAGCCCCGATGGTCAGAGTTTGGCTTCTGCCAGCGCCGATACTACAGTTAAACTCTGGCACCCTAACGCTGAGAAACTTCCCACTTTGCAGAAGCATGATTCTGAGGTGCGGGGTGTAAGTTTTAGTCCAGATGGTCAGACTTTGGTTTCCGCCAGCGCCGACAAAACAGTGAGGCTTTGGCATCAAGACGGGAAGCTGCTAAAAACTCTCAAAGGACACAATGGGGAGATTTCCAGTATCAGTTTTAGCCCGGATGGACAGACGTTTGCTTCAGCGAGTGCTGACAAAACGATAAAATTGTGGCACAAAGAGGGCACGCTTCTGAAGACCTTCCAGGGACATACTGCTAGTGTCTTGAGTGTTCGTTTCAGTCCAGATGGTCAGACTTTAGCCTCAGCGAGTGCCGACAGAACTGTGAAACTCTGGAATCGGGATGGAACTCTACTGGATACCTTGATCGGACATCAGGATTCGGTAACAAGCGTGAGTTTCAGCCCGGATGGACAGACTTTAGCTTCTGTGAGTGCTGACGAAATGGTGAAGCTTTGGCATAACGGAAGTTTGCTCAGCAATCTACCGGGACATAGTGCTGGTATCTTAGATGTCAGCTTCAGTCCCAATGGTAGTACCTTCGCTTCTGCCAGTGCTGATGGAATCGTAAAACTTTGGAGCAACGGTCAGTTGCTCCAAACCTTAACCGGACATACCAATCGAGTCAATAGCATCAGCTTCAGCCCGAATGGTCAAACTCTCGCTTCTGCCAGTTCTGACGGAACGGTGAAACTCTGGAGCCTGAGTGGGAAATTGCTCAAAACCCTCCGTGGGCATACTGATAGCGTTTTGGGGATAAGTTTTAGCCCAGATGGTCAAACAATCGCTTCAGCTAGTAGCGATCGCACGATCATTTTATGGAATTTGGATCTGGATGCCCTACTGGTTCTAAACTGTGCCTGGATGCGGGATTATCTGCAAACAAACAGCCTGTCGATTTGCCAGTAGTCGATTTGCTAGTAGAGTTGCACAAAATCCAGATTAATTGCGATCGCGATATCTGCCTCTTTGTTGCTTCCAAATTCCTGGTTTAAAATCAGTGGTTCCCCAACTGAATACACCGAAATGCCAGACCCTCTCAAACTGACACAAGATTAATGACCTCAGACAGCACTTATCTACAAATCAAGAATCTCGCAATTGGAGAATCTGCGAGTGTAGCCAAGAATTGCTCTTCCTTCCCAGAATCTTGCATTACTACAGGTGCCAGTCATGCCGTTCAAAGTTGAAGTAGTTCCACACAATCTACAGTGGCGAGATGCGTTTGAGGCTGAGTCGCAGCAAGTTGCTGAGGCAATGGGTGAAAATATGGTTGCACTACATCATATTGGTAGCACGGCAATTCCTAATATTTACGCAAAGCCCATTATCGATCTGCTGGTTGAAGTGAAAGACATTTCTCGTGTAGATGAGCAGAGTGCAGCAATGGAGTCACTGGGTTATGAAGTGATGGGTGAATATGGAATTCCCGGTCGGCGATTCTTCCTTAAGAATAGCCAAGCAGGTATCAGAACACATCACATTCATACATTCGAGATTGGTTCAGCACAGGTAAAGCATCACTTAGCATTTCGAGATTACATGATTGCTCATCCTGACGATGCACAGCAATACAGTAACCTTAAGCGGAAATTAGCCGAGATGTATCCCGATGATATAGAGGGATATATGGACGGGAAAGACGACTTTATCAAAACCATTGACCGAAAAGCAGCAGGGTGGCGTGTGTCTTCAGTAAATGAGTAACAGTGTCCCTATCCAGACTTATATTTTGCTTGCGAGGAGAAACCTCTATGAAATCCCATATTGCGATCGCTGAATTTAGCTGTTAGGTATCCAGTAAACCATCTGAGGGTTACGAACATGGTAGACAAGAAATCTTTAATTTTGCGGCGTCAACAAATTGAAGACAATATGCAAACATTCTCGCACCCCTGGAATCCGAAATCAGAAATCTCAGGGACACAAATGGGGCGTTTGCTCGGGCTAAAGCGCACCGGAGTCAACTTCGCAAAAGTCCCTCCAGGAAAAGAATCGTTTGTCTATCATTCCCACTACCGCGAAGAAGAATGGATTTACATCCTATCGGGTTGCGGAATTGCGGAAATTGACGGGGAAGAATTTGAAGTTGGTGCAGGAGACTTCATGGCATTCCCGACTCCTTCAGTCGCTCATCATCTGAGGAATGCAGGCGATGAAGACTTAGTTTACCTAATGGGAGGAGAAAACCTTGATGTAGAAATTGCCGATTTCCCGCATCTTGGAAAACGTATGATTCGCCGTGAAGATGCTATTGAAATCTTTGACCTGTCAGATGCCAAACCGTTTGGAGCATTAGACACCTGACTTCTCGCTCAATCAGGATATCTGCACGTTAGCTTGCTTAAGTTATTGGTGGGGGCATCCTTGTAAGGTAATTTTTAAAACAATCATTCAGGCTGCACAACCTGCCAGTGTGTTAACGGGACTTAGACAAAAATTGATAAAAATGGCTTCAAACCTAGATAGAGAAAGAGCTTTAGCTCAAACGAGCACAAATCCAGTATTCGCTAAGGGTTTTAGGCATTTTTTGTCATCGACCTCTTTCCCTTACGCAGAGGCATTTTCAGCCCCTTTAGTGGCTAGAAAATGCCTAAGTTCCAATAGAGGTTCGACCGCAGGTGCAGTTGAATATATAGTTAGGTGGATAATTAGTAGGGTAGTTTGCTTTTTGATATATATAACTGATGATTAAGCCATCCAAATCGCTGTGCTTATTCAACAATAGATGTAATGAAGTTCTTCAGCAGCTTGAAGTTGTTGATGCTGCTATTGAAGTAATACAACGTGAGATTAAAGCTCATGATAATCCAGATGAGAAAATTTCTACAATTCTTAAAGTATCCCCAAAGACTTATAAAGCCCTTAATGTGAAAGCCAAGCAACCATCCTCAATCCTCAATCGGGTTCGCCGCAATAATCAAGAATTAGCTCTGTGCCGTAACTACACTCATTTCGGTGAGTACTGCAAAAACCTGCTTCGTGAACTCTACAATCACAAACCATTATTGGTTGTTGGTAAAGCGCCAGGTGCTTTGCAGTATCAAGAAATTGTGAAGTTGGGCAGTTACAATGCGATTGCAGACTTCATGGTAGAGCAAGTTTTCAAACGGCTCGAAGGTGGACGAAATACAAGTAAGACAATTGATCGTCTAATTGCTGATACTGGCGTTGACCTTGAGCGAGCGATTCTCGACGAGGCTGTTGCATTCTTTGAAGTTCGACATTTACTCGTACACCAATCAGGATTAATTGATCAAGCATTCTATGATCGCTATGCATCATTTCTTCGGGTTCCAAGTAAAGTGGGCAGTGCATTGCCTCTTACAGTTGGTTTTGCTCGGCGTGGCGTTGATGCGATACAAACTCTTGTTGAGTCAATTGATAGTCAACTCGTCCAGAAAGGTGCGATACCCCCACACACCACCTAACAAAGTCATGCAACGCATGGATTGGCAACCTCCGGCTTTGTTCTAAACTACTTGCCGCAGTGATATCAGCAGCCGTTAGTGCAACAATAAAGCGAGCGCTGTGTACTCCTACGATGCCTCGTAGCGCGATCGCTCATCGTCATAGCTTGGGTTTCCTTGCGTCAATCCAAAATCTATTTCCAAAGGCTACCACTTCCTATTCAGGCGATCGCAGCGAGCTAACTTTGCGATTAACTTGACCGAAACGCCGTATTTTTGGCAATGAGTAGGACAGCAGAACATTAAACTTCTGGCATAAATAGGGAAGAAAGAGGTAATAAATCTTACAGCTACAGAGTAAAAATCGACTTTTGCAAGAACTCTATCGGCTATGACCTACTTATTACACACTGACCGTCTGCGCCTGCGACCTTGCCAGATGGACGATCTAGACTCCCTGCACGAGTTGTGGATCGATACCGATGTGCGGCGATTCCTCTTCGACGATCGCTTAATTTCCCGCGAAGAAGCGCGATAGCGAAGCGCTGATACCAGTTTCCAATGAAGATGCACTAAATTGAAGAAAGCAACAGGGTAGGTGTAGCAATGGCAAATCAGTTCAAAGTGGCAGTCCAAGAGACAACGGAAGAACTGCAACATC